>DATENH010000140.1:0-82079 GCA_035275145.1 Steroidobacteraceae bacterium | reverse complement strand
GGAAGACATATGGGAGCGCGCTCGCCCCGACGACGAGCGCGCTTTTCAATCAGCTCAAGGCGCCGGCGTTGCGCTCAGCGCCGCATCAGCCTGAATCACGCCTGCACCAACGGCGTCGCACGGCGTGCCGCCGCAGTCAGTGTCCCACGTGATCGTTGCGTCATGATCGAAGTCGAAGATCGCACGCGAGCCGGACGCCGCCAACGGCAGCGCCGTCGACTTGAGAAGGGTCTCGACCTGCGCCTGCGTGAGATTCGGATTCTTCTGCATGATCAGCGCCGCAAGGGCTGACGTATGCGGCGTCGCCATCGAGGTGCCGCCGACATAGAAGAAGTTGCCCGAGTTGTGCCCGCCCTTCACGTCGCCGATGCCGTTCGACCACCAGGGCAGATGATTGAAGCCCGGATCGCCCGGGAACGGACCGCGCACCCACGAGCCTGGCGCCAGCACGTCGAGCTGCTGCCCCGGCAACTGGCGACTGCTGAAGTCCGTCACATAGATGTCCGATGCTGCTGTCGGATCTGCAACCTCGCCTGTGTTGGGCAGCAAGGGTGGCACGTGATCGCCGTCCTTCAGCCACCACATGCGATAGCGCGGCAGACCGTCAGTGGGCTTCAGCCATTCTTTCGTCCAGCCGATAGCGCCCGCCGAGATCACCGGCGCGTAGGCGCCAGGGAAGCCCATGCCGGCTTCGCCTTCGTTGCCGGCCGCGGCGACGACGATGACGCCGTTGGCGATCGCGTAGTCGATCGCGTCCTTCTCGACTTGCGCGAGCTCCGATCCGCCGAGACTCATGTTGATCACCATCGGGCTGTAGCCGGCGCGCTTCAGATCGGTCGCGTAGCGGATGCCGGCCGCGACCTGCTCGTCAGTGCCGAAGACAGCGTTCGTCGAGGGTTGCGGACCCGGATCGGTGCACTTCGGCAGCGCTGGAACCTGGTGATCCGAGAGCACACGCACCGGAATGACAGTGACGTCCGGTGCAATGCCGCGCACGACGATTGCCGGTAGCGGGAAACCTTGCGCCGCGTCGGAGTTGGAGCGGTACGTGTAGCCGAGAATCGTGCTGGTGACGTGCGTGCCGTGCGTCGAACCCGTCGAGCCGACCCAGGTCGACTGCTGCAGGTTGCCCACGTCCACCTCGAGCCCGCACGGATTGTTCTTGGAGGAGGAGCGGAACGTCACCGGCTGATCGAAGCCCGTGCCCAGGTCGGTCGCGACGCGCGCGTTCGGAAAATAATCTTTCCAGTTCGGCACCAGGCCGGTGTCGAGCACGGCGACGTACACGCCATGACCGGTCTGCGACACGGCGTCGACGTTGATCAGGTCCGAGTCCCACGTGTGATAGCCGCCTTCGGTGGTCGTCAGGTCCTTGAAAGGATTACCGCCGGCCACTGCTACCGAGCACACGGCAACCGTGAGCCCCGCGGCGACAGCCAAAGAGCCAGATTTGTTGAACATGCTGAACCCCGTGATTTGAAAGTGTTTGCGTGCCGTCGCAGAGATGCGATGACGAACACGAGGCTCAGAATGCTATCGCCCGCGGCAGGGCGTTTTGGATACCCCCAAGGGGGTACATCATTTAACCTTCACGACCTTACCCTCGGCGATCGCTCACAGGAAGGTTGCGGCTCACCGGAACATGATCACCGTGTTGGCGTCCGGCAGTTCCATGCTGCGTTTTCCTGCAGCGGCGGGCGAGGGCCGTTGCCAGCGCTCGCCCGTCTCGAATCCATCGATGCGCTCATAGGCGCCGATGACCTCGAAGTTGCGGAAGACATAAGGCAGGCCTTCGGCCGCGAGCTCGGTGCGCGCGTCGGCGACGTGAAAGTGCAGATGCGGGCCCGAGGAGCTGCTGCCGGAATTGCCGAGCTTCGCGATGACCTGACCGCTCTTCACGCGGTCGCCGCGTTTGACGCCGATGCTGCCGTGCTGGAGATGCTCGTAGAACGCGAAGCGTCCGCTGCCCAGATCGAGTGCGATGTAGTTGCCGCTGGCGTTCTCGAGTGCCATTGGGGCTTCGTCTTGCGACAGCGTCGCGCTCTCGGTCATGTCATCGACAGCCTCGGCGACGACGGCATCGGCGACTGCCAGCACTTCCGAGCCATAGCCGTACCAGTTCGCAATGCTCTTGGCGTCGCCCCGCGCACGCGACGCGTCGTCGGCCAGCTTGACCCAATCGATGGCGAAGCGAGCGGGGATGCGTGCGTGACCATCGAGTGTGTAGATCGACGTTCGATGTCCGCCGATCATCATCGGGTCGTACAGTGCGACCCACGGCCCGCCGCGCAACGGTGCAGTGAGTGCAACTGGCTGCTGGCTGTCTATGGCGGAGCCGAAGTCCGTGACGCTCGCCGGCACGCGACCGGTCGGCCGCATGAGATCGAGATCGATCCGGTGCTGCAGCCGGGCTGGAGTCGCGACGCCGCTTTCGAGCGGCAGCCACAGAAAGACAACCGCGCGTCCACCCGCGGGAATGATCTGCCGATCCGCGCCTTCGACCCGCGCACCGACCCGGCCGAGCTTTGCCGCGAGCTGCGAATCGCGAAACTCCGCGACGCGGCTGCCGCGAACCGCGTCGATGATTTCGAGACGGTTCAACACCACGTCGTAGGGACGGAAGTTCGTCACGTGCAGCTCATAGGCAAGATGCCGCTGGCCGGCGATTGTCACGGAGGTCGGCGCCGATGGGATCTGGATGTCGACCGTCTGTACAAGCGGCGGCCGCTGCTCTGCAGTTGCCGTCAGGGATGCGACGATGAGCAGAAGGGCTGCTATTGAACTGTTTCTCATCGCGCGATGGTAGCGAACAGTCCATGCAGGCTGCCGAGGCTGTGCGACGAGCTGTTACCTCGATGCGGCAGCGAGCACTACCAGAACACGCGATGTCCGGACCGTGGCGTGGGCCAGTAGCTGTCGCAGGGGACGGCGGCACGTACGATCCAGCGGATCAGTCTCCGCACTAAACTGACTTGCTTCATGCGGCGGCAGTATGCGCGGGCGCTTAGTGAGCCACAGCGAGCAATCTTGCGCGTGACGACAAGCTGTGCTTGAAATGTCGCATGACGCGACGCCTGCCCCCGATCGAATCGTTGCGTGTACTCGAGGCGTGCGTGCGCCATTCGAGCTTCACGCGCGCAGCCAGTGAGTTGGGTGTAACGGCGGCTGCTGTGAGCCTGCGCATGCGCAATCTCGAAGCGGAGCTGGGAAAGCGGCTGTTCGCTCGCTCCGGACCGAAGCTGCAGCCAACTCCCGCCGCCGTCGCGCTGGCTGCGAGCGTCGCGGAAGCGTTGCGCATGATGGAGGACGCCGTCGGGAGTTATCGTCGATCTGCACAGCCCTTGCGGCTGACAGTCGTACCGTCGTTCGCCTCGCGCTGGCTGGCTCCGCGTCTGCCGCGGTATTACCAACGGAAGGGCTCGACGCCGATCCAGCTTGACGTCTCGATCGACGTGCGGTCGGGCGCGGAATTCGACATGGCCATCCGCACGGGCCGCGGCGATTGGCCCGAGTTCGAGGTGACGCAGCTCATGCCGCTCGACTCCACGCCGATGCTCAGCCCGCGCCTCGCAGCTACCGTGCCCCTGCAGTCCCCTCGCGATCTGACGAAGCTGCCGCTGCTCCAACACGATGACTGGCCGCCGTGGTTTCGTCACGCCGGGGTCCGCTCGCCCCGCGTGCGTTTCGGCGCCCCGGCCTATCCAACGTCCGAGCTCGATGCGGTCGCCGCAGTCGAGGGAACCGGGGTCGCACTGCTGTCGCCCACGCTGTTCGCTTCGCTGGTGCGCGAAGGCAAACTGGTGCAGCCATTCCGTGAAGTCCTGAGCGGCTCGAGCTGGCACTATTTGTTGCTGAAGCCCGGCGAGGAACGCGCGGCAGTCCGCGATTTTCGCGCCTGGTTGCAGGAGGAAATGTCCAGTGGTCGCTGAAAGCGTTCTCGAGGCGATCGGCAACACGCCGCTGGTGCAGCTCCGCAAGGTCGTGCCGCCGGGTTCCGCGCGCGTCGTGGTCAAGCTCGAAGGCGCGAACCCGACGGGGAACATGAAGGACCGAATGGCGAAGGCGGCGATCGCAGCGGCCGAAGCGGATGGACGACTCCGGCCCGGCAGCACGGTGGTCGAATATACGGGCGGATCGACTGGACCGGCTCTTGCACTGGTGTGCGCGGCGAAAGGCTATCCAATCAAGATCATCACGTCGGACGCCTTCAGCGAGGAGAAGACGCGCACCGCTCAGGCACTCGGCGCGCAGATCATCCTCATCCCGAGCGACAACAAACGAATCACCGCCGAGCTGATCACAGCGATGGTCGATGCCGCTCGCAAGCTCGGTCGCGAGCCCGGGCACTGGTGGTTCGATCAACTCAACAATCCGGACGCCGCAGCCGGCTACTCGTCGATGGGCGAAGAGATCTGGCAACAAACGGCCGGCAAGGTCGATGCGTTCGTACAGGCGGTGGGCACAGCGCACTCGCTCAACGGGGTGGCGAAAATCCTGCGCGGGCACAATCCGAAGGCGCATGTCGTTGCTGCGGAGCCGGCGGAATCCGCAGTGCTGTCCGGCGGGTCGAAGGGCTCGCACCGGATCGAAGGAATCGGCGTCGGCTTCGTGCCGCCGCAGTGGCGCCGCGAGGACGTCGATGAAGTGCAGACGGCGACGACCGAAGAGGCGATGAGCATGTGTCGCCGGCTCGCGCGCGAGGAAGGCATCTTTGCCGGCACCTCGTCGGGACTGAATGTGATCGCCGCGCTGCGCATTGCGAAGCAGCTCGGCCCCGGCGCGACTGTCGCAACGATCATGATCGACTCCGGGCTCCGGTACATGAGCACGGATCTATATCGGTAACTCGCCTAGAGGCTGCGTAGCGCAGCAGCCAATCGTTCGTCGGCTTTGCCCAGCGTACTGCTCTGGGCCGCGATCTCGCCTTGCGGCGTGAGCAGCGAGATCACGCTCGCGTGGTTGTAGCTGCCGTCGGGCAGGCGGCGATACTGGATGTTGAGTACCGCTGCAATCTTGCGCACCGAGGCTTCATCCGTGCGAGCCAGAGTCCAGCGTGAGAGGTCGATTCGCCGCTCGTTGGCAAGCGCGCGCAGGCTCTCGGTCGTGTCATGCTCGGGATCGATGGAAACGAGCACCACGCGAATCCGCTCACGGTCGGCAGGCATCAGCGAGCGCTCGAAGGAGCGCAGCGTGTCGATCAACAGCGGACATGCGGCCGGGCAGCTCCCATAGAACATGGTGATCAGTACGGGATGGCCGCGCTGCATGTCGAGCCGGCGCGCAGCTCCGGACTGGTCGGTCAGCTGCACCTGCAGGTTGTAAATCGATTGCGGCGGATCGGCCGCATTTGCGCCGGCGAGTGGCGTCACCGTCAGCAACAACACAAGCAGGAATGCCTTCATGGCGTAGCGTCCACCGCGCATCGGAATCCCATCGTGGTGCTGGTATATCGCGCCTGCATGCTCGACAGCAGCGCGATGCGCATCAGCGTCGGGTAGTTCTCTTTCTGCTCCATCGTGAGCGCGCCGGGGCCACAGAAGCGCAGCGAGTCCGGATCGCTCTGCTGGCGATTGTCGCCGGCGACCAGCATGCCGCCGAAGTCGCCTACCCATTCCCAGATCACGCCATGCAGGTCCTGCACGCCATAGTAGTTCGCGGGCGAGCGACCGACTTCAGGGAGCGCGCCTGTTGCCGGCCGTGAGTACCACGAGAGTATGGTCTGCTGCCAAGTCGGATCGCGACGCGCGTCGGGAGCAGTCGCGCTTGCCGCTGCCGCATATTCCCACTCGTACCAGGTCGGCAGTCTTGCGTCACGCGCTTCGCAATAGGCGCTGGCAGCAAACCAGCTCACTCGCACGACGGGTTGCTTGCGAATCTGCGTACCGGGCTCGATCGGCGAAGACCAGTGCGAGAGGTATTCAGTATCGGCGAACAGCGCAGCGACATTGTCGCGTCGCCACTCTGGATGACGCTGGACGAAGCGCGCGAACTGGGCATTCGTGACCGGCGTGCGATCGAGGCGAAAGTCGACGACGGTGACTTGCTTCACGCCTTCGGCCGGCGGCAGCACCGACTCGAACTTCCCGCCCCGGACGAGCGCGGTCTGCACCGGCCCCTCTGCGAAGGCATGCGACACCAGCAACCCGGTGAGAACTGCGGTCAGCCAGCGTCGCGTCGTGCCGTTCATTCGCTCGTACTCAGTGCGCCGCGCCTTCGGGGCGCTTCGTCTTCGCGCGCACGTCCGCTACCTGCTTAGCCGTGACTTGCGGGCCGTTGTTGCCCCAACTGCTCTGCACGTAAGTCAGGATGTTCGCGACTTCGTCGTCGTTGAGCTGGCTCATCGGCGGCATCACGGAGTTGTAGGTGGTGCCGTTGACCGTGATCGGGCCGGTGAGGCCGTTGAGCACGATCTCGATCGCACGCTGCGGCGTCTTCGCCAGCAGGTCCGACTTGGCGAGAGGCGGGAACACGTTCGCGAGCCCTTCGCCGTTCGGCTGGTGGCAGGTCGAGCAGGTGCCCTTGAAGAGCACGCTGCCCGCCTGCGCCTGCTGCTCGCGAGTCAACGTGCCGGCGACGCTGGCCTTCGCAGCGGCCGCGACCGGCGCGAGGCTCTCGAGTTTGTCGCCGAGATACATTTCGTCGACCTGCTTGCCGGAATAAATGTCGGCGCGCAGGTCGCCCTTCACTTCGAGCAGCGCCAGCGCGCCCTTGTTGAAGGCACGGAAGATCGAGTGATCGACCAGGATGTAGTTGCCCGGCACCTCGGTGTGGAACTCGACGATCGCGGCGCCGCCGGCGGGAATCAGTGTGGTCTGCACGTTCTCCTGGATGCGGGTGCCGCCTTCCTGCTGCACCTTGTCGAAGATCTCGCCGATGACGTGGAAGCTGGAGACGAGATTCGGTCCGCCGTTGCCGACGAACAGGCGGATGTGCTGGCCGACGTCGGCCTTGAGCGCGCGCGGGCCGGTCAGCGCCGACTCGGCGCCGTTGAACAGCACGTAAGTGGGGCGCTCGTCGATGGCCTTCTGCATGTCGAAGGCCTGATAGCCTTTCTCGCGATACTTGCCGACGGTGTAGAAGTCGCCCTGCATCACGTAGTACTCATGATCGACGGGCGCCAGGCCCTCCGGCGGCTCGACGAGAATGAGGCCGTACATGCCGTTAGCGACGTGCATACCGACCGGTGCGGTGGCGCAGTGATAGACATAGATGCCCTGGTTGAGCGCCTTGAACGTGAACTGCGACTGATGACCCGGCGCTGTAAAGCTCGAGGCCGCGCCGCCTCCGGGTCCGGTGACGCCGTGCAGGTCGATGTTGTGCGGCATCTTGCTGTCGGGATGATTCTTGAGGTGGAACTCGACCGTGTCGCCCTGGCGCACGCGGATGAAGCTGCCGGGCACGGTGCCGCCGAAGGTCCAGAACGTGTAGGTCACGCCCTCGGCGATCTCCATGTCGACTTCCTTCACTTCCAGGTCAACGATCACTTTCGCAGGATGCGTGCGCCCGGTCGCCGGTGGGACATTCGGCGGACTGGTCAGTACGGCGTGAACCGGCTCGCCCTGCGGCGGGCCGAAGTCGCCCTTGAGCGAGCCGCCGGTATCCGCGGTCGCGGCGGAGGCCTTGGGAGCGGACTCTCGGCCGCAGCCGGTGAGGGTCAATGCAGCCACGCATGCGAGGAGAACCAGCCATTTTTTGTTCACGTGCGTCCGTCCTGACCTGTGGGGAAGTATTCACAGTGTGGCGGACGCAGGCTGCACGCACTCTACGAGGATCCACCGTACGGTACCGGGGCAGCCGCAGATTGCCCGGTTCAGCGCAGGAGCAGCGCGACAATTCCAAGCGGGTCGTGAGCGCGCGCGATGCTGACGATGAACAGATAGACGAGCAGGGCAGCAATCCAGCACGACGTGCGCATGGCGCGGGTGCGGCCCCGTTTCAGTGCAAAACTGCCGAGCACGACATAAACGACGAGCAGGAGCACCTTGGCAGTCAGCCACCCCTGCACGAACGGAAACTGATGAATGATCGTGGCGAGCATCAGTGCCGCGGTCAGCAGCACTGTGTCGATCGTATAGCTCAGATACCGCAACGGCGCTGCCATCGCCCACGACGCGCCCATTTGCACGGCTCCGCCGCGCAGCAGGAACAGCAAGCCGCTCGCCAGGACCGCTGCGATGTGCACGGTCTTGATCTGCGGATAGAACTCGATCATGGGTTCAGCCGGGTCGCCCGTCGGCACGCGCCGTGAGATAGATTCTGCCTGATCGCAGCACCCAGGGCAGGAACGCAATGATCCAGCCCATGCCGGCGACTGCATGCCAGGCGAACGAATCGGGCAACACTTCAGCGAGCACGCGCATCACCGCCACGGCCTGGATGACGACGAAGGCAAAGCCTGCGGTGGTACCGAGGACCAGGGGCCGGCCGGAGTGGCCTTGAGTCACGCGAGTGACCATTGCCACGAGCAGGCTGCCGAAGAAGCCAATGAACAATGCGTGCGCGGGCGCGCGGCCAAGGGCGAACTCTCCGGTCGTGAGATACAGGATGCTCTGAACGCAGTAGAGGACGAACGCGATCGGCAGCCACGTGAAGCCGATGAACAGGACACGCAGCAGCGCGGGCATCCGCGACGCACGCGGCCACCACAGCCAGAGCAACCATGCGGTGAGCATTGCGATCGCGAGATCGGGGAGCCACAGCCACGCATAGCCGTGGCGCAGTTCGAGCCAGACGTGCAGCAGCCACAACGGCCAGAGCACTGCGAGCGCCCACAATGGGCGCGGCGCCTGATACCCGGGCAACGCCGCGCCGGCGAAGAACGGAATCATGCGGTGGCACACGGTGAAGTAGATCGGCAGCAGCACCGCGACGCTGCCGATCTTGATCGACGCAAACAGCAAGCGCGGATCCGAGCTGTCCAGGAACAGGAGGTACGCCACGAGCCCGAGCAACCCAAACCCGAGGGCGAACGTGCAGCTCACGGCATGCCAGGTGCGCGCCTTGTCCCGATACACGAGCCACACCAGGAACGTCGTGCCGATCGTCCACGAGGTCATGGTGAGCGCTGCGCCGAGCTCCAGCAGCGGCAGCCCGCCGAACAATCCCGCCAGCGAACAGAGTTGGCCCGCGAGCAAGCCCACGCCGACCGGCACGTAGTGCAGGCGCGTCAGTGCGGGCAGGTTCATCCATCGGGGAAAAACCGTCAGCAGAAAGCCGAACATGAAAGCCGGCAGCACCTGGTACTGCATGATGATCGCGTGCAGCCAGCCGGCCGGAACAGCCGGCTGCGTCATGCCGATGACGTGCCAGCGCGCATCGATCAGCCACACTGCCCACCACGTCATTGCCAGCAACACGTTGCTCGCGCCGACGAAGAAGAGCAGCCGATGCGGTGCCGCGGCGAGCATCCGCATCGGCGACTCCATCGTCAGCGCTCCACCGGCTGCGTCGCGCCGGGTACAGGCGCATGCACCTTCGGAGCGATCCACAGCCGCAGCACGAACCATGCGAGGGCGAGGGCGCCGACACTGAAGATCGTGTCGCCGGGCACTCGCATCCACACCAGCAGCTGGATGATCGGCTTCTGCATGAGATCCGCAGAACGCGCGAACCAGTAGCCGTGGTCGATCGCAGCGGTGAGCTGGATCAGCCCGATCGGCAGCAGCGTCAGCAGCGCCATCGCTGCGAGCCCGATGTTGAACGCCCAGAAGCTGGTCTTGAGGATGCGCTCGTTCCACGCGATGTTCGGCCGCAGTCCGCGCAGGCAGAACAGCATCAAACCGATGCCGAGGAAGCCGTAGACGCCGAACAACGCCGTGTGACCATGGAGCGGCGTGAGATTGAGGCCCTGCATGTAGTACAGCGGCAGCGGCGGGTTGATGAGGAAGCCGAACAGTCCGGCACCCACCAGATTCCAGAACGCCACCGCGGTGAAGAACATGATCGGCCACCGATAGCGCTGCATCCACGGCGTGGCGTGCCCGAGCTTGAAGGTGTGATAAGCCTCGAAGCCGATGAACGCCAGCGGCACTACTTCGAGAGCGGAGAAGCTGGCGCCGAGCGCGATCACCGCGGTCGGCGTGCCTGCGAAGTAGAGGTGGTGCAACGTGCCGAGCACACCGCCCGACAGGAACACGATCGTGGCGAACAGAACTGCGGTCACTGCACTGTTCACACGCAGCAGACCGAGGCGCGTGAAGAGGAATGCGATCACTGCAGTCGCGAAGACTTCGAAGAAACCCTCGACCCACAGATGCACGACCCACCAGCGCCAGTATTCGACCATCGACAGGTGCGTGTGCTCGCCCCACATCAGCCCGGCACCGTAGAACAGCCCGATGCAGATCGTGGAGAGGAACAGCAGAACGATGATTGACTTCGATTCGCCCCCTTTGCGGATCGCCGGCCACAGTGCGCGACCGACAAGCGTCAGCCACACGCCGAGACCGACGAACAGGAAGATCTGCCAGAACCGGCCGAGATCGACGTATTCCCAACCCTGGTGGCCGAACCAGAAGTTCTTCGCGAGCCCGAGCTTCTGCATCACGGCGAGCCACTGTCCGGTGAACGCACCGACCACGATCACCAGCAGGCAGATGAACAGGAAGTTGACCCCGAAGCGCTGGTAACGCGGTTCGTGGCCGGAGATCGCCGGGCCGATGTACAGCCCCATGCCGAGCCACGCAGTCGCGATCCACAGCACCGCGAGCTGCGTGTGCCAGGTGCGACTCAGCGAATACGGCAGGATGTTGGAGAGCGCGAAGCCGTATGCCTCCTGGCCTTCGACCTGATAGTGCGCCGTGA
This sequence comes from Steroidobacteraceae bacterium, assembly GCA_035275145.1. Lineage (GTDB taxonomy): Bacteria > Pseudomonadota > Gammaproteobacteria > Steroidobacterales > Steroidobacteraceae > Steroidobacter. The sequence continues at coordinate 71,276 of DATENH010000140.1, read as the reverse complement.
TGGCTCCGAGCAGGATCTGCGTCAGGAACAGCGCGATCACCAGCCAGAAATACTTGGCCGTCGCGCGCATCGACGGCGTCACGCGAATCATCGCGAGCGGGTCGTGGGCAGGAAGCGTCGGCGGCGCTTCTTCGCGCTGCCTGGCGTGATGCCAACCGAGCAGCGCGATGCCCGCGATCAGGAACAGGACGCTGAACACAGTCCACAGCAGCAGATGCGAGGGCGGCGTATTGCCTACCAGCGGATCGTGCGGCCAGTTATTCGTGTAGCTGATGTGCTTGCCCGGGCGATTGGTGACCGCCGACCATGAGGACCACCAGATGAACGCGGTCAGCGCGGTGCGATTGTCGGCATCCAGCACCGTGCCTTCCTTCATCGCATAGGCTTTGCGCAGGTCATGCAGCTTCGGATCGTCGCCGAACAGCGCCGTGTAGTGTTTCTGCACCGCTGCGATCGCTGCAGCACGGTCCTTGGACACAATGATGTTGCCGGTGCTCTCGTCGTACGTATTCGCGCGCAGACGCGGCTGGAGCAGCGTTGCGAGCGAGGCCTGCTGTTCTTCGCCGAGGCCGCTGTACGGCACGGCGTTGTCTCTCAGCGACTCGATGTCGAGCCACGCCGTCGCTTCGCGATGCAGCCAGTCCGCAGTCCAGTCGGGTGCGACGTAGCTGCCGTGGCCCCAGATCGAACCGAGCTGCTGGCCGCCGATCGACTGCCAGACTTGCCGGCCTTTCTCGATGTCGGCACGGGTCAGGACGGTCGCGCCCTGCTCGGTCACGACTGCGTTCGGGATTGGAGGCATGACCCGATGGATCTCGCCGCCGACCCACAACAGTGCCGAGAACGAGACGAGCAGCAGCGCTCCCAGGCCTATCCACAATTTTCTATGCGTACTCATTTGCGTGGTCCTACTTTGGAAATCGTCAGATGACGCGCGAGAACTGCGGGCGAGCCTCCGGCAGCGGCGCAGCGTCCAGATAGCGGTCGAAGCACATTGCGATGACGCGCAGGAGCAGGCGTCCGCGCGCAGTGGCGACAATCGATCGAGCCGTGAGCGTTACCAACCCGTCGGCGGCGAGCGGGCGTAGCTGAGCGAGCGCGGTCGTGAAGTACGACGGAAAGTCGATCGCAAAGCGCGCCTCGATCTCGGGCACGTCGATGCGGCCCTGGCACATGAGCTGCTGGATGACTTCGGCGCGGAGCACGTCATCGAAGTGCAGCTCGCGGCCGCGCCAGACAGGCAGGTGCCCGCTGTCGATGGCGCGCTGCCAGCCGGGCAGGTCGCGCGCGTTCTGGCTGAAGCTATCGCCGACATGACTGATCGCACTCATGCCGACGCCGATCAGGTCGCAGTTCGCGTGCGTGGTGTAGCCCATGAAGTTCCGCTGCAGCGAGCCGTGCAGTTGCGCGACGGCGAGATCGTCGTCGAGCAAGGCGAAATGATCCATGCCGATGTAGCGATAGCCCGCTTCGGACAGTTGCTCGACTGCGAGCGCGAGCAGGCCGAGCTTTTCTTCGTTGCTGGGCAGGTCGGCTTCGTCGATCTGACGCTGCGCTTTGAACATCCCGGGGAGATGCGCGTAGCTGTAGACCGCAACCCGATCAGGCCGGGCCGCGAGCACCGTGTCGAGCGTGCGTCCGAAGCCAGCGATCGTCTGCAGGGGCAGGCCGTAGATCAGATCGATATTGACCGAGCGGAAGCCCTCGGCACGGCAGGCGTCGACGACGCGCAGCGTCTCCTCGATGCTCTGGATGCGATTGACGGCACGCTGCACTTCCGGATCGAAGTCCTGCACGCCGAGGCTCGCGCGATTGAAGCCGATGCGCGCGTACTCGCCGATGTCGCCGGGCTTCACCTGGCGCGGATCGAGCTCGATCGAGAAATCCCGCTCGACGCTCGTGCTGAGCCGGAAGTGGCGGGCTGCGGTCTGCAACAGCGCTTCGATGTCGGCAGGCCGCATGAAGTTCGGAGTGCCGCCACCGAGATGCACCTGCACGACTTCGCGATTGCTGTCGAACAACGGCCCGAGCACCGCGATCTCGCGCTGCAAGCGCTCGAGGTAGGGGCGGGCACGCGACGTGTCACGCGTGATGATGCGATTGCAGCCACAGTAGAAGCACGGGCTGAAGCAGAAGGGCACGTGCACGTACAGCGACAGCCGACGCGGGATGGGCCAGCTGTTGCTGCGCTTGGCGTGCTCGCAGAACATCGCTTCGGTGAACTGCGAGCCAAACTGCGGCGCTGTCGGATATGACGTATAGCGAGGGCCGGGCCGGTCGTAGCGGCGCAGTGTTGCGGCGTCGAATTGCAGTGTGTCGTTCATGCGCAGAGGGCACAGCAGTTGTCGTGCTGCGCGGAGATGTGAGTGAGCTGCTTTACTGCTTGTGAACAGACGTCGGCGAGTAAGCGCGCCAGCGCCTGCTGCGGATCGAGACCCTCCGGCGCGCGCATCGAGATTCGCGCGATCTCGCCGAAGACGTGAATCCGCAGCTCGACATGCCAACAGCGCTTCGCGCCGATGCCGGCGGGACCTTCGACGCTGATGTCGCACGAGTGGATCGCGTCGCAGTGGCGGCGCAGCGCGGAGATCAGACCCGAGACTTCGCGTTCGACGTACCAGAGACCATCGACGCTCGTGAGTGTGAGGAAGGTGTGCATGGCGCAAATTGTGTCGGCAGACGCACCTGCACAACGATCCGGAAACGGCACGAGGCGCTAAGGGGGACTCCGGAGGGTTGCGCCGGGCGATCGCCCGTAACGTGGCGCCATGAACGGCATCGTACAAAAATTATGTCTGGCGCTCGGAGTTACGCTGTGCGCAACCGGGCACGCCGACGTCAAGCCGATCCTCGATACTCGCTTGCGTTACGAAAGCGTCGAGCAGGACGGCCTCGCGGACACGGCGGGAGCGATGACGTTGCGGGGCCGCCTCGGTTTCGAGACCGGCAAAGTCCTCGATACGGCGCTGCTCGCAGAAGGCGAGTTCGTTTACCCGATCACCGAGGACTACAACAGCACGACCAACGGCAACAGCACCTATCCGATCGTTGCCGATCCGCGGACCTCCGAGTTCAACCGTCTGCAGCTGACCAACACCAGCCTGCCGCTCACGACCGTCACTCTCGGCCGGCAGCGGATCATCCTCGACGATCACCGCTTCGTCGGCAACGTCGGCTGGCGCCAGAACGAGCAGACGTTCGATGCGATCCGCGTCGTCAACAAGAGCGTCCCGCACCTGACGCTGGACGTGACCTATCTCGACCAGGTCAACCGCGTGTTCGGGAAAGACTCGCCGCAAGGCCGCTACTACGGCGACAGCGTGCTGGCGAATGCCTCGTACGAAACGGCGCCCGGCAAGCTGACTGCCTTCGCGTACCGCGTCGCCATCGATCCGACCACCGGCGTCCCCGGTGCGGTCCGCGACTCGTCCGAGACTTTCGGACTGCGCTTCGCCGGCGCGCGGCCGGTCGATGCAGCGAAGCTGTCGTACATCGCGTCCTATGCCACTCAGCAGGAGACGGCCGGCAATCCGTTGTCGTTCGATCTGGACTACTACCTCGGCGAGCTGAACGCGGGTTACGGCTCGTATTCGCTGGGCGCGGGCATCGAGATTCTCGAAGGCAACGGCGTCAAAGGCTTCACGACGCCGCTCGCGACGTTGCACCGGTTCCAGGGCTGGGCGGACAAGTTCCTCGTCACGCCGCAGAACGGCATCGACGATCGCTACGTGACGGCCGGGTTCTCACGGCAATGGCCGGGACTGGAGCAGTTCGCCATCGTCGGCAGCTATCACGATTACGCCGCGGAACGCGGCCCGATGCACTACGGCTCCGAGGTGGACCTGCAGGCGCATGCGAAATGGCGCCGCGTCACCGGGACGCTCAAGTATGCGAGCTATATCGCGGATGAGCTGCTGACCGACACGGACAAGTGGTGGTTGCAGGTCGAGTACATCTGGTAACCGCAGGAGTTGAATCGATGGCAGTTGCGGTCGACAGGAGCGCTCTCGCCAATTGGGTGACCGCGGCCAGGAGCCGTCGCGGGGCGCCCGTCTCTATCCGGCCGCTGCGTGCGGACGATCGCGAGCGCGAGATCGCTTTCATCAACGGCCTCTCGGAGAAGTCGCGCTACTTCCGGCTGTTCACGCCGCTGAAGTTCCTGCCGCGGCACCTGATCGACCAGCTCATGGACATCGACTATCGGCAGCGGATGGCGTTCGTGGCCACGACGCAGCAGAGCGGCGTCGAGCAGTTCGTCGGCGTCGTGCGTTACTGCGAAACGGACGAGCCTGATACAGCCGAGCTGGGCATCAGCGTCACGGACGCTTGGCAACGGTCCGGCATCGGCAGCTTGCTGCTGCGACAACTCATCGCCTATGCGCGGGAGCAGAACATCCGGCGGCTGATCGGCCTGGTGCTGCCGGACAACGAGCCGATGATCGCGCTCGCTCGACGCCATGGCTTCACCGTGCGCTACGACCCCGGGCAGCACCTGTTCGTGATGTCCCTCGAGCTCAGCTCTCTCCGCCGAGAGTCAGGTGCATCTTCACCAGGTGAGCGACCGAGCGTGCAGCCATCTTCTCCATGACGTTCGCGCGGTGAATTTCCACCGTGCGCTCGCTCAGGCCGAGATCGATCGCGATGACTTTGTTCGCCTTGCCGTCGACGACGAGCGCCATGACTTCGCGCTCGCGCGGCGTCAGCGATTCGGCGCGCTGGCGCAGATCCGCCAACCGGTCGACGCTCTCGCGATTCTGCGCGTCCTGCTTGAGCGCAGCATTGATGCGGTCGAGCAGGTCCTGGTCGCGGAACGGTTTCTGCAGGAAGTCGAAGGCGCCGTCCTTCATGGCCTGCACGGCCATCGGGACGTCGCCGTGGCCCGTGATCAGAACGACGGGGATCAGCGCGCCGTTGCGATTGAGCTGCTGCTGCACCTCGAGGCCGCTCATCTCCGGCATGCGCACATCGAGCACCAGGCAGCCCGCCCGGTTCGGATCGTATTTCTCCAGGAACTCGGCCGGGCGGGCGAACGCCGCGGGCTGATAGCCGACCGTGGTCATCAGAACCGTCAACGCGCGGCGCATGCCATCGTCGTCATCCACTATGTAAACGACTGGCTTGCGCTTGGTGTCCTTCGTCATGCGTCGGTTTCCTCTGCCTTGGCCGAAGCGGGCAGGCGCAGAGTGAAGCGCGTGCCCCCGCTGTATGCGTTCTCCACGTCCAGGGATCCCTGGTGCGATTCGGCGACTGCACGGCTCGATGCCAATCCCAGGCCGGTGCCATGCGCTTTGGTCGTAAAGAAGGGCCGGAATAGCTGTTCGCGTGCCTCGTCCGGGATCCCCACACCATTGTCTTCGACAGTCACTCGCACGTTATAGCGATCGCTGCTGACGTCGATGCGTACTTGGGGCGCCGCACCGTCGCGCGTCGGCGCTTCCATTGCGTTCTGGACCAGTGCGAACAAGACGTGCTGAATGCGCAAGCGATCGATAGCAACTGCCGGCAGCGCGTTCTGCGACGAGAATTGCAGCGTCGCGCCGCCGCGGACAACAAGCAGCTCGAGCACCGGCATCAGCTCTCCGATCACATCCGCCAGATTGCAATCCACGCGTTCGGCGTGATGGCCATGAAACAGGCTGCGGATCCGCCGGATGCCTTCGCCTGCATTCAGGGCCTCATGGCTGATGTGCCGCATGACTTCGGCTGCCTCGCCGACCATCGGCTGGGGCCGCTCCAGCATGCGCTGGCCCGCCTGGGCGAAGGTCGTAATGGCGCCGATCGGTTGATTGAGCTCGTGGGCGATGCCGCTAGCCATTTCCTCCAGCGCGGACATGCGCGCGACCTGGAGGAGCTGTTCGAGCAATGCCCTGGAGTCTTGCATCTGAATGGTTGTGCCCATGGTGCCAGCCTGCCCGAGGCCGGCCCGGTTGCCACCCGCGAATTCCACGGAGAGACCTGTGTCCCTCCCGTAGAGACAACCCGCGGGTCCAGCGCGATCTTACGTCCGTCACACAATCGGAGCGAGAGCGATGCAGACAGCCCCCTCACAAGACCTCGGAAAAATCCGGCATGAGCTCCTGGCGCGGCGGGCTTCGCTACGGCATCGCCATGAGCGTATTCAGCGGGACCTGCAGCGGCGCAACGATCCGCTGGTGTCGGACGCGCCCGACCGGGCGATCCAGATGCAGAACGACGACGCGCTGCATGTGATCGACGATGCAACCAACGACGAGCTGGCGACCATCGAGGAGTCTTTGCAGCGGCTCGAGCGCGGCTTGTACGGCATCTGCAAGGATTGCGGCGGCGAGATCGAAGACGCCAGGCTGCACTTGCTGCACGCGGTGACGTGCGCGGACTGCGCGAGAGATTGAGCTTGCGCGGTTTCCTCACCGCCGGGCCCGATGCATGCTTGAAGCCGTGGACGATTTGCCCTCGGTGTTGCGTTCGATCAAATCTCCCGTCGCGGCCTGTCACTTCCTCAGCAAGCCTGTGGATACCACCGCGCTGGTCGATGCACTAGCCGAGCTCAGCGCGGCAGCGCGAAGCCCTCCGGGATAACGCGGCAGGTTTACGCGGATCCCCCCATACCTGCTCTCCGGCGCCGGACGGAGACTGCATCCATGGGCGGTATTCATCGAGCAACGCGGGCTGCAATGGCCACGGCGGCGCTGGTTTGTGCTGCGAGCGCTGTCGCTTCGCCCACCCGTGTCGATCAGCTCGTCCGTGCAGCGTTGCAGCTGGATCCGAATGCGTCGCGCGGCGCCTCACTCTACCTCCAGAACTGCGCGCGCTGTCACGGGCAAGGCGCCGTCGGCGATCCGCGCAATGTGATTCCGGCCCTGGCCGCGCAGCGTGAAGCCTATTTGATCAAGCAGCTCGCGGATTTCACCGAATTGGAGCGCGAGGGTCCTGAGATGCACGCCGTCGTCGCGAGAGCGCCGCTGAGCGAGCCGCAGACGCTGGCTGATCTCGCTGCCTACCTGAGTCACCTCCCTCCCGTGCATCTGCCGGAGACCTCAGACGGCAAGGGTGTTGAGCTTGGCGAAGCCATCTTTCAAGAGCAATGCGCTTCGTGCCACGAGGAAGACGCGCGCGGCGATGATGACGGCTTCGTGCCGTCGCTGCGCGATCAGCACTATTCGTATCTCGTCCGCGAGATGCGCGCCCTGGCTGCGTCCCATCGACTCAATGTCGACCAGGACCTGGTGCGCTTCCTCGACAGCCTCGACACCGAGGAAATGACTGCCGTCGCTGACTACCTCTCGCGGATGCGCGGTCCGGTCCGCGACCGGGCAAAGCTGCGCGACGACGGCAAGGTGCGCGATTGAGAGACAGGCATCATGAACGCGATCAACAACATTCTGGTCATCGTCGATCCGACAGCACAGAAGCACCCGGCCGTCGACAAGGCAGCGCTGCTCGCCAAAACGCTGGGCGCGCGACTGGAGCTCTATGTCTGCGATACGAAGGCATCGCGCGAGCGGCGCTTGGCTGCGCACGCCGGCAAGAGCGGGGACCAGCCGTTCCTGGTGAATATCAAGGAATTTCTCGAGCAGATCGCCAGGCCGATCCGGGCGCTGGGAATCGACGTCACGACCGAGGTGGAATGCGCGGATCCGCTGCACGCTGCGTTGATCGATCGTGCAAGGCGCACGACAGCCGATCTCATCGTCAAGGACACGCATAGCCATTCGCTTGCCAAACGGACGCTGCTGACCAACACGGACTGGGAGCTCATCCGCGCCTGCCCGGTGCCGCTGCTGCTGACGAAATCGTATCCCTGGGCGCTGACGCCGAAGATCTGCGCGGCGGTCGATCCCGGACACGCGAACGACAAGCCGGCATTGCTCGACAATCGGATCGTCGACTACGCGGCGCTGCTGGCGAAGCGACTGAAGGGCGAGTTGCATCTGCTGCACGTCTATCTGCCCGTCGCGATCGTCGCGGCAGCCGCAGCCGGCAGCCCGCCGATGGCGATAACCATACCGGCGGAAGATCTCGCTCGCGAGGCGGAGCAGCGGCGCGCGATGTTGCAGGGTCTCGTCTCGGAGTACCGGGTCACGCCGGGCAACGTGCATCTGGAAGTCGGCGGGCCGGCGGCAGTCTTGCCGCGCGTCGCCGGCGAACTGCGTGCCGATATGGTGGCGATGGGTGCCATTTCACGCAGCGGACTGAAACGTGTCTTTATCGGCAGCACCGCTGAGGACGTGCTGGAGCACCTGCCGTGCGACGCGTTCATCGTCAAGCCGCCGGACTTCGCGGCGGCGCTGCCGTTCTAGGCCGCAAGGGCCATGCAGGCGATCGAAATAACGCTCATCCTCGGCTGGGTTGCAATGTGGAAGCCGGTCGAGATCTTCCTCTACGACTGGTGGCCCGACCTCGACCGGCGCCGGCTGGTCGAGCGCATCGCGCACATGCAGATCGAAACCCACGCATGACACAATAACGAGCAGAGGTTGCGGGAGGATTTCGGGTTGATTGCGTTCCTCGAGGCACGGCGTGCCGGCCTGCTGAGTCGGTCACATTGGCTGCGGAACATCGTCGCCGGCGTCGTCGTCGGAGTCGTGGCGTTGCCGCTGGCGATGGCTTTCGCAATTGCCTCGGGCGTCAAGCCGGAGCAGGGCGTCTACACGGCGATCGTGGCGAGCGTCGCGGTTTCGCTGTTCGGCGGCAGCCGGCTGCAGATCGCAGGTCCCACCGGCGCCTTTGTCGTCATCCTTGCGAGCATCACGGCGCAGTACGGTATCGATGGTCTGCAGATCGCCACGTTGCTCGCCGGCGTGACGTTGCTGCTGCTCGGAATCGCGCGGCTCGGTGCGATCATCAAATTCATTCCGGATCCCGTCATCGCGGGGTTCACCGCCGGGATCGCAGTCATCATCTGGACCGGCGAATGGAAGGATTTCTTCGGGCTGCCGGCGGTGTCGGGGCAGCACTTCCATGAGAAGGTCTGGCACCTGCTGCAGGTTCTTCCGCAATTGCATGTCGCCACGACCGCGCTGGCCTCGCTGGCGCTGATCGTCGTGGTCGTTACGCCGCGGCTGCCGCTGCTGAAGCGCGTACCCGGTCCGCTTTGGGGCTTGCTGGTCGCGACGGTGATCCAGGCCACGCTGCACTTTCCGGGAGTCGCCACCATCGGCAGCACTTTCGGCGGCATTCCTTCCGGGCTGCCGGCATTGCAGATCCCGGACGTAACCGCTGCGCGCGTGATCGAGCTCATCGGTCCGGCATTCGCGATTGCGATGCTCGGCGCGATCGAGTCGCTGCTGTCAGCCGTGGTGGCCGACGGCATGGCGGGCACGCGCCATGACTCGAATCAGGAGCTGATCGGGCAGGGCGTCGCGAACATCCTCACGCCACTGTTCGGCGGCTTCGCCGCCACCGGCGCCATCGCGAGGACCGCGACGAACGTGCGCAACGGCGGCACCAGCCCGCTCGCCGGCGTCGTTCACGCAATCACGCTCGTGCTCATCATCCTGTTCCTGGCGCCGCTGGCCGTGCACGTGCCGCTGGCTGCGCTCGCTGCGATCCTGTTCGTCGTGGCCTGGAACATGAGCGAGGCCCGGCACTTCGTCCGCATGGTTCGGCGCGCGCCGCCGGCGGATGTGGTCATTCTGCTCGTGACGTTCGGGTTGACGGTGTTCGTGGACCTGGTCGTCGCCGTGAACATCGGCGTGATTCTGGCGACGCTGCACTTTCTGCGGCGCATGGCGAGCAGCGTCGAAGTGCAGGCGCAGACGGCGGAGCAGCTGCAAGAGGAGTTCGGCCATCGTGGCCTGACGTTCCCGCCTGGCGTGCTCGTCTATCGCGTCGAGGGGCCGTTCTTCTTCGGCGCGGTCGAAAACTTCGAGCGCGCGCTGGCGAGCACGCACACGGATCCGGAAGTGGTCATCCTGAGACTGCGCTGGGTGCCCTTCATCGACATCACCGGCCTGCAGACCCTGGAAGAAGTCATCCGGGATCTGCATCGTCGCAAGGTCCGCGTGATGATCACGGGCGCGAACGAGCGAGTGGCCGGCAAGATCGAGAAGGCCGGCCTGCTGGAGTTACTCGGTCGAGAGAACTTCTGCAAGGACCTGCCGCATGCGTTGAGCGTTCTCGCGGGCTAGCGCCACGGCAGCATGCTGCGCAGGACGTTGTCGCGATCGATGAAGCGGTGCTTCAGAGCCGCTGCGATGTGCAGGACTGCCAGACCCGCCAGCGCGTTGAACAGCACCTCGTGCAGTTCTTCGAGCTGATCCTTGCTCAGTGAGCTGACCGGCAGGAAGTCCGGTAGATCGAACCAGCCGAAGAAGCTGACAGACTGGCCATCCGCCGTGGCGAGCGCCCAACCCGTCAAGGGAATCGCGAACAGCAACGCGTAGAAGACGGCGTGCGTAATGCGTGCGAGAGCATACTGGTACGACCTCATCGCAGGCGGGTGCTCGGGCGGCAGCTCGATGAGGCGCCACAGCAAGCGCACACAGGCGAGAACCAGGATCGCCATGCCCAAGGCCGCGTGGATGCCGGTGGCGCTGAGCGGTCCCGCCGCGTCGTTGTCCTCGGCAGCTTCTGCGAGCAGGTACTGCACGATGATCCCGGCTGCGATCACCCAGTGCAGTGATTGAGCGACGAAGCCGTAGCGGTCTGCCGTGTTGCGCCATTGCATGGGTCGATTGTTCGCCTTTCGCAGCAGTCGCGCGCTCCGTGGAAGGCACAGGTCGCTCCGTGACTCTCCGGAGATGTGCACCGCGCACTGGGTGCTAGGCTGCGAGCCCATGAGGAACACGATCCTGATCAGCTTCGCCTTGATGCTCGTGGGCGCGTGCGCAAGCACAGACACCTCAGACCGTCCCGACCGCCAATTGTCCGGTATGGAGATGTACCAGCAGTTGTGCTCGAGCTGTCACGGCGTCGGTGGACACGGCGATGGACCGGTAGCCTCGCTGATCAAGATCACAGTGCCGGACCTCACGCGGATCGCGCAGCACGATGGCGGCGAGTTTCCTGCGGAAGATGTCCGCCGCACGATCGACGGGCGCTGGGACCGGCGCGCCCACGGCGCACGGGACATGCCCGTCTGGGGCTGGCAGCTCTACGACAGCTCTGCAACCAACGATGTTGCAGAGCGTGCGCAGGTCGACTCGATGATCGCGCGGCTCGTCGAGTATCTGCGCAGCATTCAGGTGCAATGACGAACGGGCAGGAGGCGAATGCCATGTACGAGCGTATTCTGGTAGCAGTCGACGGCAGTGCAACCGCGCTACGCGGATTGGACGAAGCGATCAAGGTCGCGAAGAGCACCGGCGGTCAGCTGATGCTCGTCCACATCGTGAACGACATCGTAGTGACCGCCGACTATGTGCCTTCGGTCTACTACGAACGCCTCGTGCAGTCGCTGCGCGAGTCCGGCGCGAAGCTGCTGGAGGAGGCAGCAGCAATCGCCCGGCGCGCGGGAGTGTCTAGCGAGCAGCGACTGCTCGATACCGCGGGCACGCGAGTGGCGGACGAGATCGTCAAGCAGGCGAAGGCGTGGCCGGCCGATCTCATCGTCATGGGTACGCACGGCCGTCGCGGGGTCGAACGCCTGGTGATGGGCAGCGACGCCGAGCTCGTGCTGCGCGCGTCGACTGTTCCGGTGTTGCTGGTTCGGGCGATCCAAGCGGAGAGCGTGTCATGAAAGTCGGAGAGTATTGCAAGAAGGCCGTGGTCGCGATTGCCTCGAATGCAGACGCGGCCGAAGCCGCCAAGCTGATGCGCATGCAGCACGTCGGATTTCTGATCGTCCATCGAGAGGGAGATGTGCTGCGCAAGCCCATCGGCGTGTTGACGGATCGCGATCTTGTCGTGGGTGTGATGGCGCGCGACGTCGATCCGCACGCAGTGACAGTCGATGACATCATGAGCCGTCAGCCGCTCACCGCGAACGAAGGCGATGAGCTCAACGATCTACTTCAGGGCTTGCGGCTGGCGGGTTTTCGCCGGGCGCCGGTCGTGGACGCTCGTGGCGCGTTGACGGGCATCATGACGATCGACGATGCGATCGAGGTCATCACGGGACTGATGTGCGACGTCGCCGGGTCGATCAAGAGCGAGCTGCGGCAGGAGAGGCGACGCCGGACGGGTCCTTCGATTCCGCCGCACTTGCCTCCAGCGGGGGCAGTTGTTGCCTGACGCAGTTGCGGCCGGAGCGCTTCGCTTCGTATAGCGCAGCGTCTGCCCGCTGCAGCATGTGACTCGAAGTATCGCCGCGCGGCTTCGATATCGTGAGCCCGATGCTCACGGTGAGGCGGCGGTCTGCGAGCCAACGGCGCGTGTCGATCGTCATCACACTCTCGCGGAAGCGTTCCGCGAGCTGTCGCGCCGATTCTGCATCCGAATCCGGCACGACCACCGCGAACTCCTCGCCGCCCAGGCGACCGATGAAGGCCGGTTCCTGGACTTCCGCGCGCAGGCGTGCCGCGACGAGTTTCAATGCCTCGTCGCCTTCCGGATGGCCGTGCTGGTCATTGATGCTCTTGAAGTGATCGATGTCGGTGATGAGCATCGCGTGCGTTCGTCCGCTCGGACCTTCGACCAGCGGCGCGAGGCGCGTCAGCAGGGCGCGGCGATTCGGCACGCCGGTGAGCTCATCCGTCATCGCCAGCGTGTGCATGCGTCGCGTGGTTCGCCACTGATGGATGGCAAGTGTGGCGAGTAGCGCGGCGAGCACGATGGTCAGCGCGATCACCGTCGCCTGCAGGCTGCGCGCGCGACGCTCCTGTTCCAGTGCCTTCTGATTCGCCTCGTTCTCGCGCACCAGCAGCGCGTTCTCCTTTTCCTTGCTCGCCGTGTCGAACTCGACCTTGAGCGTGGTGAAGCGCTGATCGATCTGGTTGCGGAACTGCCGCTCGGCCGTGTCTTTCGCCCTCGACAGATGATCGTAGGCCTCACGCCAGTTGCCCATGTCCGCCAGCACGGAAGCCAGCTCCGCATGCGTAGCACGCAGCTCAGTAAGTGAATCCGCCTTCTGAAACACCGCGAGCGCTTCTTCGAGCGCGTCGGTACCCGCAGACATGCGTCCCACGTGATGGAGCGCGACGCCACGAGCGAGCTGGATCTGCGCATGGAGCCGCGCATCGGGAGTCTGCCGCTGCAGTTGGCTCGCACGCTCCAGCGTAGCGAGCGCTCCTTGCGGATCGCCCTTGGCATTTGCGCACGCACCCAGTCCGCGCAGTGCATAAGCCTCGCCACGCGCGTACTTCAACTCGCGGCTGATATCGAGCGACTCTTGGAACGCCTTCTCCGACGCGTCCCATTCGAGCAGGTTCTCGTGCGCCCGGCCGAGGTTGTGCAGCGTCACCGCCTGTTCGCGCCGCATGCCGGCTTCGCGCTGAGCCTTCAGGGCACGCTCATATATATGTATGGCCTGCGCATAGTCGCTCATCCGGTTGTAGAGGATGGCGATGGCATTGAGCGCGGTCAGGGCGTGGTCCGGCAGATTGATCTCTTCGAAAACGGCCTGCGCGCGCTTCAGGTCGGTCAGACCTGCGGCATATTGACCTTGCACACCTCGCAGATAGCCGCTCGAGAACAGGGCACCCGCCAGCATTTCCTTGTCCGCGGTCGCGGTCGCTACAGCAACAGCTCGTTCATAGAGATCGCGCGCTTTGGTCGTGTCGCCGGCCGTCTCCCGAATAGTGCCCTCGCAAGTCAGCACGCCGGCTTCCAGACCCGGGCGCGTCGCCTTCGCCAGCAACTCGCGTGCGCGTGCGATTTGCTGTTCCGCTGCCGGCTGGTCGCGCTCGGAAAGGTGGTCGCACAACAGCAGCCGCGCGCGGATTTCCAGATCGACGTCCGGCTTGCGACCGAGAATTTCCAGCGCTGCGAAGGCATCGCGGCTGCTGGCATCGGGATCGGTGCGTGCGCCGGCCCAGGCGCGATCGATGAGCGCCTTCGCGGGGTTCGCCTCGTCGGCGGCATGTGCGGCCGTGATGCCAATCGCAAGCAGCATCCAAGCCGATGAGAGGCAGATCAGGCGGCCAAATGACGAGGTCAGCGATGACAAGGACGCGGCACGCCGTTGCGCGAAGGGAGCGGAATCGTAAACGAACCGGGCCGCCCGTGGGCGTGAACTTGGCCTAGGAATTTGCTCACAGCGCGGCAGGCCGCCTTGGGATTCAACCTATTGATTTGACGGCACGTCGCGGGGCGATCACTCATGCTGGCACCTTGCGCATGGCATCATTCGCGCCCGCGAGAAGCGTCCTGCGTCACGGAGCTGCCCATCCATGTTGATGACCCTGGCCGAGCAAACCGATTTTCGTCAGACAGGCCGGCTCGATGAGGTCGAAGCGCTGTGCGAAACCTTCGCCAGTCGCTGGCCCGATGCCGTGCGTTCATTCGTGTATGGCCAGTCGGCCGAAGGCCGGCCCATGCGCGCCTTGCTGGTGTCGCGCACCGGCGCGCTGACTGCGCAGGAACTGCGCCGGAAGGGGATCCCTCTGCTCATGCTCCAGGGTGGAATCCATCCCGGCGAGAGCGATGGCAAGGACGCCGGCTTCATCGCCCTGCGCGAGCTGCTGGGCGAGCCGCCGTTGGCGGGATCGCAGCCGGCGGCGCCGGATCTGCTCGAGCAAATCGCCGTGCTGTTCGTACCCGCCTTCAACGCCGACGGCCATGAGCGCGTCGGTCGCTGGAACCGCCCGAATCAGAACGGGCCGGAGGTCACGGGCTGGCGGACGACCTCGCAGAACATCAACCTGAATCGTGACTACATGAAGGCTACAACGCCGGAAATGTCGGCGATGCTGGGCTTGATCGACGAATGGGACCCGCTGATCTGCGCCGACCTGCACGTCACGGACGGTGCGGACTTCGAGCCCGACATCTCGATCCAGGTCGAGCCGATCAACCAGGGGGCGCGTGCCTTGTGGCCAAGCGGCATCCAGCTGCGCGACCGGCTCATCGACAAGCTGGCGGCGCAGGGTTCGTTGCCGCTGCCGTTCTATCCCGATCTCGCGAAGACCGACGATCCGTCGTCCGGCTTCGTCCTCACGGTGTACTCGCCGCGCTTCTCGACTGGCTACTTCCCCCAGCGCAATCGCTTCACGGTGCTGGTGGAGACGCACTCCTGGAAACCGTACGCGCATCGCGTTCGCATCACGCGCAACACCATCGTCGGGCTGGCCGAGCTCACTTCTGTGCACGGTGCTGCCTGGTTGAGCGAAGTGCAGCAAGCCGACGCTGCTGCCAGCAAGCTAGGCGATACCGAAGTAGTGCTGGACTACGCGTCGGGTTGGCGCGAACCGTCGAAGGCCGGCGGCTCGGTGCGAGAGCCGGATGCTGCCGGCGCGCGCCGAATCGACTTTCGCGGCTACGCCTACACGCGCGAGCCTTCGACGATCTCCGGAGCGCTCGTCACGATCTACGATCCGCGCACGCCGAAGATCTGGAACGTGCCTTATCGCGACCGTGTGCAATCTGCACTCACCGTTACGGCACCGGCCGGCGGATATCTGGTCCCGCCCAGCCACGCAGCGCTCGTGCAGGCCAAGCTTCGGCTGCACGGAATCGAATCGCGGGTTCTCGCCAAGCCAATTCCTGCTGCGGCCGTGCAGACATTCCGGGCCGACCGGGTCGAGTTCTCGGGCGCGCCGTTCGAAGGCTGTCAGCGCGCAACTCTGGTCGGGCAATGGCGCGACGACACGCAACCGATTGCCGCTGGATCGCTGCTCGTGCCGGTCGCGCAGCGCCTTGCTCGTCTCGTGCTGGCGTTGCTGGAACCGCAAGCACCGGACTCGCTGGCCGCGTGGGGTTTCTTCAACGCCTGCTTCGAGCAGAAGGAACAGATGGAGCGCTACGTGGCGGAGCAGATTGCGCGAGAGATGCTGGCTGCAAATCCGGCGCTGCGAGCAGAGTTCGAGCGCGCCGTGGCGAGCGATCCGCAGTTCGCTGCCGACGCGACGGCGCGGCTGGACTTTTTCCTGCGCCGGCATGCGTCGTGGGATGCGCGATTCAATCTTTACCCGATTTATCGGCTGCCACGGCCCGAATGATCTACACCTGTCCCATGCACCCGCAGGTGCGTCAGGCCGGACCCGGCAACTGCCCGATCTGCGGCATGGCGCTCGAGCCCGAGATGCCGAGCGAGCACGAGGACGACACGGAAGTGCGCCGCGTACGTAACAAGTTCTGGATAGCGGTGGCACTCGCGCTGCCCGTCGTCGTCATCGCGATGGTGCCGCACCTGTTCGATATCCCGCTATCGAACATGGCAGCCGGTTGGTTGCGAGCTGCCGAGCTGGTGCTGTCGGCGCCGGTCGTGCTGTGGGCCGCGCTGGATTATTACCGGCGCGGCTGGATGGGAGTTCTGAACCGCTCGCCGAACATGTACACGCTGATCGGCTTGGGTGTGGCGGTTGCGTTCATCTACAGCCTCGTCGCAACCATCGCGCCACAGCTCTTTCCCGGTGAAATGCGCGACCACCACGGCATGGTGGGGGTGTACTTCGAAGTCGCGAGCGCAATCATCGCGCTCGTGTTGCTCGGCGAATGGCTGGAGCTGCGCGCTCGTGGGCGTACCAGCGCGGCAATACGCCAGCTTCTCGGGCTTGCGCCGAAGACCGCACGCCGCGTCAACGCGAACGGCAGCGAGCAGGATGTGCCGCTCGGTCACGTCCACGCCGCCGATCGCTTGCGCGTGCGGCCGGGCGAAAAGATTCCGGTGGACGGTCGTGTCGTCGAAGGCCGATCGAGCGTCGATGAGTCGATGCTGACCGGCGAGCCCATGCCGGTGGAGAAGGGTCCCGGCGACCGCGTCGTCGGTGCGACGATCAATCAGACGGGTGCTCTGATCATCGTTGCAGAGCGCGTCGGCGCCGACAGTCTCCTCGCGCAGATCGTTTCACTCGTCGGGCAAGCGCAGCGCTCACGTGCTCCACTGCAGCGCCTCGCGGACGAAGTCGCAAAGTGGTTCGTGCCATCCGTCATCGGCATAGCCGTGCTCACCTTCATCGCGTGGTGGGCCGTTGGGCCGGAGCCAAAGCTGGCGTACGCAGTCGTCAATGCGGTCGCCGTGCTGATCATTGCGTGTCCCTGTGCGCTTGGCCTCGCTACGCCGATATCCATCATGGTCGCGAGCGGGCGAGGGGCGCAGCTCGGCGTGCTGTTTCGCGATGCGCAAGCAATCGAGAACCTGCGCAAGGTCGACACGCTGATCCTCGACAAGACCGGCACGATCACCGTGGGCAAGCCAGCCTACGAGCGAACGATTGCGGCGAATGGCTACACCGAGGAACAGATCTTGAGTTGGGCCGCTGGCCTCGATCGTGCCAGCGAACATCCGCTCGCTCGTGCCGTGGTTGCCGGTGCCGAAGGGAAAGGGATCAAGCCCGCTCAGGTGACCGATTTCGAGTCGGTCACAGGGCAGGGCGTCCGCGGCAAGGGTGATGGTCATCTGCTCGCCTTGGGCAACACTGCGCTGATGTCGGCCGGCGGCGCGAGCGTCGAAAGTGTTCGCGACCCTGTCGATCAGCTGCGCAAGCGCGGGCAGACCGTGATCTTCCTGGCCGTCGACGGACGACTCGCCGGCGCCGTAGCGGTGGGCGATCCGATCAAGGAAACCACGCGGCCGGCGCTCGAAGCACTCAAGCAGGACGGACTGCGCCTGGTCATGTTGACCGGCGATAACAGTGCGACCGCGCAGGCGGTTGCTGCGAATCTGCCGATCGACGAGGTGATCGCCGAGGTGCAACCCAAGGACAAGGCCGACGTGGTTACGCGCCTGCAGACGCAGGGCAGGCGAGTGGCGATGGCAGGCGATGGCATCAACGATGCGCCGGCGCTGGCGCAAGCCGACGTCGGGATCGCGATGGGGACCGGCACCGACATCGCGATGGAGAGCGCGCAGGTCACCCTGGTCAAGGGCGACTTGCGTGGAATCGTTCGTGCGCGTCAGCTCAGTCGCGCGACGGTGCGCAACATCCGTCAGAACCTTCTGTTCGCGTTCGGCTACAACGCGCTCGGCATTCCCATCGCAGCCGGAGTTCTCTATCCGATCTTCGGCTGGCTGCTGAGTCCGCTCATCGCGGCTCTGGCGATGAGCTTGTCGTCCGTCTCCGTGATCGGCAACGCGCTTCGTCTGCGGCGGCAAGCCTAGTCGCGCCCGACCGTGTCACTTGGCCTCCTTGGAGAGCTCGCCAGCGACGGCCTCCGCTTCCCTTGCGGTGTCCTCATAGTACTTCGCGAGCTTCTCCGCGAAGTTGCGTCGCCTCGCTCTTGAATTCCTGGGAAACGTCAGCGTCCTTGCGATGGTTCATCTCGGACTTGTGCATGTGCATCGGAGGATTGCTCGGCTTGTCCTGCGCAAGGCCGGCTGTTGCGCTGAGCGTCAGCGCTGCCGTCGCCAGAGCGATAACGATTCGACGATTCATAGAAGTCTCCTTCTTGGCCCGCTCGTCACCTGAGGCAAGTATCCGCTCCGGCTAGAGCGCTCCTCTTCTGGGGAATCCCGGGGTCATCTTCGGCTCTCCCGGAGAGGTCCTGTTTCCTCGCAGGAGTAGTGTGGCGATCAACATTGGAGGTAGAGCCATGCTGTCGCAACACTTCGAAGCAAGCGGATCGGTCGCGGCGCCCGCCGCAGAAGTCTTTGCACATCTGGACGATCACAAGCGGCTGGGGTCTCACATGAGCAAGTCGTCGTGGCAGATGGGTGGCGGCAAAATGCAGTTCGAGCTGGATGACAAGCAGGGGCAGGCTGTCGGCTCCCATATCCGCCTCTCCGGCCGCATTCTCGGAACTTCTCTTTCCGTCGATGAAGTCGTGACCGAACGCTCGCCGCCGGCGCGCAAGGTGTGGGAGACGACCGGTACGCCGAACCTCATGGTGATCGGCCAATATCGGCTCGGCTTCGAGGTCCGCCCGGACGCCGATCGCTCGGCAGTCCGCGTCTTCATCGACTATTCGCTGCCTCGGTCAGGATCCGCACGAGTATTGGGACGACTGTTCGGTGACTGGTACGCGAAGTGGTGTGTCCGGCAGATGCTCGATGACGTAACGGCGCACTTCGCGCAGCGTCCGACAGGGCACTAGCATTCCGAGCGCAGTGAGCCTATACAGTCGCCTTCCCATTTCTCCCAGGCCACACCAACGCGCACGCCGTTGGCCTCCAGCCGACCGTGTTGCGACACAACGGAGGGATCTATGGCCACGCAACTTCCTCGACTGATTCCCGCGTCCGACCCCAACGATCGCGTCGAAGTGCAAAGCACGACGCTCGGGCTCGACCTCGTGTCGCGCTATCACTGCAACACCTGGGACGAGGTCCTTGCCAACGGCGGAGCGCCGTTCGACGTGGTCGTCATCGGCGCCGGCATGTTCGGCGCGTATTGCGCCGAGAAAATCTATCGCAATGGCGAGAAGAGTCTGCTGCGAGTGCTCGTGCTCGACGCGGGCGGACATCTGGTCTCGGAACACGCGCAGAACCTGAGCCCCATGGATATCGTCGCCCCCGGTGCCGCGATCGTGCGCAGCAATGCCGAGGATCCGGGAACGCGCAATCGAGTCTGGGGTTCGCCGTGGCACAGCAATCAGGCCTTCACGGGTCTGGCGTACTGCATCGGCGGCCGGTCGATCCATTGGGGCGGGTGGGCGCCGCAGCTGACGCCGGAAGATCTCGCCCAATGGCCGGCGCAGATCCGCGAGTACCTCACCGTGAAGAAAACGGGAACGGGAATCGCGAATCCCGCTGGCATCAAGCCGCAGAACAACTACGAGGAGGTCGAACAGGAGACCGGCGTTTTCGACAAGACCGACTACATCTCGGGCAAGCTCTTCGAGGCGCTGCTCGGCAAAGCAACCGAGATCGCCGGCTCGGCCGATCTGAAGGTCAGAATCGCGACGGTGAAAGCAGCCGAAGAGGCGCCTCTCGCGGTGCAAGGAGCGGCGCCGCGCTCCGGCCTGTTCAGCTTCGACAAGTACAGCAGCGTGCCGATTTTGTTCACCGCAGTGCGCGAAGCGGCGAACGGCCCGGACTCGGCGCGCCGAATCTTCGTAGTGCCGCGCGCGCATGTGATCCGCCTCGGGCGCAGCGGCAATCGCGTGACGCAAATCGAAGCGTCGATCGACGGCCGGCCGGTCACGATCTCGCAGGACAATGTGCTCTCGCCCGATTGTCAGGTCGTGCTGGCGCTCGGCACGATCGAGACGACGCGCCTCGCGCTCGAGTCGTTCGGCACGCCGCTCATGGGTCGTAATCTCATGGCGCATGTGCGCAGCAATCTCACTTGCCGCATCAAGCGCAGTGCATTGACGAAGGCGATCGATCCGGCGAAGCCCGACTATCCGTTGCCGACGGAGCTGGAAGCCGGAGCCCTGCTGGTGCGCGGCTCGAACGGCACGAGCCGCTATCACTTTCAGATCACCGCTGCCGCGTTGAAGAAGGACGGCATCAATCCAGAAGACGTCATGTTCCGTGCGATACCGGACATCGAGCTGCTCGATCGCATGTTGGAGAACGAAGACCCGGAGTGGATCACCGTCACCATTCGCGGCATCGGCGAGATGACCGGGGACAAGAACGCCGACCCTGCCGCGCCGGATGGAGCGACGAAGAGCTGGATGAATCTCTCGTTCGACCTTCCCGATCAACGCGACGAGTTCCAGACGAGGCGCGCGTGGGTGAATCTGGTGCCGAGCGCGGCCGACGAAACGCTGTGGACGGCGATGGACGAAGCCGCGGTGAAACTGGCGCGGCGGCTGGCAAACGTGTTCGAGCCCGCGACCACCAGCGCCGATCTGCAGTTCCTGAATCCCGGCAGCGGCTGGCAGCCGAACCCGCCGGCCAGTTTCCGCGACAAGGTCGGCACCACGCATCACGAAGCCGGCACGCTGTGGATGGGTGAGAACGCCGCCAATTCGGTCACGGATCTCGACGGGCGCTTCCATCACCTGGAGAACACCTATGCAGCCGGGCCGGCACTGTTCCCGTCGATCGGCTCGGCGAATCCTTCGCTCACTGCGCTGGCGCTGGCGCGCAAGACGGCGCACGCGATCGTGGAGAAGCTCAGTCCGAAGGTCGAGGCGGATTTCACACCGCTGTTCGACGGCACGATGAATGGCTGGAAGATGTCGGGACCCGGTCGGTTCATCGTGGTCGGCGACTCGATCCTGGAGAGCGACGGCGGACCGGGGCTGCTGTGGTTCTCGCAGCAAGAGTTCGAGAACTTCGAGCTGCGGCTGGACTGGCGCGTGAACAGCGCGTTCGACAACTCCGGTGTGTATCTGCGAGTGCCGCCGCTCAACGGCGATCTCACTCCTGCGGATGCGGAGGGCTACGAGGTCCAGATCGACGAGCGCGGCATCGACGAGAACGGCAACCCGGGCAGTCCGCTGTATCGAACCGGCGCTGTGCTCAAGCTTGCACCGAGCACTGCTGCAGCATCGAACCACATCGGCGCTTGGAATCACTACGTGATCAAGGCCGACGGTAACAAGATCTCCGTCCTGCTCAACGATATGCCGGTGGCCGAGCTGCCGAACGGAGGACGGCGGACCAAGGGCTTCATCGCCCTGCAAAATCACCATCTCGGATCGAAGGTGCAGTTCCGGAACATTCGCATCCGCGCTTGACCTTGCCCCTCGGGCAAGCCATACCGTGCATGGCCGTGAGTACGGCCATGCGCGGGGCTGGTTGCTGAATGCTCGGAATCCATGATTATTGGCTGTTCGTCGTGACGGGCGTGCTGCTCAATCTCACGCCCGGGCAGGACACGATGTTCATTCTCGGCCGCAGTCTCACCGGCGGCCTTCGCTGCGGCGTTGCTTCAGCACTGGGAATCGGTGTCGGTAGCATCTTCCACACGCTCGCTGCCGCGGCGGGACTTTCTGCGCTGCTGGCGGCGTCACCGGCGGCGTTCCTGATCGTCCGAATCGCCGGCGCTCTCTACCTCGTCTATCTCGGAGCGAAGCTGCTGTTCACAAAAGCTGAGCAGAGCTCAAATCCGGAGTCGACACCGGCCGAGGCGGGCAGCGCGTGGTCCGCATTCCGTCAAGGCATTCTCACGAACATCCTCAACCCGAAGGTTGCGCTGTTCTTTCTGGCGCTGCTGCCGCAGTTCATCGACCCGGCCAGCAGTACGAAGGCACTTGCGTTCCTGACGCTCGGAATCACGTTCGTGACGACTGGCACGCTCTGGTGCCTGGTGCTTGCATTCGGCGCTGCGCGCCTGCGCCAGTTCTTTCGCGGCAATCCGCAAGCGCGCACGGTCATCGATCGTGTGACCGGCGGGCTGTTCATCGCACTGGGCATTCGCCTCGCGGCCGATCGGTGACAGCGATGCGATCGAGTCCGATCAAGCTTCTTGCTGCACTCTGTACTTCGGGGTGGATTCTCATGGCATCGGCAGCCGAACGTGAGCCACTGGTCCTCGAGGCGAAGATCCCGTTGGGCGAAGTCAAAGGCCGCATCGACCACCTGGCGGTCGATGTGGCGCACCGGCGGTTGTTCATCGCGGAGCTTGGCAACAACACCGTTGGTGTCGTGGACATCGACGCTCGCAAGGTCGTCCGCAGGCTCGAAGGATTCGACGAGCCGCAAGGTGTCGCGTACTTCCCGCAAACTGACACGCTCTACGTTGCGAACGGCGGTGACGGCGAGTTGCGTGCGTTTCGCGGCGCTCAGCTCGAGGCTGTCGGCAAGCTCAGTCTTGGTGGCGACGCCGACAATGTTCGCGTCGATCGCGAGCGAGGCCGTATCTACGTCGGCGCTGGCAGCGGCAACCTGACGATCGTCGATGCGGCGGCGTTCAAGAAGGTCGGCCAGATCGATCTGCAGGGTCATCCCGAAAGCTTTCAGCTCGAAGCTGGAGGCTCGTGGATCTACGTCAATGTTCCAGATGCCAGAGAGGTAGCGGTCGTTGACCGCAAGACGAACAAGCAGATCGCGAGCTGGAAGACTGAGACGCTCAGGTCCAACTATCCGATGGCACTCGACTCGACGCGCAATCGAGTACTCGTCGCCTTTCGACAGCCTGCAATGCTCGTGTCGTACCACGCAACCAGCGGAGCCGTGCTGGAGCGAACCGAAATTTGCGGGGACGCCGACGATGTTTTCCTCGACGCGCGCCGCGGTTACATCTACATAGCCTGCGGCCAGGGAGTGATAGATGTGCTGACAGCGCGGGGCGATCATGCGGCTCGCGTCGCTCGGATAGCGACGAGGCAAGGTGCGCGCACTGCGCTTTTCTCGCCGGAACTGGATCGGCTGCTTGTGGCTGCTAGAGCCGCGAGCGGAGAGGGTGCGTCAGTCTGGGTGTTTCGCCCCGGCGAATAGCAAAGCGCTGCCACGGTTCGATCGAGACCGAATTATCCAGCCAGGTTTCTCGGCTAGGATTCCTCGCGCATCACGAGGAATTTTCATGTTCGCAGCGCTCGGCCTGGCGGCGGCTCTCGGCACCGCGGCTCGAATCGAAACGACCTTCGTCAGAATTCCCGACTCGAACGAGCAGGTCGCGATTCACTGCCTGAAACCGCAACACGCTCGAGACTCCGGCGTGCTGTTCGTCCACGGCTCGACTTTCCCGACCCGGCTCGCGTCGGGATACGAGTTCGGTCCCGGCGATTCCTGGTTGAGCTTCGTTGCAGCCAGGGGCTATGTCGCATGCGGACTCGACTTCGCCGGCTATGGCGCATCGAGTCGACCGCAGGCAATGCTCCAGCCCGCAAATCGTGCGCCGCCCGTGTTGCGTGCACCCGAGGCGGCCGCGCAGATCGCTGCTGCTGTCCAATACATGCACGAGACTCGCGGCCTCGACGGCGTCCACGTGATCGCACACTCCTGGGGCACGATTCCGGCCGCGACGTTCAGCGCTATGCATCCCGCCGAGTTGAAGTCGCTCACTTTGTTCGGACCCGTCGTGCCGGTCGGCGAAAAGCCCGCGGAGGATTCGAAGCGAGGCGCATGGTTCGCACAAGACGCGACGGCCAGGCTCGACCGTCTTCGTTTCAAGGACGTCCTGCCGCCGGGCCTGTCGCTGCTGGAACCCGCAGTCGATCGACGCTGGGCCCAGCAGTTCGTCGCTGCGAACCTGCACGTCGCCGAAGATCCGCCCGAGACCGTGCGCGTTCCCGAAGGGCCGGGCCAGGACATCGACGAAGCACAGGCAGGTGTGTACCCGTACGTTGCGAAGGACGTGCGAGTTCCGCTCTTCGTCGTGTACGGCAACTACGATTCGATAGTGAATGCTGCGCAGGCAACGGCCTTGCTTGCCCGGTTCACCGGCAGCCCGTTGCGATGGCAGTTACAGATCGACGACGGCACGCACGTCATGCATCTCGAGCGCAACCGGCGTTCGCTCTACCAAAGCGTCGCCGCGTTCATCGCCACTGTGGACTGCGATCAAGAGCGATACGCTTGTCGCCCCACGCCCTGAACCGGGATGTCCTGGGCTGCAAGCACTTCCTGCTGAAGCGCAAACATCGCGGCAGCGGCTTCGTCGATCGCTTTCACGAACGCGAGTGAGCCTTTCAAGATCGGCGCGAGCCGGGCCTTGTCCTGCACGCGCGCCGGCGGATACTCGTGCTCGACGACCAGATACGTGCTCGCCGGATCGATCGACAGCAACTCGCGGGCCGCGAGCTGATGGTCGAGCCAATCGACGCTGCGATTCTGCAGGTAGGCGAGGGGATCGTGGCGCGCAGTGCCGGGGAGCTCGTGCTCGGCGAGCACGGTTTGTTTCTTCCAGGCATGGGCGGCGTCCGCGGGCGCGGTCGACAGCTTTCCCGCGATCCAGTCGCCGCGCTCCATCGTCTGACCGCCATATCCCCAGGCCGACACGCCGCGCGAGTCGATGACCTGACCCTTCACGTGGAAGCCGCCGATCAGGAACGCGTAGCCCTCATCCTTCAGGTACTGAAACACCGAGCGCGTGTCCTGTCCCATGAGGATGGCGTGCGAAGGGTCGTAGTGGATGCGGAACTGATCGCCGACGCCATGCTTCTCGCAAAGGCGATGCAGTGCGATCCACGGTCCAGGTGCATAGGCGAGGTTGTTGTGCCAGTGATCGAGAGAGGTCCAGCCCGGCATCGGGCACTGCTCGACGCGATAGGTCAGTCCGCGCGCTTTCGCTTCCTTGAGCAGTGGGATGAATACCTCCTCGAACATGACTAGGTTCTCGGCCATCTGCAGCTTGAAGTTGCGGCCGACGAAGCCGCACACGGCGTCGGTTCCGAGCAGAGCGGCAGCATCGAACACTCGCAGCATGAACTCGTGCTTGCGGGCGCGCGCAGTCGCGTCGTCCGCGAGCATGTTGTCAAAGTAGCCCACGTCGGAAAGACCGACGCCGTTGGCGCGCATGGCGCTGAGCACGCGTGACGCGCGGCGCTCATCGAACGGACGGCGCAGATCGAGCGTGTTGGCGACCGGATCGAGCATCGCCTCGGCCGGCACGTCGCTGAGGGTCGGATGCAGGGCGGCGGAGAGCTGGATGTTCGGCGCACCGACTTCGCGTGCGAACGCCAGCCATTCCTCGATCGCCAGGTCCGGATCCGGATCGCGGCGTTCGCGCGGGGTCAGCTCCTGAAGCGCGGCAGTCAGCACGCTGAGCTTCATCGGCCGGGGAGTGAAGGCTCGGACTGTCATGGGCAGTGGATGATGCGCAAGGACCCGGCCCGCTGCAAGAGTTCCGAATTCGATCCCGGACGGTCGACAGAGGAGGGAGGCGTGCCGGGTTTCGCAAGTCAGTTGATACTGCAGACAGGAGCGGCGTCGAAGGTCAATCTTTCAACGTTTCAGCTGCTCATGTGGTCTCTGACCGCCCAGGTTATTTGTCACCGTGCTAGGTTATTCGTCATGGCTCGCAAGCCAACGCGTACCCAGATGCACCGCCAGTGCGTCACGGCAGGTGACGCCTAACAAGCCGCTGGTACCGACTCGCAACGGCGAAGCGCCGTTGCTCGCGGCTTATCCGCAGCGTCAGATTTCAGGTGACGTATGACGAGCGTTCAAATCGCAGCCGCCGGAAACACCGAAGTGCCAGCGTATCTAGCCCTGGTGGCACGCGGTTTCGACGTCAACTGCAACCATCAATCCGTGTGGATCGCAACGAAGGGCGAGGCGAGTTTTGTAGCAGACAGCCCGCTCCAGTTGTTGGGTGTGGTTGCCATGTTCGAATCTCGTGGTCCGCAGTGGGAGGCTTCCGATGAGCAGATCGAAGAATTCATGAGCAAGTATCAGTCATGAAATCTAGCAAGCCTCTGGTACCGACTCGCAACGGCGAAGCGCCATCGCTCGCAGCACAGCGGCGGCGTTAGGCGGCACGGAGCCGATGCGCACTTATCCTCTCCTAGACGGCTCGGGTGCCATGTTCGCGTTCGAGATCGACAACGTAGCCGTGAGTCCTCGCGAGCTCGGTCGGCTCGCCCGCGCAGTCCTTGGAGCCGCGGTGACCTTTGGACCGCAGGGTTTCTTTTCGCGTGAGGATGCGCGGCTTCGATTCGCCTGCTATCGCTCCTTGGACTTTGAGTGTTCCCGTCCAAGACGCTTGCCACCTAAAAGCAGTTACAGCGGACCGTGATGTATAAAGTGTCAAATCACAGCCGACGGTGGGCGGCCGCTGAACGGCGGCGTTGGGTGGATCTGTGACCAGCAGTTGGCAGCAAGTATTCGAGCGTCTAGAAGCAGCCGGAGCGAAATTTTCCGATCTGAAGTCCGGGCGCGCGTTTGCGCTCGATGCGCTGAGGCAGATTCCCCGGCCCTTGCCGGCTGTGCTTGCTGATGCCGAACGCATCGCTGAAACACTTCACAACGACACCGCTAGTGCGGAGGAAATTGCCCGGTTTCGCGAACGTTGTTGGAAGTACGAGTCGACAATCTCGATTCCAGGCGTGCCACCACACAAGAATTCGGTGATTGCAGCACTTCGAGTGGCAATCGGCGCAACGGACAGCAGCGTCGAACCTGAACCATGGTTCTGGGTGAGCAATGAAGCAATGCTCGCTGAGGCGGCCGGCGTACCGAGCGGAATGATCGGACGTCTCTTGGAGAAGCACTATGCAGTGCCCACCTAGCTTCTTGGCGCTGGCAGATGGCGTGCGCTGCAAGTCGCCGGGCCGGCGAGTACCATGTAGCCTCTCGCTCCGTGACAGGTGAACCATGACCCTTATTCGATCCTGCGCCTTGGCCTTCCTGGTATTGATGCTGTCCGCACCCGCATTTCAGGCTGCCGCTCATAGCACCGTGCAATCGACCTCGCCGCCGAGCGGCGCGACGCTCGAACAGTCGCCGCCGGCCATCGAGATGCACTTTCACGCAGCGATCAGCCTGACCGCGGTCGTCGTGGTCGACGCGAGCAAGGCGGAGCGCAAGATCGAATTCACGCCGCACGGCAGCGCCACCGTTTTTCAACTGACGAATCCGCAACTCGCGCCCGGGCACAACGAAGTCAAATGGAAGGGACTGTCGAAGGACGGTCACGTGGTGAGCGGCACGCTCACGTACCAGATCAAGCCGAAGGAGGCGAAAGCCTCCTGAAATGCTCGAAGCGCTCACTGCACTGCTGAAGATCGCTCTCTATGCGGGACTTCTGTCCAGCAGCGGGGCAGTGTTCGCGCAAGCGACGTTGCGTCCTTTGCCGGACGAGTGGACGCAGCTCGCGAGGCTCGGGCGGCTGGGCTCGGTGCTGATTCTGGTCACGTGCCCGCTGCTAGTCGTTCTTTTGATTCTGCGGCTGAGCGGTGAATTCGACGAAGCCACGCTGTCGGCCGTGTTCTTGTCGAACACCGGCGCGGCGCTTTGCCTGCAGATGACTGGCGCTGCGCTGCTGCTGATTTCGTCGAGCGAGGATGACTCCAGCGTCGTGCGTCTGTCGTACGCGATGCTTCCTATGCTCAGCTTCGCGTTCAGCGGGCACGCTGCAGGCGTCAGTCCAGTGGACGGCTCCGTCGCAGTCGTGCACGTGTCCCTTGCTGGATGGTGGCTCGGATCTCTCTTCTTCCTGCGGCGCGCCTGCGTGAACTCGCAGATCGATCGAGTCGTCACGGTGGTGACGCGCTTCAGCACGATGGCCTTGATCCTGACCGGCGTCCTGGTCATCGCCGGGCTCGTGCTCGTGATGATTCTGATCGACTTCAGCAAGGACCCATGGTTGTCGCCGTACGGGTGGATTCTCGCGACCAAGCTCAGCGTCGTCGCGATCCTGTTGGCCGTGGCCGGCTACAACCGGCGCCGGCTGACGCCTCGGTTGCTCGCTCGTGACAGCAGCGCGATGGGAGCGCTGCGCACGACGATAAACGTCGAGCTGCTGCTGATCGGCTTGATCCTGACGATCACGGCGATTCTCACGACGTATTCCTCGCCGCCGGACTAGGCGCATCGCCATGCCAGACCATCGAGTCAAATTCGATTTCACCGTTCACTTCACCAACGGCGGCAGCCTCTCCGCAGAGGACTTCCGACTGGACATCCCCGGTGCGGATATTACGGACGACGAGCTGGCCGCTTACTTGATCGCGGATATGCGGTTGCTCATGGCAGGGCGGGTCGACATCTCGAACAAGCAGATCATCGCGGAACCGCACAAACGCGGTGCGATCGATACGCGCAATCTCCCCAAGAAGACCGTCGACCTCGCCGCCCGCGAGCTGTCCGTGCAGGAATTGCTGGCACTGGCGGCAGCGCATCCGCTGCGGGTCATCGCCAGGAACGGTGAAAGCTATGTGATCGCGCGCCTGGTTGTGTGAACGAATCTTCATGCGATCTTAAGGAGCCGGCCGCCCCTGCACGCCTAACATTGGGGAATGGCACGCCGTAAGACCGAAGTCTTCAGCATGTCTTTCCTCGATTGCATCACCTGTGCGTTCGGGTCGGTGGTGCTCGTCTACGTGTTGATCAGCGCGCAGGGCGGCCTGCGCCAGCTCGCAGAAAAGCGCGTGTCCCACGCCGAGGTCTCCAAGCTCGAGGAGCAGGTGCTGGAGGGCTATCAAGAGCTGGTTCAGCTCCGCAACTCGATGCAGCAGACCGATGCCGAGCGCGTGCGCACCGAAGGAATGGCGCCGCGCGTGATCAACGAAATCGCGCAGACCAAGGAAGAGCTCGCGGACTCCGACAAGGAGACCTTGTCGAAGCGCGAAGCCATCGAGAAGCTCAAAGCCGATTTGAAATCTCTCGACGAAGGCGCGCGACGGTTGGAGGGCGGCACTCGCAGCCCCGGGCCCCGCGGCACGAGCTTGCGCGGCTTCGAAGGCGAGGGCGAGCGGCACTATCTCACCGGACTCAAGATCCAGGGGCAGCACGTGCTGTTCCTCGTGGACAACTCGGCGAGCATGCTGGACGAAACTCTCGTCAACATCCTGCGCGAGCGCAACATGTCCGACACGCGCAAGCGCCTCGCCGAGAAGTGGCAGCGCACGATCTCGATCACCGAATGGCTGATGGCGCACGTACCCGAGGCCGGTAAGTTCCAGATCTACACCTTCAACACCAAGCCGACGCCGCTGATGAAAGGCACGGAAGGGAAGTGGCTCGACGGCAATGATGCCAATGCCTTGAACGGTACGATGACGGCGCTCCATGACCTGGTGCCGCACGACGGCACCAGCCTGGAGAATGCGTTCGAGGTGATCAAGACGCTCATGCCGGCGCCCGATCGCGTCATTCTGATTACCGATGGCTTGCCGACTCAGGGCACGGCGCCGCCGCTGATCCGCAAGACGATCGACGGCGACGGTCGCATGCGGCTGTTCGAGCACGCGATGGCCAAGTACCCGAAAGGCGTTCCGCTCAGCGTGATCCTGTTGCCGATGGAGGGCGAGCCGAATGCGGCGAGCGCCTTCTGGGTAGCGTCGCGCCGCTCGGGCGGCGAGTTCCTGGAGCCGGCGAGGGATTGGCCATGAGGGTCGACGTGAGGATCGCATGGCTCGACGAGTAAAGCGCCGCGAAACCGAGATCTTCAGTATCTCGTTCCTCGACTGCATCACTTGCGGCCTCGGCTCCGTCGTGCTGCTGCTCGTGCTGAGCAACATCCGCACGCCGATCGAGGAGTCGAAGGAGGAATCGCAGCAGCGCATATTGAAGCTGCAGGACGAGATGATCGATATCAAAGGCGAGCGCGAGATCCTCAATCGCGACCTGGTCGCGCGGCAGGAGCAGCTGTCGGACGTGAAAGACCGCATCGCGCGCTTGAAAGGTGACCTGAGCGACCTGCGCGGCAAGTACGCCGCTTCCAAGAGAGACTCGGAAGCCCAGAATCACATCGAGGGCCAGCTGGTCGCTGCCCAGGAGAAGCTGACTGAAGAGATGAAGCGCCTGTACGCGGGAGCGGAGTTCAAGCGGCAGAAGGGCGACATCGTCGGCGGCGTGCCCGTCGACAGCGAATACGTCGTCTTCATCATCGACACCTCGGGCAGCATGTTCAACTACGCCTGGCCGATGATGCTCGACAGCATGCGCGAGATCCTCAACATCTATCCGCACCTCAAGGGCTTCGAGGTGACCAACGACGTCGGCACGCACATGTTTCCAGGCTATGCGGGCAAGTGGATCATGGACAGCCCGTCACAGCGCAAGATGGTGATGGAGCGTTTGCGAACGTGGAACATCTTCTCGGCATCGAATCCCTCGCAAGGCATCGTGAGCGCCATCCGCACTTACTGGGCCGAGGACAAGAAGGTCAGCTTGTACGTGTTCGGCGACGAGTTCACCGGACCGTCGATCGATTCGGTGGTGAAGGCGGTCGACTTCGTGAATCGCACCGACAAGACCGGCGAGCGCCGCGTGCGGATTCATGCGGTCGGCTTCCCGGTGACGCCGCAGGCGCCGCAGTACACTAGCATTCGCTTTGCCGCTTTGATGCGCATCATCTGCCAGAAGAACGGCGGCACCTTCGTCGGCATGCACGAGGCCGATGCGCACTTCCCGAAGATCACCTAGGCGGGCGGCCGATTCCTCTCAGTGGCGATAGAGATAACCCGCGGGCAATCCCAGCCGGCGGCAAGACTGCACCGGAGGCGAAAGTGGAATCGGCACTCGTTCGAGCCACGCGCCGAGACGCTGCAGCATGCGTCGCTCCCGGTCGCTCAGCTGCCACTGCGGCCCATTCAGTGCGAGTCGTTCGATCACCCACTGCGGCAGCACCGAAATGCCGGCGCGAATCATCATTGGTTGCAGCAGGCGCGCCGGCCACGGCAGCGCGGGCGCGCGCCTCACGATATCGAGGAACTCGAGGACGATGGGATGCGGCTCCAGATGCGGGCGCATCGCTTCGAATTGTTCGCGTTGCTCGTGCACCGAGCGCGGCGCGCCCGTCGCGAGGAACAAGCTCGCCGATGCCTGCGATTCGCCGTAGTGCTGGTCGCGCTCCGCATCCGACAACGGGCGGCAGAACGTTGCGTACGCTTCCATGAAGCCATAGGTCGCGGTGCATTGAACCCAGTTGAGCAGCACCGGATCGTTGGCGCGGTAAGGAGTGCCGCGTGGCGTGTGGCCCTCGACCCGGCAGTGCATCCGCACGACTGCGCCGATCAGCTTCTCCGCGACAGGAACGGGCGCATAGACGCTCACGTGCGCCGCAAGTCCGGTCCGGCGCATGCGTGCGATCGGATCGGTGGGGAAGGTGGAGTGATTCCAGACTCCGGTGCGCACGCGTTCCTCGCCGAGCTCGAGCAGCACTGCCGCGATGCCGCCGATGAATAGCGACACCGGATTCTTGTAGATCTGCCACGCCAGCGAATCGGGCGCGTAGAGCGCGGGCGCGCCGGCGGGCTGCAGGAAATCGATCTTCGGCAGCGGACGCTGGTCTTTCATTCGCGAAGCATCTACGCGGGCTCGAACGAAATCCAGCGCAACATCATCGCGAAGGCTGCGCTGGGTCTCCAGGCATTAACACCTCCGATCAATTTCGCCTTCATCGCAGCGGAGCTATGTTCGCGCGGCCACTACTCAGCGCGATACGGAGGGTCTATGACCAAGGTGCAACTGAGGCGGATTCAGGCAAACACGAATGCGTTGCAGCGAATTCTTTCGGACCTGGGGAGTGCCAAGGAGCTGAAGGAATTTCTCAAGAACATTCGTCGTCCGGGCTGGACGACGCCGGCAGAGTTCCTGCTGACCGCCGGCACTCTCGACGGCATGCTCGACCAGGCCAAGGCGCTGGCGAACATGAGGAACGTCCTGCTTCGAGGGAGCGGCGCGGTCAGGCCGCACTGATCGGGCTCACGATGGTCGCGAGCCTGCGGGCTCGCTGACCACCACGCGATCGTAGACGATGAGTGCGATCGCGGTGGCGAGCCCGATGCCGCACACCACGAGCCAAAGCTGCGCGGGCGCGTGGCGCACGTCGCCGAAGTAGCGAACCAGCCGTCCGCCGATCTGACCGGCGATCAGGAATCCGATCGCGATCGGCAGGAACGCGTATCCCATGAACACACCTTCCTGGCCCTTCGGCGCGAGGCGCGAGCAGTACTCGTAGAAGCGCGAGGCCTGGAGCGCCTCGCCCAGCGCCACGACAAACAGCGTGGCGGCGATGAACAGCGAGCCATTGCCGAGCAGGAGGATCAGCCAGGCGACGCTGGTGATGGCCACGCCAGTTGCCATGGCGGGTAGCGGGCGCCATTTCTTCGTGAGCCACGCGATCAGCACGGTGGTGCTGATGACCCCGAAGCCTTCGATTGCAATGAGCGCGTCGATCGGCGAGTTGGCGTCGACGTAGCCGCGCACGTAGAGAGGCAGGGCGATGTAGACCTGCCAGAACATCACGAAGAAGCCCGAGAAGATCAGCAGAAAGGTGACGAACCGCAGGTTGCCGAGCACGACGACCATGTTGCGCAACGTCTGGCCGATCGTGGTCACCTCCGTTCCCGGCAGCCGCCTCGGTTCCTTGAAGGCGAAGATCGTCACCAGCAACATCGCGAGCGAGAACGAACCGCTCATGATGAAGACGGCCTCGGGTCCCAGCGAGGTGCGAACGAAGCTCGCGACCAGGGGCCCCAACATGCCGCCGACGTTCACAATCGTGTAGTAGATCGAGAAGCCGAGCGAGCGCACGTTCTCGGCCGACGCACGGGCCGTCGTCCCGGCAACTACGGGCTTCACGAGTCCCGGGCCGAGTGCCGGCACGATCAGGATGACCAGCACCACCCAGTACAGCGGCAGAGCAGCGCGAGCCGGTGCGAGCCACTCGCCGCCGATGGATGCAAACAGGAAGTAACCCGCGGCGAGAATTCCATATGCGGTGGCCAGCGTGCGGCGGAAGCCGAAGCGATCGGCGATCGCGCCGCCGAGGATCGGCAAGAACCAGACGACGAAGCCGAAGATCCCCTGGATGGAACCGGTCTCTGCCTCGCTGAGGCCCAGGCGCTCGTGCAGATAGATGGCCAGCACGGCCTGGAGGCCGTAGTAGGCCAGCCGCTCGAACAGTTCGGTGAAGTTCGCAACCCAGAACGAACGTTCGAAACCGGCCCGGATCTCCCGCCAACGATCGCTGAGGCTCACTGTGTCTCCCATTTGCCGAGATGTTATTGGTGGCCGACTGCGGGTACTCTCTCGCGTCGGCGCGCAAAGGTACAACACATGAGAACTCTCGTCCTGGTGTTGCTCGGTATGCTCCTGCCGAGCCCCAGTTGGGCGGCCGCGCCCGAGAGCGGCGGGCCGGCAGTGCTGCCGGTGTCCCGCCAATTCGATTTCAAGTCCACGATCAACGGCCACAGCTACCGCGTGCAGGTTGCCATCCCGTTCGTGCCGGCGCCGCCAAAGGGCTACGCGGTGCTGTACATGCTGGACGGGGATGCCTATTTCGGGACCTATTCCTTCGCCACTCGCATGCGGGCGCTGATGGGCGAGCTGCAGCCGGCCGTTGTCGTCGGGATCGGCTATCCGGAGGCGGAAAGCGATCTCAAGGCCGTGTTCGTGCGTCGGCAGTACGATCTCACGCCGACGCGGATCGATCCCAAAGAGGCCGCGCAAGCCGGGCTGGCGACCGATCCCGCCGCGCTCGGGGGGGGCGGACGTTTTCCTGCAGGTCATCGATCGCGAAGTCAAACCGCGCGTCGCCGCTCTGCTGCCCGTCGACTCGAATCGCGAAATCCTGTTCGGGCACTCTCTCGGCGGCTTGTTCGCCCTGCACGTGCTCTTCACGCGTCCGGAATCGTTCGAGACCTATCTCGCGTTGAGTCCCTCGATCTGGTTCAACCATCGCGTCGTTCTCGGCGATGAAGCGAGCTTCGCGGCCGCGGTGAAGAGCGGCAAGATCGCGCCGCAGGTTTTCATCGCAGTGGGCGGCGAGGAGGAGCGGCCACCCGCGGCACTGCCACCCGGAATGACGCGTCAGCAGGTCGAGAAGTCGGTCGCGGCGGCGTCCATGATCCGCAACGCGATGGATCTGGGTAGTCGTCTCGAAGCGCTGCCGGGTGTCTCAGGCTACGCCGTCCGCGCGCGCGTGTTCGATGGTGAGACCCACATCAGTGTGCCGTGGGCGACGGTCGGGCCATTCCTGGATTTCGCGCTCGCGCCGGCGAAGGTTGAGTGAGGCTGTCACGCGGCCTCTCTTTGCAGAAGTGCGGCAAGCGCTTCCGGTGCCGTTACGTGCGGCGAGTGGCTGGCATCGATCTCGTGATAACTCCACCCCTCTCGTTGCGCGCGGGTCGCAAACTGTCGAAACGTATCGTCGGGCGTAGTGCGCTTGCAGTAGATGTAGGCCCGCGGGATCTTCGTGTCGCCATTGCGTAGCCGGAGCGGTGTTTCGAACGTCTTGAACGGTTGCGGTATGCGCAGCGCCTGAATCCACTGCACGTCGGCCGTAGCCGTATCGGGGGGAATGGGGTTCGCGGGAACGCGCCAGCCGTCGCCTGCTTTTACGCCGGCTCGCATGCGCTCTGCCGCCGCCGGCGGAAGCAAATCCACCAGCGCCTGGCCATCCGACGGCACGAAGGCATCGAGGTAGACGAGCTTACGGATCTTCTCGGGGACGCGATCCGCGACTGCCGTGGCGACCATGCCGCCATAGCTGTGGCCGACCAGAATGATGTCGCTCAGCTGCTCGTATTTGATGACGCCGAGCATGTCCTGAACGTGAACATCCAGGTCGATCGCAGGACTGGCCAGGTGGTCACGCTCGCCGAGCCCGGTATACGTCGGTGTGATGAGTGAGTGTCCCGCGGAGCGCATGAGTGGGTGCATCTTTCGCCACGCCCATCCTGCCGACCACGCCCCGTGTGCGACCAGAAATGTTGTCCCGGATGGCCGAGCGCGTGCCGTAGTGTGCAAGCCGGTTGCAGCAAAGGTCCCAGCGGCCAGCGCGACGAATGTACGACGCTTCACGAGTTCATCCTCGGAAAGTTGTTGCTGTTCACACGATGCGCCAGCAATTGTACGCTAGCGCCTCACACGTACTGACCGGGCTCGTTGGGGGAAAGCAATGAATGGAGACTCTTCGCGCGGACTCATCGTACTGGGCGTGCTGCTCGCGCTGGGCATGTCGGCGGGCGCGTATCTGCTCGGCTATCAGGCGAAGCAGATCGGCGGTGGCCGGCAGAGCATCTCTGTGAAGGGCCTGGCGGAGAAGCCGGTCAAGGCGGATGTAGCCGAGTGGACGGTCGGCGTGGAAGTCGTAGGCGCAACCTTCGCCGAAGCTCTGCAGAAGTCGCGCGCTGCGCTTCCGGATCTCAAGCAGTTCCTGGTCTCGCAAGGGTTCGACCCGAGTGTCATGCAGGAGTCAACCGAACGCGTGACGGAGCACTACGTGCAGAAGGAGGCGCCGGATGGCCGTGTGCGCAATGTTCAGCAGGGCTACCAGGCGTCGCAAGACATCGTGCTGACGAGCCCGGACCTGACGAAGATCGGCAGCGCTTATCGCGCCATCGTGCAGTTTCAGGCGGAAGGACACCCCATTACGCATTCGGCGCCGCTGTATCTGGTGTCGAATCTAGAAGAGGTGAAGATGTCGCTGATCGGCGCGGCCACCGACAATGCCAAGGTTCGCGCCGCGGAGTTCGCCAAGCACGGCGATGTTGAAGTCGGTCACATGCGCACGGCTTCGCAAGGCGCGTTCTACATCTTGCCGACCGGCGCCAGCACCGAAGTAGATGATTACGGTTACGGCGGCACCTATGACAAGAGCACCATCGACAAGATCGCGCGCGTGGTCGTGACCATCGAATACGGGATCGAGCACTGACGCTGGCATGAAGCTGACCGAACTCGAAACGCCCGCGCTCGTCCTCGATCGGAGCAAGCTCGATCGCAACCTCGAGCGCATGAGCGCGCACATTCGTGGGCTCGGCGGCGTGCTGCGTCCCCACGTGAAAACGGCGAAGTCGATCGATGTCGTGCGCCGTGCGCTGCGCGATACGCCAGGCGGCATCACCGTCTCGACGCTCAAGGAGGCCGAGTACTTCTTCGCTCATGGCATCCGCGACATCATCTATGCCGTGGGCATCGCGCCGGCGAAGTTTGCTCACGTGTTCTCGCTCCTGCGAAACGGAGCCGACCTCAAGGTGATTGCGGACAGCGTCGCGGCAGTGAAGCAGCTTGCCGAGGCAGCACGCGCGGCCGGTGTGAGCGTGCCGGTTCTCATCGAGCTGGATGTCGATGGGCATCGCTCGGGCGTGAGTCCCGACTCGCAGCTCTTGCTCGAGCTGGGACAGGCGTTGACGAACACGGCGGGGGTCACGCTGGGCGGCGTGCTGACGCATGCAGGTGAGTCGTACAACTGCGTTGGTAGCGACGCGCTCACGAGCTTTGCCGAGCGCGAACGCGTCGGAGCAGTCGGCGCTGCGCAGCGCTTGCGTGCAGCGGGGCATGACGTTCCCATCGTGTCAGTCGGGTCGACGCCGACCGGAACGTTCACGCGCGACCTGACCGGAGTCACCGAGGTGCGCGTCGGCGTCTACATGTTTCAGGATCTGGTGATGGCGGGCATCGGTGTCTGCAGTGTCGAGGACATTGCTCTGTCGGTGCTCGTGTCAGTGATCGGTCATCAGAGCGAACGCGGCTGGATTATCACGGATGGCGGTTGGACGGCGTTGTCACGCGATCGCGGCACCGCGAGCCAGAGTGTCGATCAAGGTTACGGCGTGGTGCGCGATGTCGGTGGGCGCGCGCTCGGGGAGGATCTCGTCGTAGTGTCCACGAATCAGGAGCACGGCATCGTCGCGCGGCGCGACGCACGGCCGATCGATCCGCAGCGCTTTCCGGTCGGCACATTGCTCCGAGTGCTGCCCAATCACGCCTGCGCGACGGCAGCGGAGCACGCGAGTTATCACGTCGTCGATGGGACTGCGCCCGACGTGCTGGATCGCTGGGAGCGTTTCTCCGGCTGGTGACAGACCAATCGTGCTCACAATGGAGCCCAGAGCGCGATCTGCTGCGCTGTTCGCAGCAAAGGTGTATATGGCGCTGTCTACGACCGGGGCAGCAAGGAGCAAGCACGATGCAAACAAGATTCCTGGCAGTGGTCCTGGCAGTCGTCGTGACGGGCAGCGTCGCGGCAGCAGAGCCCAAATCTGCTCAGCAACCTCACAATGTGCTCATGGAGGCGGGCTCAGCACCGCGGCACTTTCCGCAGCCGGCCGAGCATCGCCCGTCATTCATCGATGCCGACGTCCGGCAGGTCGCGGACGGTATCGGGCAGGTGACCGCTCACGAGATCGTGCTCGCGCCCGAAGTGTGTGGAATGTTCACCTCGCAATGGCAACAGACGGTGTCGAGCGAGCGCTTGTACAGCGAGTTCATCGCAATGCTGCACCAGATGGGATACGCGGACACGCGGGACGGTGCGCAGACGCGAATCTATCTTCCCGATGCAGCGCGCGACTCCGGAAGAGGCGGGTGCCGAAACTATCCCGAATACGTGCACAAGGAGCTGAAGGCCGCCCGCGATCTCGCGTGGCGCTCGTTCTTTCAGAAGGACAGCTCGGCGGTCGAAGGAATCCTCGCGCCGGAGCTCGTCGCCATTCAGGAGAGCTCCGATCGTTGGGACGACCGTGGCAGCCTCATCAGCATGGCGAAATCGATGAGTCAGCGCGGCGTGCAGCTAGCGCGCCTCGAGTTCCCACGCACGGAAATCCGCTTGTATGGCGACACCGCCATTCTTTACTACACGTACGTCATGGAGCAGCGGCTCGGGAACCAGGCCGTCGTCGACGCGGGACGCGGCACCGAGGTTTTCGTGTGGCGAGAAGACAGGTGGGTCGATGCCGGCTGGCATCTGGATAACGGTCCTCAGCAGGGGCGATAACGGATGCGTATCGCCAGCGTCGGTCATGCGTTCTTTGCCGCGACCCTGATCGGCGTGGGAGTGCTGGGCTTCATCAAGGGCGACTTCACGGCAGTCTGGGATCCGGTACCCAAGACAATGCCCGCGCGAGAGGCGCTGGTCTATCTCTGCGCGCTGATCTCCGTGGCCTGCGGCATTGGATTGCTTTGGCAGCGCACGGCGACACTCGCCGCGCGTGTGCTGTTTGCATATCTGCTGCTCTGGCTGCTGCTGTTGAGAGTGCCAGGCATGCTTCTCTCGTTCGATGTCGGATCCTGGTGGTCGGCTTGCAAGACCGCAGTGCTGCTGGCGGCTGCGTGGGTTCTGTATGTCTGGTTCGCAACCGATTGGGATCGGCAGCGACTCGGTTTCTTCGCCGGAGCCACAGGTCTGCGCGGCGCGAGCATGATCTACGGTCTCGCTTTGATCCCGCTCGGCATTGCCCATTTCCTCTATCTCGACGCAACCGCTGTGCTGGTGCCGTCGTGGCTGCCGTCGCCCGCGGCATGGGCGTATTTCACGGGCGGCGCCTACATCGTTGCCGGTCTCGCGGCCCTCATTGGAGTGCTTGCGCGGCTCGCAGTCACTCTGTCGGCATTGGAGACAGGTCTGATCAGCGTGCTGGTGTGGTTGCCGCGTGTCGTGACAGGCAATCTCAATGCATTCCAGTGGGGTGAGGTCGTCGTCTCGGTAGCGCTGACGGCGGCTGCCTGGGTAGTCGTCGACTCGTACGGCCGACTGGCGCGCGCCTAATTCCTGTAGCCGTAGACGGCCGCCACTGCGTCGACTTCTTCCCAGATCGCGCGACGTTCGACAGCCGTGACACCGCTCATTCCCTGCGGGGAAGGCGGTGCGACCGATTTGGCCGCGTTGGCGGCGCGACCACTGCAATCGCTGAGTGAGGTTGCGGCCAGCAACTCTCCGAGCGCGCGTTGCGGATTCGCGCACAGATCCTCGTAACGAACGATCGTCATGCGCGCAGCGAGATCTGGACGGGACCAGCGCAACTCGTCCACATATCGGTACAGCGCGGCCCATTGACGCGCGTATCCGCGATAGTCGTCGCCGTCGAGCCACGCTGCTTCGACGCGACCGATGTCGGCAGCACGAACATTGATCGGCACGCGCTGAGTGCCGAACTCGTAGTGGCCGGCAGCGCGCAAGTACTGTGGGATCCGTGCATCCTCCAGTGCTAATCGACTGAACCGTCGATGCTGTTGCACCAGCGAATGAACATGCGCGACGGGCTCGCGGATTGGAATGACGAAGCGCGCGTCCTCGAACAATTTCGCCAGGTACTCGATGCGCGTGACGTTGTAGTTGCCCTTCGACAGGTACCGCTCGCCGCCGCGCAAAGCGACAATCTTGCGCAGCTGCGTGCAAAAGGCGTTCTCGAAGTCCGGATGGTCGACTGTCGAGTCGAGCACATGAACGCTGCGCGGGTCGTGCAGCCAATCGAAGTGGCTCTGCCAGAGCGGCTCTTCGAAGGCTTCCGGACTGTGCGGAGTGATCTTGATGCGATCGGCATGGATGCGCTCCTGCGGACTGTGCGTGTCCTGGTTGGCGAAGCGATCCTGAAACCAGTTCCACAGGAACGGGATCTCGAGAAATGGAAAGTCTCGATAGCGGTGCGTCGCCACGCGATCGGCCTGCGACAACAACGTCAGCAGAATGGTCGTGCCGGAGCGCGCCAGGCCGGTGAGAAACACCGGGCGGTCGATCGCCACGGAATGCAGGCGCTGCGCGACGAAATCGGTTTCGAGGTCGGCCAGGACTCTGTTCAGCGCGCCAAGGCGCTGGCTGAGCGTGACCAGCCGGAAATCCTGATCCCGCAGGATCATGTCCGCCGCCGCCGGATCATTGCGGCGATACCGCCGATTGCAGCCGTGCCGAAGAACATGAGCTGCCAGCTTGCGTCGTGCAGCCACGGCGCGAATGCCGAGGCACTGAGCGCGCCGGCCACTGCGATCAGCGGCAGAGACGCGAGGATCAGGCCGCCGATGTTACGACCGAGGTAGCGCCAGAGAGCGATCCCGAGCCGTCGATACAGATCCAGGAACTCGTGCGACTGCTCGGCGACCAGCATGCTCCGCGCAACGCTGGTCATGGTCGACCAGAACTGTCGCTGCACGCTCGCTGGAGCGAGCCGCGCCCAGATGAGTGTGAAAATCCAACCGCCGATGATTCCGGCGGTGGCAGCGGTCGCATAGTAGGCAGCGGTTTGCACGGGTCCTCGCGCGGTTTACGAATCGTGCCGCTCGCGCGCGACGCTCTTCGCCTGCCAGCGCTTCCTGAGCACCCTCCACGGCCACAGGATCAATCCGACGATCGACAGCAGCATCGCTCCAACGACAGCGAGCAGGCTGGCGATCATGCCGAGCCCCGCGCCGGGGCCGACATAGGCGTGTGCCAGCAACGGCACAGCGGCGAACAAGGCAATCACTACGCGTTTCATCATCGACTCCTACTGGTGCCCGAACACTGGCGCGAACGTCTGCTTGTCGACGTACGACGCGCCGAAGGCTTCAACACTCACAGCTCGACGCTCGTCGCTTGCGGCTCCCGGATAGCCGGCAGCGCCGAAGGTCTTGCGATAGCGCCACAGCGGTTCGCCGGTGGCGACGTCGATCTCGAGGATCTCGCCTGTGGTCGCCAGCGCGACCAGCAACCGGTTGCCGTCAGGCCCTACCTCGATGTGGCCGGCGTAATCGCTGGTGAACCGCGTCCCGAGCGGGACGTCGCGACGAGGCGCGACGACTGAGAAGCCGTTTTCCCCGACGCGCTCGCGCAGCACACGCGCGCCGCCGAACTGCTCATCGCCGCCGGTGTTGTCGAACATGACGAGCGAGCCGTCGGGCAGAAAGCGCGGACTGTGCTGCTCGATGGAGCGCCCGGCCTGGATCCATTTGATGGCCCGGGTGCGTGGCGAGAAGATCAGAACCGTATAGATGTTGCGCAAGGAGATCAGCAAGTCGCCTGCCTCGATGCCGTCGAGCCGGCCTGCCATTTGTGCATCGATGTACTGCACGAAGTTCAAATGGAAGGGATCGC
Organism: Steroidobacteraceae bacterium; assembly: GCA_035275145.1. Taxonomy (GTDB): domain Bacteria; phylum Pseudomonadota; class Gammaproteobacteria; order Steroidobacterales; family Steroidobacteraceae; genus Steroidobacter. The sequence continues at coordinate 30,024 of DATENH010000140.1, read as the reverse complement.
ATTGGTCTTTCGTCAGGCGCACCAGCCCGGCATAGCCGTTGCTGACGAGCAGATCCATGACGTCGATGCGCTGCTGCACCTCGCCATTGGGATTGAGGATGGCGACGTGGTCGGTCTGCGCCTTCACCTGTTCGCAGGTCAGCTCGTGCCGCGTGGCGCCGATGCGCGCGGGCGTTTCGAGAATGGTGTGGCCGGGCGCATAGATCGTGCCGTCCGGACCGAGCGTGAACCAATGATTGATGTATGGGTGCTTGCTGCGCCAGACGAGCTTGCCGTCGCGATCGAACTTGGCGAGGCCCGCGCCTTCGGGAAAGGCACGATCGTTGTGAAACGCTACGAGCAGGCTGCCGTCTTTCAGCAGCTCCGTGCCCACCCACTTGAAGCTGCCGGCGTCGGTCCGGCCGATCCAGTGATCGGTGTCGCGCCAAAGCTGGTCGAGATCGGCTTCCCAGTGGTGGATGACTTTGCCGTCGCGATCGACGATCCAGGCGAGACAGCCGAACCGCGGACACTCGTCGAGGAATTCGTAGGGTCCGCCGGTGACGAGAATCCAGTCGTCCGGCTGGCTCGCCGCGATCCGGACGACGCTCGGTCGCTGCACGGGTTCGGGAACGTACGCGAGGAAGCTCGACGGTTCCTTGCGATGCGACTGCGAGCGGATCGCGCGGTAGGCCGACCTGGCGTCCTTCAGTACCCCGTACGGAAACAGCTCGCTGCGATGGATGAAGTATCCGTAGGTCGACCCTGCAGCAAATACACTGAGCAGGAACAGCAGCGGAACCCAGTTCCAGGAGAGCGAGGCGCGTGTGGGCATTTCGAGGTGGCGCCGTCCGAAATTTCCGGGTAGATGTCAGGACATGAGCACAGCAACTAACTCCTACGCATGCATCAGGGTTTCAATCGCTGCCATCGCAGTGGCGCTCATGCCCACGTCAGCGTCGACTGCATCCAAGGCATCGGCCGCGCTCGAGCCGCTCATCCGGCAGTGCGCCGAGCTCGAGCGCAAGGACGAGGATGACGAATCGGTCGGGCTGCGCGATGTTTCGCTGCAGGGCTTCAGGAAGGAAATCGACACTCGACGTCAGCTCCTGGAGAAAATTCGCCGGATCGATGCCGGCGGCTTGTCACGCGAAGAGGACATCGACCGCCGCCTCATGATCGGCCTGCTCGAATCGACGATTCATACGGCCGAGGAGCGCCGGCTGTGGGAGAACGATGCCTCGCTGTATGTGCCTGCAAGTGAAATCGGTCGCGCTCTGGAACCCACTGCACCGGGCTCGCCGCAAGAGCGTGCGAGCGCATTGACCAATCTGCTGCGACAGGTCCCGGCGCGCATCGAGCAGGGTCGCAAGAATCTCGTCAAGCCGCCACGCAGCTATACAGAGTCTGCAATCTTCAGGACCGAAGGCACGATCAAGCTGCTGCGCTCCGATACCCCAGACCTCGCCAAGCAAGCGGGCGAGCAGGGCAAGGCGTTGAACGCTGCCGCAGCCTCAGCGCTCACTGCATTGGCGAGCTACGCCAAGTTCCTGCATGAAGACTTGCTGCCGCGCTCGACCGGCACGTGGGTATTCGGCAAAGAGAACTATGACTACGTGCTGAAGCATCGCTGGTTCCTCGACGCCGATGCCGATGCGATCCTCGCGCGCGGCAAGCAAGCCTTCGCGGAAACCGAAGCGCTCGCGCAGCAAGTTGCACAACGGATCCAGCCCGGCGCGAAGCACTGGACGGAGGTCTACGAAAAACTCAAGGACGATCACCCGGCGGCCGACAGCATCAAGCAGGCGTATCAGGCGAAGATCGATGCAGCGAAGGCGTTCGTCATCGAGCACAGGATCGTGACGCTGCCGCCGAACGAGCGCGTCATCACGATCGATACGCCACCGGCGCTGCGCCGCTCCTCGCCGTTCGGCACGTTCCAGTCGGTCGATCCGTTCGGCGACGATCGCGAGGGCAAGCTGGTGCTGACGCCGATTGAAGAGTGGATGACGCCGGAGCAGCGTAATGACCGGCTGCGCTCGCATCACAACGCGTGGATCCCGATCATCGCCGTCCACGAGGCCTACCCCGGTCATCACGTGGACGGATTGATTCGCCAGGCGAACCCGCGACTGCTGCGCAAAGCGGTGCGCGAGCCGATCATGTCCGAGGGCTGGGGACTGTTCACCGAAGAGATGATGTACGAGCAGGGCTTCCTGCAGAGCGACGATGTTCGCCTGACGCAGCTGCGCAACCGGCTCTGGCGCGCGGCGCGCGTGATCATGGATGTCAGCCTGCACACCGGCAGGATGACGTACGACGAGGCCGTGACCTTCCTGGCCGACAAGGTGCGCTTCGATCGCTACGCGGCCGCACTCGACGTCGACATGTACACCGTGCGGCCGACCTACGTGCTCGGCTACCTCATCGGCATGCAGGAGATCGAGGGCATCCGCAGGGACTACATCGCGAAGTACGGCCAGCCGTCACCCCCGAGCGAGTTCTACGACCGCCTGCTGAGCGTCGGCTCGATTCCGCCGGCGCTGGTGCGCGAATCGCTGTTCGCACAGCGCGAGCTGCCGCTCTATCCCGGAGAGATTCCGAACTCGGTCGCGGCGCCCGATGAGGAGACCACGCGCGATCCGAAAGAGCCGTACCCGTTTCTCTTGGATGTCTCCAGACCGACGATGACTGTGTATGAGGCGCAGCCGCGCGATACGAAGCGGCCGGCGGTCATCATCCTGCCCGGCGGCAGTTACCGCGGCGTTTCGATTGTGAAGGAGGGTCACGACGTCGCTCGTGCGTTCAACCAGCTCGGCGTCACTGCATTCGTCGTGAAGTATCGAACGCCGAGCGACCGGCACATGCTCGACAAGACTCGCGGACCTCTGCAGGACGCGCAGCAGGCAATCCGTGTCGTGCGTGAGCGAGCGGACGAGTGGCACATCGATCGCAACCGCGTCGGTGTGGTCGGCTTCTCAGCCGGCGGACATCTTGCTGCAACGTTGGCAACGCAGTTCGATCAGCCCGTGCTGCCGCAATGGCAAGACGCGAATCTGCGCCCCGATTTTTCGATCCTGGTCTATCCGGTCATCAGCTTCAGCGACGAGCTGGCGCATCGCGGCTCGCGCGAGCAGCTGCTCGGCAAGTCGCCTGCACCAGAGCTGGTCAAGCGCTACTCGAATGAGTTGAATGTCACGGAGCGCACGCCGCCCACGTTTCTCGTACATGCGGCGGACGATGTCACCGTGACTGTCGGGAACAGCACGCGCTTCGCCGAGGCGCTGCGCGCGCACAAGGTTCCGGTGGAGTTGATCGTGTATCCATCCGGCGGCCACGGCTTCGGCTTGAACAACGCCACGACGCGCGAGCGTTGGTTCGACCGTTGCGCGCAATGGCTCGAAGCTCAGGGCATCATCGCTTCGCCTGCTCGGAGCTCTGGAAATTCACGCTGACGCGCACTCCGATGGCTGGGTCGTCCTTCGGCACGCTATGGACCCAGTCCTCCTGGCATCTCCCGCCCATGACGACCAGGTCGCCACAATGCGGCTCGAATCCGCTGGAAGAGCCGCCGGCTCGCGGCTTCAGCAGAAATCGACGCGCCGCGCCGATGGTGAGCACCGGGACGATGCACTCCGGTCGCCGGCACGAGAATCGATCGCGATGCCAGCTCGTGCTGTCGCGACCGTGGCGATAGAGATTGAGCCACAGGTTGTCGTACTTGATGCCGTAATGATCGGAAAGCGCTCCGGCAGCATCGGCTAGCGCTTGCGGCGCATCGCTCAGACTCTTGTATTGCGCAGTGAGGCGCGGCTCGAGAAATGTCTGTTCGAACAGGCGCCGCTGGTGCTGTTGCCACGGCACAGCCTCCAGCAGTATTTCGAGCAACGCCTCACCGCCGCGCAGCCACCCCGGCACGAGCTCGACCCACGAGCTCGCGTCCAGCGCGGTCCGCCTGGCCGTCGTGAACGCCCGATCCAGGCCGGGCGGAACACGAGTAGAGAACAGGTCCAACGTTTCCAGAACAGCTTCCTCTCAGCCAGCAGCAGACCATTTTGCACGAGAGGAAGCTGTCAGAATCTTTAGACGTCCTACTGATCGCGCTTCCGCATGGCCGCCTCTCCGGCGTCGGACACCGCGACCCACTTCGGATCCGGCGCGGCGTCGGGGACGTAACTGTCGTGCCAGTTCCACCACTTGTACGGCCGTGTCTGCGGATAACCCTGCGGCGAGTCCTCCCACTCTTCCTGGCGTCCCAGCGCAGTCATGTCGAGGTAGCTCCAGGTCGAACCGATCGCCTCGTCGCCGCGGCTATTGATGAAGTACGTGCGGAACACGCGCTCGCCGTCGCGGATGAACGCATTGTGGCCGTGCCATTGATCGACACCGAAGTCGGCGTCGAAGCCGTCGGTGATGGTGTACCAGGGGATGTGCTCCCACTGCATTCGCGCCTTGAGGCGCGCGATGTCGGCTTGCGGCGCTCGCGAGGCAAACACGAGCGTCGTACCGCGCGCATTCAGGTGCGAGAGGTGCGCGACCTGGTCGGCCATCAGCGAGCAACCGATGCACGCATGGTCGGGCCAGCCGTGCACGCCAGGCTCGAAAAAGGCGCGGTAGACGATCAGCTGACGGCGGCCCGCGAACAGGTCCACGAGGCTGACCTTGCCTTGCGGTCCGTCGAACAGGTACGACTTCTCGACCGCCTGCCACGGCATACGCCGCCGCTCCGCGGCCAACGCGTCACGTGCGTGCGTCAGGGCCTTCTCCTTGACGAGAAGCTGCTCACGCGCGGCTTCCCATTCCTTTGCAGACACGACTGGCGGCGTGTGCAGGGTATTTGGATTCGTCATCGCAACCTCCGAAAGTCTTGGGGGGGCTTACGTAGCAATGACGGGCCGGGGCGGAGGGTTTCTACATGGCTATTACTGCCGGCACGGTCGCGACCCGTTGTCGAAGACGCCGAGGTCGTAGGCGATGAGCCCGTCGCGCACTTCGAAGTAGTTCGAGATCGGGACTTCGAACCGTTGTCCGTGTACTGCGCCCTGCACCCTGATGTGCATCAGCACGTTGTTGCCGTCGGCGATTGCCTGGTCGATGCTGACACTCAGATCCTCGATCGAGCCGAGCAGGCCGCTGTAGGTGCGTTCCACCGCGGCGTGTCCGACTCTGGGTGCGCAGAAGTCGGACGCCAAGAGGCGGGCATCCGGAGCATAGGCGGCAGTGATCGCCTGGAGATCGTGTCTGTTGACGGCGTCGAACTTGGCCCGCACTACGTCGAGCGGGGGAGTTGCTTTCTGCACCGTCGCGCATGCCGTGAGCAGGCAGCTCGCGAACAAACCGGCGGCGAGACTTTTCATCGTACGCATTCAATCCCTCAGCAAGATGGCCAACAAGTCAGGTGACCGCAGGGCCAGCCCGCCCCACATGAGAATTCCGACGTACACGCCGAAGAGCACGTGACTGAACAGCGGATGCCCCAGACGCACGTGAGTCGCGACGGCGCCGCCGAGATAGGCGGTGACCAGGATCGCTCCGACGACACTGGTCCGCGGCACGATGTAGAGCAGCGCGCACGCGAGCAGCAGCAGCCCCAGCCCGCGACTCATCGCAACTCCGGGGAAGCCGATCAACTCGCCCGCTTCGAGCACGAACGACGGCGCAATGACCTTCATGACACCGTCGAGCAACAGGAAGGCAATGACGAGCCCGCACAGGCCCCAGCCGATCCACACCTTTGCAGCCATGTCGATCCTCGTGTTGATGTGCAGGCTGCACTGTAAGGATTGGTCCCAGGCTACTTCTTGTACAAGAACGACAGCTGCCGATCCTGGCGCACGATCGTCGCGGGTGTGGCGCCCACGTACCGCCGCATCGAGCGCGTCAGGTGCGCTTGATCGTAGAAGCCGGATTCGTGCTGGGCGTCGCCAATCGATGCTCCGTCCGCGAGCAACGTCGCTGCCTGTCGAGCACGCTCGATCTGTCGCAAGGCGGTGTGCGTGATGCCGCATACGGCGAGAAAGCGGCGCTGGATAGAACGCAGAGAGAGCAGCTGCGGATCGCCTTCGAGCGCCGCTGCCACAGTCGCGTCGCGAGCAATGACATTAGCCTTCGCGAGCCGCGTCACGAACGTCTCTGCGTTCTCAAAGTTCGGATGCTGCCAGCGCTCACCATGCAGCCAGAACGAGCGACTGCTTGCGGCTGGCAGGCTCGCATCGTTGCCATCGATCAGGAGAGGCGCCGGGTGCGATCGAAAGAACGTACCGGGCCTGAAGCGAATCGCAAACCACTTGCCATCTGCGGGACAGTGCACGGGCCGCGCCTGAGTTTCCGGGCCACGCACTGTGACCGCGGTGGTTCCGTTCAAGCGCGTGAAGACGATCTCGCAGTGAGCTGAAGCAACGGACGAGAAAGTGCCGCCACTTTCGCTGTGGCAGCTCCAGACGCGCTCGATGAACGGCGAATCGGAAGGTCGGTCCCGGTCGAAGACGATGAACATGTCGGTTGGCAGCCTAAGGCTGTGCTACGTTGTTCGACAAGACGCGCGAAGACGCGGACGCGTGACAGCGAGGATGGTTGACGATGGCCAAACACCGGATTTTCGCCACTTCATTTGCCAGCGTTTATCCGCTGTACGTTAAAAAGGCGGAAAACAAGGGTCGCACGAAAGAAGAGGTCGATCGGATCATTTGCTGGTTGACCAGCTATGACCGGGCTGGGTTGCGGCGGCAGATCGAGCAGAAGAACGATTTCGAAACCTTTTTTGCTCAAGCGCCGGCCATTCATGGAACAGCTCGCTCATCAAGGGCGTGGTGTGCGGGATTCGGGTGGAAGACATCGACGATCCGCTCATGCAGAAGATCCGCTACCTGGACAAGCTGATCGACGAGCTCGCCAAGGGCAAAGCAATGGAAAAGATTCTGCGCCAGTGAGGAGAGTGCGATGCGACCATTGCGGTTTTCCCTCAACGTCACCCTGGACGGGTGCTACGACCATCGCGTCGGGATCCCGGCCCCGGAGATCCATGAGCACGCCGTCGAGAACTTCGCCCGGGCCGATGCGCTGCTGTTTGGCCGGGTGACCTACGAAATGATGGAGGAGGCGTTCCGGGTGCGGCCGGGGCCGAAGCCCGAGTGGATGCAACCCTGGATGGAGCCCTTCGCCCGGTCGATCGACGCGGCGAAGAAGTACGTCGTGTCGAGCACGCTGCAGCGGGTCGATTGGAACGCAGAGCTGGTGCGCGGCGATCTGGGAATGGCCGTTCAGCAGCTCAAGCGCGAGCCGGGCAAGGGACTCTTCGTCGGAGGCGTGCGGCTGGCGCAGGCGCTGACCGAGCTGGGCCTGATCGATGAGTACGAGCTCATCGTGCACCCCAGGCTCGCGGGCCACGGCCCAACCTTGTTCGCCGGGCTCTCGAAGCTGGTTGACCTGAAGCTCGTGAGCCGACAGGAATTCAGCTCCGGCGCGCTGGCACTGCGCTACGAGCCGCGAAGATAGCCAGCGAGACCAAACCCAGCACGCGTTGCCGAGTCAACGAACTGATGTGCCCCGCCAGAATCTTCGGCTCGCTACCGCGCACGTGGCCCAGCATCAGCCTGCCCCAAGCTGCTTATGAATCGCTTACGTCTGGGTAAACGGCTCAACATTGGCAGCGAGGTCAAAGTGCGCAACCATTACGGTCCCTGGAGGACCGCATGATCTTCAACAAGACACTCGCCCTTACGTTCATCGTTTCCCTGATTACCGTTGCGCCTGCGGTTGCCGCAGACGACCCGTACGATGTCGTGATCGTGAACGGCCGGGTCATGGATCCCGAGTCCGGTCTGGATGCCGTCCGGAACGTGGGCCTGCGCGGGGGGAAGATTGCGGCCATTTCGGCCGAGGCGATGGCCGGTCGCCGCACGATCGACGCCAAGGGACTGGTCGTGGCACCCGGTTTCATCGATCTGCACGAGCATGGCCAGGCGCCGAAGAACTACGAGTTTCAGGCGCACGACGGCGTGACCACGTCACTCGAGCTCGAAGCGGGCGCGGCCGACGTCGCCGCCTGGTATGCGGAGCGGGAGGGCAAGTCGCTCATCAACTTCGGCGTGAGCATCGGCCACATCCCGACACGGATGAAGGTGCTGAAGGACCCCGGTAGCTTCCTTCCCACCGGCGACGCGGCTCATCGTGCGGCCACTGACGCCGAGCTGGCGCAGATCGATCAGCGCATCGATGCCGGGCTGAAGCAGGGCGCGCTGGCGGTGGGCATGGGCATCAACTACACCGCAGCAGCGACGCGTGCCGAAATCCTCGATGTCTTTCGAGTTGCCTCCCGGTATGGCGCGCCAGTGCACGTCCATCTGCGTTACGCCGGCGACAAACCGCCCGAGACCGGTCGCACAGCGCTGGAGGAAGTGCTCACGGCTGCCGGCGAGACCAAAGCTCCCTTGCACGTCGTCCACGTGACCAGCATGGGATTGCGCGATACGCCGGAACTGCTCGCAATGATCCGCGCCGCGAAGGCCCGCGGCACCGACGTGACGACGGAGTGCTACCCATACGTGGCCGGCAGCACCGGTCTCGAAAGCGCTATTTTCGATCCCGGCTGGCAGGAGCGAATGCGCATCAGCTACGGCGATCTGCAATGGGTGAAGACCGGCGAGCGGTTGACCGCCGCGACCTTCGAGCGCTACCGCAAAGAGGGCGGGGAGGTCGTCATCTTCATGATTCCGGAACCCATCGTGCGGCTCGCGATCGCGGACCCCATGGTGATGATCGGCAGCGATGGCATGCCTGCCACGGGCGCAAGCGTTCACCCGCGAGGGCAGGGCACCTTTGCTCGGGTGCTCGGCAAGTACGTCCGGGAGGAGAAGGTCCTGGACCTGATGACGGCGCTGCGCAAGATGACGCTGATGCCGGCTCAACGCCTGGAGCAGCGCGCACCCGCGTTCAAGGACAAGGGGCGCATCAAGGTGGGTGCGGATGCAGATATCACGGTCTTCGATGCGAATCGAGTGGTCGACCGCGCCACGTTCGAGAAGCCGCTGCAGTATTCGGACGGCATTCAATTCGTCCTGGTCAACGGCGTGGCCGTGGTCAGCGATGGCAAGCTGGTCGAGGGCGGATTTCCTGGCCGCGCCGCGCGCGCGCCCACGAGATGAGTTCACTCACCAACGAAACGCTACTGCCACGCCGGGGCCATCGAAGCTGAGCGACTCCACCGATTTGCCCGACTTCATGTCGTAGTCGATGTGCCGCCAGGCGCAAGTCACCGAGCCCCAGTCGAACGCATAGCCCACGCCAAACATCGCTTGCCAGGTGAGCGATGACTCGCCCGTGCCGACGTCGAGATAGTACGGCATGAACCAGTGCTGTCCGCTCCCCAGCAATGCTCGACCCTTGAGACCGACGATCGCATCCCAGTTCTGCACGCCGGCCATCCGGTCGCCGGCGCGATCGGGCAGCGCGACGGAGCCGACGTTGCCGCCCAATTGCCAGTGGATCGTCTGGTCGATATCGATCAGGCGCGCCCCGCCGATCAGATTCAGTTCGTTGTTGGGTGTCGAGGCGGCGTGCCACGAGCCGGCCAACGTCCACAACCAGCCGTTGAGGTCGTAGCGGATGGATGCAGTCACGGCGGCCGGCAGCGTGCCGCCGCCGAGGGTGAAATCGCGCGACGGCGATTCGGAGTCACCGAAGTCGACGTAGATGACATCCGTGAACAGCCCCCAGGCTCCCTTGTCGGCCTCAAACGAGCCCATGAAGGCGAGATGCAGATTTTCGAGCAGCTTCGAAGCGTCGACGCCCGCGCTGTCGCTGCCGCCGGAGCCTGAGAATACGGTCTCGCCGTCGACGCTGGGGAGGTAGAGGTAGACGACGGCCTGAAACTTCCAATCGTCGTCGCCTGCGGCCCACGACGAGGGACTTGCGAAGGATGCCGCCAGGCACAATGACGCGGCGGCCAGCGTTCGTAGAGTGCTCATGATTCAAGGCTAGCGCCCGATGGGCTGCCTACCTATACGTGTGCGAGGTATGCTGCGCAGCTCCAAAGGAGCCCCATGAAACGACCTGACCCGAAGCCCACTGCCACCGAACCGGCGGCCAAGCCGGTCCATTTCATTCGTAAGATCATCGCCGACGATGTCGCCGCGGGAAATTCGAAGGTCTGCACGCGCTTTCCGCCCGAGCCGAACGGCTATCTGCACATCGGTCATGCCAAGTCGATCTGCCTGAATTTCTCCATGGCGCAGGAGTTCGGCGGGGCCTGCAACCTGCGCTTCGACGATACGAATCCCGAGAAGGAAGAGGACGAGTTCATCGAGGCGATCCAGCGGGACGTGCGCTGGCTCGGGTTCGAGTGGCAGGGGGCGCCGCGCTTCGCCTCGGGTTATTTCGACCAGCTGCACGAATGGGCGATTCATCTGATCAAGCATGGCAAGGCATACGTCTGCCATCTCTCTGCAGAAGAGACGCGCGCCTACCGCGGCACCTTGACGGAGCCCGGGAAGGACAGCCCGTATCGCAACCGTTCGGTCGAAGAGAACCTGTCGCTGTTCGAGCAGATGCGTCGTGGCGAGCTGCCGGAAGGCACGTGCGTGTTGCGGGCGAAGATCGACATGGCAGCGCCGAACATCAACATGCGCGACCCCACGATGTATCGCATCCGGCATGCGCACCATCACCAGACCGGCGACAAGTGGAAGATCTATCCGACGTACGACTTTGCGCATGGACAGTCCGATGCCATCGAGGGCATCACTCATTCGCTCTGCACGCTGGAGTTCGAGGATCATCGTCCGCTGTACGAGTGGTACCTGAACAATCTGCCCGTGCCTTCGATGCCGCGGCAGTACGAATTCGCGCGGCTCAATCTCAATTACACGGTGGTGAGCAAGCGCAAGCTCAAGCAGCTCGTCGAAGAGAAGCATGTGTCGGGTTGGGACGACCCGCGCATGCCGACGCTCTCCGGGTTGCGTCGCCGCGGCTATACGCCGGCATCGATTCGCGCCTTCTGTGACCTCGTCGGTGTCACGCGCAGCGAAGGTGTCGTCGATGTGGGCATGCTGGAGTTCGCGATCCGCGACGATCTCGACAAGCAGGCTCCGCGCGCCATGTGTGTGCTGGCGCCGTTGAAGGTGACGCTCACGAATTTCGATGCGAACGTACTCGAGCACTTCACCGCACAGCTCCACCCGCAAAAGCCGGAGATGGGTACGCGCGAGCTGCCCTTCACGCGCGAGCTGTACATCGATCGCAACGACTTCCGCGAGACGGCAGAGAAGGACTTCAAGCGGCTGGTATTGGGGCAGGAGGTGCGGCTGCGCAATGCGTATGTCATTCGCGCCAACGAGATCGTGCGCAACGCCGCGGGGGAGATCGTCGAGCTCAAGTGCACCTACGACCCGGAGACGCGCGGCAGGAACCCGAGCGACGGTCGTAAGGTGAAAGGCGTCATTCACTGGGTTTCGGCAGCCCACTGCGTGGATGTCGAAGTGCGCCAGTACGACCGGCTGTTCACGGTGGAATTTCCAGAAGAGGACAAGTCGAAGACGTTTCTCGACTTCATCAATCCGCAGTCGCTGACGGTACTGGAAGGCTGCAAGGCGGAGATGTCGCTGGCGGAGGCCACATCCGACACGCGCTACCAGTTCGAGCGTGAGGGCTACTTCTGCGCGGACAGCGTTGAGTCGAAGCCGGGGAAGCTGGTGTTCAATCGAACGATCGGGTTGCGGGATTCGTTTGGGAAGTAGGCGCGACGCACTGAAGCGCGACAACGATTCTAGGGCGCTCCGTGTTCCGGCTGCGCGTTAGTGCTTGCACGAACTACTGTCTCGCACCGAAGTCCCGCGCTAGCGTCCACTACTGCATGACGAACATCTGCAGATCGGCTTGATCTGCATGAATTGCTCACGGGAGTCGGTCAGATGGCGCAACCGTGGATGGGCAAGCCGCTTCTCTACCACTACACCGGAATGTCTGCTCTCAAAGGCATTCTGACGACCCGCAATCTTTGGGCCACTGATCTGCGGTACCTCAACGACACTGCGGAGTACAGCTATGGCGTCAGCATGTTGTCGGAGGAACTGGGGCTGTTGCTGGAGGAACGGCGCCTAGCCGACCCAATGTGCGTTGATGAATTGGCGGCACTCAAGTACATGATCACGGAGAGTGAATCGGGGCCAATCTACGTCGTCTGCCTTACCGCAGCGGGGGGCGATCAGCTCAGTCAATGGCGTGGGTACAGCGCAGGCGGCGGCGTCGCTCTTGGGTTCGCCGCGGCCGAACTTGCCGCCCATGCAGAGACGCTGGGCTTCCGGTTGATGACGTGTATCTACAAGGAAGCTGAGCAGCGCGCTGCGACTAGGCAGTACTTAGATCACTGCTATCAAGTGATGGCCGGAAACCGGAGTCGTGGGAGGGATCGGACCGTTTATGGGATTCTGGGTGGGGGTACATTCACCAAGGACTTTTGGCCGAAGTTTCGGGAGTTGGCGCCGCGCCTGAAGGCGCCGGGCTTTGGCGAAGAGCAAGAAGTGAGGCTGGTAGGTTGGCAGGAAACGCCGCCAAACATACGCGAAGGCGAAACGGTGCTCGTTCCGTACCTAACAGTAGGGCTTGGAATGGATCTTGGCACGCAATCGCCCCGCTATGCGATTCACGCCTTAAAGTCCATCACTATTGGACCGAACTCACACCCGACGCGCTTCGTTGAACGATCAATCTCTGCCGCCTTTAGCTCCTGCGGCGTGCACTCTGTGAACGTTGAAGTTTCGAGCATCCCGTTCCGTACGGGTGTCTGATCTGATAACAAGGAGTTGTCATTCAAGGCAGACAGCATGCTGATAGTGCCGGCTCTCTGGTTGGGTTGGTGGATCATCAACCGCCAGTTCAAGAGCGCATCTAAGACGGCGGAGTCAGTGGCATGAAATCCCGCGCATGATCATCTGGCGCATCCGAACGCTCGTGGACCGACTCAGGCGTAGCCACCTCACGGCACGGCAGCTGATGCCATACCTAATCGCAGCGGCGGCGGCGTGTACCCTGGCCTTTGTGTTCGCCGATTGGGTCAGGCCGTGGGATCGCGACGATTTCGAAACGGCTGTCGATTCGCTTACCACCTTGGCCAACGGTCTGATCAGCGCCATTGGCATCTACGCGTGCTATAGAGCCAATGGCGGTGCTGATGGAGTTCAATTACCCGAGCGCATCAGCGCGATCGGATTCGTGGTTCTGGTGCGCTTCTTCGTCTTCGGCGCGCTTGCGTTGATCATTTGGGCGTTCGCAACTGTGTACTTCAACTTCCCGATCCGCCCGTCATTCGAGGACTTTGACTTGCTGTCATTGTTGATCGTCGCGCTCTTTTGGGTGCGGGTCCGCAGCTATGTCGCCGCAACTGCGCAGCCAGGAACGCTCTAGGCAGCATGCGTTGGCCGTCATGAAAGACAAAGAGATGGCGGGAAGTCTGCTGATAGTGTTTGGGGCTGTCGCGCTGTGCGTCGCGCTTGCGTGGTTCATCAGGAGCCGAGTTGCCGAGCAGTACGTTGTGCGTCTCTCGGATATTCCCCAAGTCTATGAGCAACTGAAGGCGGAAGGGTCGAACCAATCCTTCGCGGTCTTCATGTTCTCGGATCATGGCAAGCTTGGAGAAGCAGGGCAGGTCAATCTCCAGTTCTCCATTGAGAACGGAACCGTTGGCCTCGACTGGGTGCTGATTGGTCCCGTTAACGTTCGCGATGAGCAGCGAATCTTTGACTTCCTGAAGGCGCGCGGATCGATGCCGACTCGCCTTGAAGCGAACGGCGTCGGCTATCTGAGGACTGAGAAAGGAGATCTTGTGCAGCTCTGTCAGCACATCATCAAGGGTCTCTATGGCGTCAAGGCAACAGAAGACATCGACCTTGTGCCTGAGGGCTTCTCGTGGAAATCATGACGTTCCACAACGCGCTGCCGGCGACGTGCGAAACGCGCGGGCCGACGCTCAGCTCAACCGTTAGAACTCATGTCTGAAGACACAAAACTCAGTTGCGGCACCCACGGGGAAGCTTACACAACGTATGTGTGCGAGCACCTTGTCGCAGATCCCGTCCAACGCTGGTATTCGGCTGCTCCTTCTGAGGAAAGCCGCTGGCCCGATGCGTGGTGCACGAAGTGCAACGTGGAATTCTTGAAGGAAGGTGAATGGAACGCAAGGAACGAGCAATGTCTCGTTCCGACGATTCTCTGTCACCAGTGCTACGAGGCGGCGCAAACACGAAGCCTGGAGCGCCTGAAGGGGCGCGCTGAGAAAGTCTGGACCCGGTTGGTAGTCGACTCGACCGCCGCGGCGCGAAAGAAACAAGATCTGCTCGAGAAGGATTTTCAGATAGGAAAGCACAAGCGGTGGGATTGGGACCAGGAGCGCGCTCAACTGGTTTTCTCGAATGACGGTGTCCCGGCACTCCTGTGCGATATCGCTTTCGTCGGGAGTGTCTCGACGGTATCGAACACCTGGCTCTGGAGTTGGGCCAACTTCAGCCTCACCGAAGCGGTCCGCGCCCCGATGGGCGGCGTGCGGGAGTTTGGTGAGGCGCGTGACTTCCCAAAACTCGTTGTTCCGAAATGGCCAGCCGAGGAGGTCGATGGTTGGGAGATGGCCTCCGTGGCGGTAGAGGTGCTAGGGGCGCGCGGCATTTACCGCACACCTTCCGAGTGGGGCTTCACCTTCCTGGCCATTCTCGACGCAAGAAGGCCCCGATGAGTTCTGACTGGAGCGCGAGGGTTATGCAACGGCAGGACCTGACATCGAGCATCTTCACCATCGATGGCGTTCTCACTGCGGATGAGTGCAGAGAGATGATCGCTTTCGCAAACGCGCGGGGATTCGATTCAGCAACCATCAATGCATGGGATGGCCCGCGCCTGGACAAAGAAGCGAGGAACAACGACCGGGTCATCGTGGATGATCTGGATCTCGCGCGACGGCTTTGGGCCCGCGTACACGAGTTCATCCCTCGGACGCGGGCCGGACGTCAGGTTCGGGGGTTAAACGAGCGGTTTCGCTTCTACCGGTACACGCTGGGCCAGCGTTTCTCGTGGCACGCCGATGCACCCTTCGCGAGGGACAATGGTGAGCTGAGTCTTCTCACCTTCATGATCTATACTTCGTTCCGACGTCATGTATGGCCCGACGGGTCAGCTGAGCGGCTGACTCTGCAAGGCGAGCAAGCCTTGATGCCCAACGATCGCATCGAAGCAGTGGAGAAGTCCGGCAGCAAGCCCTTTGGTGTGCTGTTGACGCTTGGCTTGGCTCTGCCGCTGCTCATCGCCATCGGTTCTTGGAGCTTGCAGTGGCTGCTTCGATTTCCGCCACGTTCTGCCGGCGCCTCGTTGACGGCCGCCGCGTTGGTGCTCGGGCTAGTGGCAGAGATCATCCCGGTCCCAATAGCGGTTACCAAGCTCATCAGGCATCCGACTCTGAGGTCGCGCGGCAATCTTGCACTGACCATCATCGCGGCACTCTTTCTGGTGCCCGGTGTGATGCTTGCAGTTGCGCTGGCGCTGGGCCCGTGACCGGCGCCCCGTTACCGAGACCGCGGTCTAACGCCTGGCCGGAGCAGATCCAAAAGCCATGAAACGAGCGCTTGTCTCTGTTGCAACCGTTCTCTTCGGCATCGTTCCGGCGTCCCTTGTCTTACTTTCAAACGCTCTTTTTCTTCTCAGTGCTAGCGGAGGACTGTCGGAAGGAGTGCAGGGTGTCGTCAGTTGGCCGAATTTGGCGTCGTTCCTTCTCGTAGGCGTAGCTGCTCTCGTCGGTTACGTAGCTCTGTTCTTTGCCGCCAGACTCCAAATGAGCGGAAAGGTTGTCGGCTGCTTACTTATCGGGGTTGCAGCGGTCGCATATGAGATTCTGTCAGCGCAGCACGAGGCTCTCATCGTCGGTGTCCTGCTCCTGCCGGCGATCGTAGCCATGGCTCACGTCATTTCGTATCTTGCGTTCGAGGGACAACCGGAACTGTAGAGGGCACCATGAAGCGCGAGGACTGGTTCGAGGCGAAGTGGCGACACCTTCGCCGGTTTGGACCCTTTGCGATCGCTGGATTGATCTGCGCTGCCGTTGGCTTCGGTACTGACCGCACTTGGTTGGCCATGGTTGGCTTCCTGCTGATGGTGCCCTGGTTCGTTTGGGTCGTGCTGATACCGATCTACCACTGGAAGGACCGATACGTCGGCGAGCGCACCAGTCTGTGGGGTGCATTGTTGGTGCTCGAGACTTCCGGCTGGATGAAGATCGTGTACTGGTTCAGGCATGTGCTGCCGGACCGGAGGAGAACCGGAAGATATGCCAATGTTGAGTGAGCCCTCTAATCAGCCGCACAAGCCCGGCGCGCTCAGTTCAGCCGCTGCGAGTTCTAGTATAAAAAGCGTGACGAGGTGGAGCGACATACTCGCGATCAACTGGTGGGTCAGTGTGCGCTCACCGTGGAGTTGGGCTGCAAGCACCGTTCTCGCAGCAGTAATTACCTTGGACGCGATGGGCGCAAGGTTGGACGCGGGTCGGGGCGCACTTACAAAGAACGCCGTAGTATTTTTCGTCGTGTTCATCGCGATCGTTGTGGCCATCTGGCTGCTGAGCATGGTGGGCATGCTGCTGGTCGCCAGTGCAAACCTCCTGAGAAAGGGTGCGGTGGGGCGCAAGACTTTTACTATCGCCGCTGATGCACTGGTGGAAGACGACGGTCATCGAACCACCGCTGTATCCTGGCGAAAGATTCGGAGCATCGACAAGACGCGTCTACACATTTTTGTCCGGATCGGTCGGTGGAAGTTCTTGCTGCTGTCGGCACGTGACTTCCAGAACGAGCATCAGTTCGCGCAGTACTATGCCGATCTGGTCAGGGCCAAATACGAGAACACCTAACAAGCCAGCCGATGCGCATCACTAGGAGATCCACGTTCGTGGGAATACTGGCAGCAATCTTCGGCGGGTCCAAAGCTGGGGCCGGGCCGATTCGAATCAACGGCGAGGAAGGCTTCGTCGATCTCGATTTCCCACTCACCTCCGCTCAACGGCAAACAGCGCTCGCCCACCGGGTTGTGGCGCAGGGAACCTATGAAGGCAAGTTGCTGGGCTTTGCGGCTGAAATCCATTCCGACTGGGTGGAGAAGCCCTTGGAGGATCACGGTGTGACCTTCTATTGGGGCAGGGTCACGCTGCGTAGCATCGGTGAGCCGAGTGACAGCTTCGTGGCGTTGCTTTCGAGACTCTATGGGTCCACGTCAAAGGCGGGTCCCATGCTCCCGGAAATCACTGCGCAAGCCGTCGGGTTAGGTGACGACCCTCGCAAGCTTCCTGACTCACCTGCGCGGATGAAGCTGTTCTTTCATTCAGAATCGGAAGCCCGATACGCAGAAGTATTTTTGAACGTCGACATCAGTGGCCGGATTGTGCAGTTTCACGAAAAGGACGAGGACTATCGTGAAAATGTTGTGCGGGCCCTTTGTGAGCGCGCCTGACTCAGGCGACGCGGGGGAGAAGTATGATCTCGATGTCGGTCAGCGTGGATGTGCCAGACATTGCCGATGGCGTCCGCTTCTATACGGATGCGTTTGGCTTCAGTAAAACGTCCGAGCCCATCCCCGGCGTAGTCGTGCTCCGCGCCGGCACGTCCGAGATCTGTCTGTTAGAGAAGAAATCGGGCTCAGCTCCCGCGCCGGGTGCGCAGGACGCACGGCGTTACGAGCGACATTGGACGCCCGTCCACCTGGATTTCCACGTTGACGAGCTCAAGAGCGCGCTGGCGCGAGCCGTCGCTGCAGGCGCAAAGCAAGAACAGCTTTTCGATGAGCCCGGGTATCCGTCAGTAGCATTCTGTAGCGATCCGTTCGGTCACGGTTTCTGTCTCATTGAAAGAAGGAAGAAGAAGTAAGTGGATCATCCTCTCTGGGCACCCGTTCTCGCCATCTCGGTACTTCTCGCCTCGTGCGGCTCTACGAACCTTGCGCGCCCGCCTGAAGCGCGGGCGAAGTTGCTCGCTCTCCACGACGAGGTCATGCGGGCTCACCGCGAGTCGAACGTCGAGCTCCTTTTGCGATCCGAGGCGCCAGACACCCTCTCTGCCAACCGTGGTCAGATAACGCAGCCAACTCTCGAGGAGCGCAGGACACGATTCCAGCAGTACCTGGCGACCACTCGCTTCTCTGAGTACATCGACGTTGTTCCACCGGTCGTGCGAGTATCCGACGATGGCAGCCTTGGCTGGGTCATCGTGCAAGTCCGTGCCGCGGGAGTGCAAACGACACAGGACGGCGGCTCCAAACCTCTGGCGTTCGAATCGGCCTGGATAGAGCTGTACGAACATCGCGGAGGCAGTTGGTATCGGGTCGGCAATGTCTCCAACTTCAAACCGTGAGCCAGCCCATGAAGGAACTCACTGATATGGTGGCCGCTGCGGGCAACTCCAAAGCGGAGCGACTCGCCGCACAGAAGGCATTCCTCGAAAAGCGTCAGAACATTTGGGAAGACATCGCAGCGGGCAGGTTTCCCGCGACGTACACGTCGCGACACAATAAGAAGTTCATCGGCGCCCCACGAAGAACAGCGATCCGGTGTGACTTCCTGTTGGCAAGCAAGGCCGCTCTGGGTCCCAAATACAAGAAGGACCGCATATCCGATCTGGCGCAGCGTGAGCTGCTGTTCTACGTGCTGCGCGATCGAGAGGTCTTTCCAGAGAGAACTGGGAAGAAGTTCTACTGTTGCCCGGCATGCACATCGAAACTGTACGAGTGCGTCAGCGCAAAGGTCTTCCGCTACATCGACAACGCTAAGTGGCAAGCGGAGATCGAGTCTGCCCGTGAGCGGAAGGGGCGACGATGAGCCGGTCTACGCGTTCAATTTGCCCCCGCTCGAGGGCTCTGCACCGGTCCCCAGTGTCTTCAAACTCTTCTACACCGGCACGGAATGGCGCTTGATTGATGCTGGATTACTGGCAGTCGACGGCACGTTCACCTTGCGCGCGCTTGGCGAGAGTGCAGTCTTCACGTGCAAGGATGTTGCGAGTGCAGCTACCGCCGTCCCGCGTTCGTCGCCTGCAGACAAAACTCCAGCAGCCCCGCCGTCACCTCGCGCATGACCTTGCGCATCTCCGGATACGGCGGATGAAACGGCGTCGAGACTCGCGTGCGGCCCCATTCCATCGTGTACGCGATGATCTTCGCCTTGGACTTGTCGACGAAGTGCCGGCTATACGCGTAATCGTCGGTCGAACCCGCGGTGGGGTAGAGTCCCACCGACTGTTGCACGCGATACTTCCTGCCGCGCACCTGACGGATCGCGCCCGCCAGCTTGTGACCGAGCTGTAGCGCGAGCTTCTCATCGGCAGCCGGAATGTACTCACGATAAACGTCATCGTGGATCAGGCCGCGCTTGCCGTCGAAGGCCTCGTTGCTGAAACACATGCGCGGATCGTGCGATTGATTCTGATCGCTGCCCCAGCTGTGCAGCAGCGTCTCGCCATAGCTGTGCAGGTCGATGAAGTAGCGGATCTGCGGAAACTGGTCCAGCAGCCACATGACGTTCTTCGTTTCCGGCTCCGAGCCCGGGCGCGGACCTACATACGTTTCGTAGTCACCGGGCTTGTGCGTGCTACCGACGGTTCCGGGCGCGAAGTGGCGATCGAACTGCCACAGGATCGGAAAATTCCGATTGATGTCGACGCCGATGCTCTTGGCGCCGCGCCCGCGCGGCGCCGGTCGTCGATTCTTCCGCCACATCGGGTGCGCATCCATGCTGAAGTGGCGGCCGTCCGGATTGACCTGCGGAAAGAGAATGATGTCGCTGGCCTCGACTATGCGTCGAACCTGTGCCCGCGTGAATGACTTCTTGCCCAGCCGGATCGCCCCACCATCGCGATAAGCACGCAGCAGTCGCATCGCAAAGTACACGAGGATGTCCGGGCCGCCCCATTCGCGGCCGTGCACGCCGCTGATGAAGCAGATGCCGACACGCTGGGCGCCATTGCCTTTGCCGATGCGCACTGCATGGCACCGGCGGTTCTCCCAGGTCTTGTGCGGCAGGGGAAAGCGCTCGAGATAGCCCTTGTGATTGTTCTCGCCGAGAACCATCGCGCGCTCGATCTCATCTGCGTTCAGATAGCCGCCGCCCCAAATGACATCGCCGTAACGACCGTGTGAGAGTCGCTTCGCCGTGCTGCGACGTCCTTCTTGCTGACGCTCACGCGCGTGGGCGTCAACTTTTTCCAGCACGGTAACGGGGTGGCCATGCCTGCGCAGCCACCGTTCCTGGAGCGGCGTGATATAGGCATCGAGGGTGACCTTGCCGGTACGGGCGTTCTCGCGGTGACCGACGACCACGATGCGATGCCGGGTTCCGAGCTCAGTCAGGCTCCGACGATCGAGGCCTTCGATGGAGACATGCAGCAGGCTCATGCTGCCCGGCAGGGTCGCGCTTATCGCCGCGGGCGCAAATAAGTACCTCGGGAAAGATGGCGATCCCCGCGGGCCGACTACTTCTCGGCCGCGCGCTTGTAATGCACCGTGTACGTCAGCGGCTTCGGCAAGCGTGGGCTCGTGACCTGAACCTCCAGCGTCAAACGCTGCGCATCCTCTGCGGTGAACGAGTTCACCCGTTGACCGTCCTCTGCCTTGAACGTCTGCACCAGCCGGCCATTCTCGGTGCGAGCGAACACGTCGAACTGCTCGCCGTCTTCGCCGGTCCACTTGACGACCTTGCCGTCAGCCGGCATCTCGGCCGGCTTGCGCTCGTCGAATCTCACCGTGATCGTCTCGGCCTGGCTGGTGATGGTGATGCGGTGAGCCAGTGTGTTGGTCTTCTTCAACCGGCTGCGCGCGATCGGCCGGGTGATGAAGTTCATGTCCGCGGTCGCCGCCTCGATCGCCTTCTGAATGCCGGCATCGGACTGCTCGTCGTTGACGAAGACTCCGGCCCAGGGGGATTCATCGGCGCGAGCGGTCGTATTCAGCCCCAGAATGAGCAGAGCGGCGCAGATGTAGCGTGCAGATCGTTCCACGACAGCCTCCGTTTGAATCAGAGCATGGGAGTGACACGGTTGGAATGTCGCCTATGGCTCAGTAGAGTCGTGCCTTGAAGAGCGACTCGCCGATGCTCCACCCGCCGACCCAGGCGAGCGCGAAGTACGAGACCAGCGCCTGGACCGCAAACGTCGCGGGGCTCGGTGGGTCCGGCATGAAAGGCGTGGCGATCGTCAGGAGCACGAGGATGCCGAGGAAAATCCGGTTGCGCTGCTTCGGGAACGTCACGTCGGCGCGTTTCGATCGGGTGAAGAGCAGCCAGCCGCCGACGAGCATCGCCAGTTCCAGCGTAATCGCCAGAGGGACGTTGTTCCAAAGACCCAAGCCGAGTCGCGCCGTATCGTTGCCCGCGATCGTCAGGTCGGGCGTGTGGACCGGCAGATCCAGTAAGAAGTGCGAGAACACTGCGAGGCCGAGCCACAACGATTCGCGTCGCGGCAAGCGAACGAGTGCGGCAATCAGGGCAACCGCGACTGCCCAGCCGAGCGACCCGACGAGGCTGTGGGTGATCGGCATGTCGTACAACCGGTAAGGGTTGTAGCTCGTGTACTTGTGAACGATCTCCAGGTGCTCGACCCCGCCGAGCACGAAGACACTGAACAGCACATCGAGTGCCTGAACAGCGAGAAAATATGCAGCCAGAGGGGCTTTCGGCGCGACCGTCTTGGCGGCATAGGCCGCGCCATAGTGACCGATGAACATAGAATCCGATTATTGCTTGGCTGAACCGGGAGTCCAACATGACCAACGTAAAAATAATGAAACGTCTCGCGGCAACGGCGTTCGCTTGTCTGCTGGCAGCGTCCTACGCGCCGGCTCGAGCGGATGGCGTGACGGCAATTCGCTGCGGCCGGCTCCTCAATCCCGTGGACGGCTCGATCACGCCGAATGCCGTCATCGTCGTGAGCGGTGAGCGTGTCGAGCAGGTCGGCGCAAACGCCAAGATTCCCGATGGCGCGCGCGTGATCGACCTGTCGGCCTATACGGTCTTGCCCGGTCTGATCGATAGCCACACGCACATCCTGCTGCAGCCCGAGGACGAGCGCGGCGCGCCGCCGGTCATCACCAAATCCCAGGCTTTCCGGACGGTGCAAGGCGTCGCTGCCGCGAAAAAGGATCTCGAAGCTGGATTCACCACGCTGCGTGACGTCGACAGCGAAGGCGCGGGCTTTGCCGACGTCGCGATACGCGATGCGATCAATCGCGGGATCGTTCCAGGCCCGCGTCTGTTCGTTTCGACGCTCGCGCTCACGATCACCGGCGGCCACATGAACAACGCGGGCCTGAATCCCGACATCGCGATTCCCGAGCCCGCGTCGCTCACGGATTCCCGTGACGCGATGGTTGCCGAGGTGCGCCGTCAGGTGAAGTACGGCGCCGACTGGATCAAGCTCTATGCAACAGGCACGCTGCGTCACGTTGACCCCGCCACTCTCGAACCGCTGGCCCAAGTCTCGCTCGACGACGTGAAAGCGGTCGTTGCAGAGGCCAAGCGGTGGCATTGCGACGTTGCGGCCCACGCCTATGGTGGCGAAGGTGCGAAGAACGCTATCCGTGGCGGGGTGCGCTCGATCGAGCACGGCATGCTGCTGGACGACGAGGCGCTCAAGCTCATGCTGGAGCAGGGCACCTACTGGGTCCCGACGTTGTCGGTCTATTTCCCGGAGACCGAAGCCGACAACACCGAGATGACCCGGAGGATCGTCGCCAGTCACAAGAACGTGTTTCAGAAGGCGATGAAGATGGGCGTAAAGATCGTCTTCGGCACCGACGTCGGCGCCTTCGAACACGGGACTTCCGCACGCGAGTTCGTTCGCATGGTCGAGTACGGCATGAAACCGCTCGATGCAATCCGGTCCGCGACCGTTCGCAGTTCTGAACTGCTGCGACTGGAGCGCGATGTCGGCACGATCGCACCCGGCAAGTTCGCGGACGTGATCGCCGTCCAGGGCAATCCGCTCGATGACATCCGTACGCTGAGCCGGGTCGCTTTCGTGATGAAAGCGGGACAGGTGTACAAGTCGCCGGCACGGTGAGATCTTCGCACCATGACTGCGACCTTGAATCGGCAGCGGGAGATGGTCTCGGCATTGGGCGAGCTGCTCCCACCGCATGCGATCTTGTGGCGCACGGAGGACACGACGCCCTACGAGTGCGACGGACTCATGCTGCATCGTCAGTTGCCGATGATCGTCGTTCTCCCCGAGACAGAAGCCCAAGTCGCGCAGGTGCTGCGGCTCTGTCATGCGCGCGAGGTGCCCGTTGTGCCACGCGGCGCCGGTACGGGTCTTTCAGGCGGCGCATTGCCACATGGTGCCGGTGTGTTGCTGTCGTTGGTGAAGCTCAATCGGATCGTCGAGGTCGATCCGCGTGCTCGCACCGCGACTGTTCAGCCCGGCGTTCGCAATCTCGCTATCAGCGAAGCGGCGGCTGAGCACGGTCTGTACTACGCGCCCGATCCGTCGAGCCAGATTGCCTGCACGATCGGCGGCAACGTCGCCGAGAATTCAGGTGGCGTGCATTGTCTGAAGTACGGGCTCACCGTGCACAACGTATTGAGAGTGCGTGGCGTGACCATGGAAGGGGAGGCGGTCGAGTTCGGAACGCGAGCGCTCGATGCGCCGGGTCTGGATCTGCTCGCGACGATCGTCGGCTCCGAAGGCATGTTGGCTGTCACGACGGAGGTGACCGTGCGGCTCGTGCCACGCCCGCAGCTCGCTCGCTGCATCATGGCAAGTTTCGCGGACGTCGGCGACGCTGGCGAGGCGGTCGCTGCATTGATAGGCGCCGGCATCATTCCGGCCGGACTCGAGATGCTGGATCAGGCTGCGAGTCGCCTGGTCGAGCCATTCGCGAATGCCGGCTACGACCTGGCGGCTGCCGCCGTGCTGTTGTGCGAATCCGATGGGACGCCGGAAGAAGTCGACGCCGAGATCGAACACATGTGCGCCGTGCTGCGTGCAGCACGGGCTACTCGTATCCAGGTATCGAGCAATGAAGCCGAGCGCTTGCGGTTCTGGGCCGGCCGCAAGAACGCCTTCCCCGCAGCGGGCCGCGCCTCGCCCGCGTACTACTGCATGGATGGCACCATTCCGCGCAAACGGCTCGGCGAGATGCTCCACACCATTCAAGCGCTCGAAGGCAAGTACGGGCTGCGTTGCCCGAACGTATTTCACGCGGGCGACGGCAACCTTCATCCGCTGATCCTGTTCGACGATGGCGATCCGGACTCCGTTGCTCGCGCCGAAGCGTTCGGCGCCGAGATCCTGGAGCGCTGCATCGAGATTGGCGGCACGATCACGGGCGAGCACGGCGTGGGCGTCGAGAAGCTCGATCAGATGTGCTCGCAATTCGACGGCAGCACGCGCGATGCCTTTGTCGCCCTCAAGCGCGCATTCGATCCCGCTCAGCTCTTGAATCCGGGCAAGGTGATTCCAACGCTGCACCGCTGTGCGGAGTACGGCCGCATGCGTGTGAGCTCGGGAAAACTCCCTTTCGCAGAGCTGCCTCGCTACTGATGGTCACCAATCTGAGCAGCCAGGAAGCCGTGACCGCCTTGCGCGACGCCGTATGCGAGGCCGCGGCGACACGAGCGCCATTGCGAATTCGCGCCGGCGGTACCAAAGATTTCTACGGCAACGCCACGACGGGCTCGGTCCTCGATCCACGAGGCTATTCGGGCATCGTGGACTACGAGCCGAGCGAGCTCGTCATTACTGCGTGCGCCGGAACACCTTTGACGGAGCTGGAGAACGCGCTGGCCGAGCGCGGTCAGATGCTCGCATTCGAGCCGCCGCACTTCGGTAGCGGTGCGACTCTCGGCGGATGTATCGCAGCCGGCCTCGCGGGTCCGCGTCGCACCGCATATGGTCCGTGCTACGGTGGCGTGCGCGATTTCGTGCTCGGGGCCCGCATGCTCGACGGACGCGGTGAGGTTCTGACCTTTGGCGGCAGGGTGATGAAGAACGTGGCCGGCTACGACCTCGCGCGTCTGCTCGTCGGCTCGCTCGGCGTGCTCGGTGTCATTCTCGAGGTGTCTGTGAAAGTTCTGCCGCAACCGGCAGCAGAGCTGACACTGAGCTTCGAGCTGGAGCAACAGGAATCCCTGGATCGGCTCAATGCGTGGGCAGGACAGCCGTTGCCGCTGTCAGCGTCGGTTTGGCACGAAGGCGTGTTGAGCGTCCGCTTGTCGGGGAGTCGCGCTGCGGTGACAGATGCTCGCCGGCGTCTCGGAGGCGAGGTGATGGAGGCCGCGAGCGCGGATGCATTCTGGACTGATATTCGCGAGCAAACGCATCTGTTTTTCTCAGGTGCGCAGCCGCTCTGGCGCGTGTCCGTGACCTCGACCATGCCAGCCCTCAAGTTGCACGGCACGCAGCTCATCGAGTGGGGCGGTGCGCTCAGATGGTTGCGAACCCCGCAGCCAGCGCAAGAGGTTCGAGCGGTAGCGCAGCACGGAGGAGGGCACGCAACGCTGTTTCGAGGCGAGCCTGACCGCGAAGTGTTCACGCCGTTGTCCGCGCCGTTGCTGGCCGTCCATCGACGTCTGAAGGCCCATTTCGATCCCGCGGGCATCTTCAATCCGGGTCGGCTCTATCGAGAGCTCTAGTGAGAAAGCCGTGAAAGTACAGCTCTCGCAAGATCTGCAGGACAACCCGGACGGTCGGGTCGCCGCCGACATCGTGCGGAGCTGCGTGCACTGCGGGTTCTGTACGGCAACTTGTCCGACGTACCAGGTCTTCGGCGACGAGTTGGATGGCCCGCGCGGACGGATCTATCTCATCAAGGAAGTGCTGGAAGGAACGCAGCCCAGCGAACGAACCCAGCTCCATCTGGACCGCTGCCTCACCTGCCGCGCCTGCGAGACGACGTGTCCGTCCGGCGTACAGTACGGACGTTTGCTCGATATCGGCCGCCGGATCGTCGAGGAGAAAGTCGATCGTTCCTGGGGATCACGACTCCGGCGCGCAGTGCTGAAGCGCGGACTGACCGGAAAACTGTTCGGTCCGACGCTGCGCTTGGGGCAGTTAGTTCGACCGCTGCTGCCCCAAGCGCTGAGTCGCAGAATTCCAGTTCGACGAGGCGCCGCGACGTGGCCGAGCGCGCGAACGCACGCGCGACGGATGTTGCTGCCACCCGGATGCGTTCAACCTTCGCTTGCGCCGGAGATCGATGTCGCGACCGCGCGCGTGCTCGACGCACTCCAGATCCAGGCAGTGATGCCAGAGCCGGCCTGTTGTGGCGCGCTTCGCCATCACCTCGGCGACGATGCGCTCGATGAGATCCGTCGCACCATCGATTCCTGGTGGCCACACATCGAGGGCGGCGTGGAGGCGATCGTGATGAACGCCTCTGGATGCGCCTGCATGGTGAAGGAGTACGCGTACCTCTTGCGACATGACACGGCCTACGCATCCAAGGCAGCGCGCATCGCTGAGCTGACGCGCGATCTCGCTGAGGTCCTGCCGGAGTACATCGAGCAGCTTGCGCAGCAAGTCCGGCGGCACGAAGAACGAGTCGTGTTTCATCCGCCCTGCACGTTGCAGCACGCACAAAAAGTTCGTGGCGCAGTCGAGCAGCTTCTGGAATCGCTGGGTGCGGTCGTCCTGCCGTTCACCGACAGCCATCTGTGTTGCGGCTCGGCGGGAACGTACTCGATCCTGCAGCCGACGGTGGCCGAGGAGCTGCGGGCTCGAAAGCTCGCAGCGCTGCAGGTACCGCGGCCGGATGTGATTCTTTCTGCAAACGTCGGCTGCATCGTTCATCTCGCCGGCGCGTCGGAGATCCCCGTGCGTCACTGGGTCGAGTGGATTGCGGCGCGACTGCCTGCGGGAGCCGTCTGAGTGTTCCACCAATTGGTCACGCCGGTCGGCGGAAGTCTGTTCTGGTCGTGCCTGGTCGCGTCGATTCCCATCCTGGCGGTCCTCGTGCTCCTCGGCGTGTTTCGACGACCGGCATGGCAGGCCTCATCGGCCGGGCTCGCAGCGGCACTGGTCCTGGCCATCTTTGTCTGGGATCTCCCGGCAGACAATGCTTTCAGCAGCGTGTTCGCTGGTGCCACGTTCGCGCTCGTGCCGGTCATGTGGATCGTCTTCAACGCGCTGATCCTCTACAACGTCACCGTCGTTTCCGGCCGCTTCCAGAACTTTCGCGACTGGATGCTCGAGCATCTGCCGAACGATCGCCGCGTCGTACTCGTAGTGATCGGCTTTTGCTTCGGCTGCCTGCTGGAGGGAATTGCGGGCTTCGGCACGCCGGTGGCAATCACCAGCGCTCTGCTGATCGCGCTGGGCTTTCCGGCGCTCGATGCTCTGGTCTTCACCTTGATCTTCAATACAGCGCCGGTTGCATTCGGGGCTTTGGGCGCGCCGGTGACGACACTCGGCGCAGTCACGCAGCTGTCCGATGCAACGCTGGGCGCGATGATCGGCCGGCAGCTGCCGTTCATTGCGTTGCTGCTGCCTTTCTATGCTGTCGGTCTTTACGGCGGAGCCCGCGCGATCAAGGGCGTGTGGCCGGTGCTGCTGATCGCAGGCGCGTCGTTCGCGAGCGGCCAGTTCATTGCTTCGAACTATCTCGGGTTCGCCCTCACGGACGTCATCTCCTCGGCATTCTCGCTGATCGTCACGATCGCGTTTTTGAAACTCTGGCGCGGTAAGCCCGACGCGCAGTTCGCGTTGGCTGCGCAGCCGGTCGCGCGGACATCGCACGCGCCTGCGAGCGCTAGCGGCTGGATTCCGTGGATCATCCTGGCGGCCACAGTCGTGCTGTGGATTCATCTCAAGGTCAATCTCGTGGGGCAGATGGCCGTGCACTGGCCGCGGCTGCACGAGGCCGTGTTCATCAGCATCTACGACAAGCCGTATGCGGCCATCTGGACGTTTCAACCGCTCGGAACCGGCACGGCCATCCTGGTTGCAACGGTGCTGACTGCATTCGTGGTGCGGCTCGAGCCTCGCCAGGTTTCGGTCGTACTTCTCACGTCCCTGACGCAGGTTCGCCTGCCCGCTCTCACGACGACGCTGATCATAGGACTGGCCTACTTGATGAACTACTCGGGCATGACCTACACGCTTGGCGTCGGTGCAGCGTCCGCGGGCGCGTTGTTTCCGTTGCTGTCTGCATTCCTGGGTTGGCTCGCGGTGTCGCTGTCGGGCAGCGACACTTCCGGCAATGCGCTGTTCGGCAATCTGCAAGTCGTAGCAGCCCGCCAGTTGGATCTGAACCCGGTGTTGATGGCCGCGACCAACTCTTCCGGCGGCGTCTTCGGCAAGATGATCTCGCCGCAGAACATCAGCACGGGAACGTCGACGACCGAGCTGAAGGGGCGAGAGGGTGACGTGTTCGCGCGCACCTTCAAGCACAGCCTCATCTTGACGCTGTTGCTGGGACTGCTCGTGCTGCTGCAGCAGTACGTCTTCCCCTGGATGATCCCGTCCTGAGATTGTCAACCCCTGTTGAAGGGGACAACTGCAAGGTCGTCTGGCGGTACTCTTCCGCCATGAAACAGCAGTCAATAGTCTTGCTTGTTGCGCTACTCACTGCGTGCGCGCTGAGCCACGCCCAGACAGTCCCAGGCATGCCGCAGGACTACCAGGCCATGATGAAAGCCATGGAAAAGGCGCAGGCGGAGGCCAATCGGCCTGGCGACGAGAAACTGACCTGCGACCAGCTACAGCAGCAACTCGTCACCATTGCGCAGGATCCTGCGTTCGTCGCACACGTGCAGGCTGCGGGCGCTGACGCAGCGAAGGACATGGCGCAGGTGCAGGCTTCGCAAAACGACATCGCGGCAAAGACTGCTGCGACGATCGCCGCGTCCATGGTGCCGGGCGCTGCCATGGGCCAAATGATGGCCAGTGCGGCGGAGAACCAAGCCAAGGCAGCGCAGAGTACAGCGCGCGTGCAGTCGAGGATGGCGGAAGGACAGCAGATGATGGTCTTCATGCCGCAGATGATGCGCGGGCAGCGGCTGGTCGAGTTGGCTATGGTCCGCAAGTGCGAGTGGGCCACGGGAATCCCAGCGACGGCGCCCTAGCACCGGTTGTGCGGTGCCGAATCTCCTACGCTGCCTCGTCCGGAACCATTGGCGGCGCATCACGTTGAGTGGGCACCTCCAGGTGGAGATCTGCCATGACCCCGATCAAAAAACTAATCCCGCCGCTCTTGCTGTCTACCTTGTCGGTCGTAGCAGTGCAGGCGGCTGAGGACCAGCCGACGGCCGGTGCGGAAGAAACGTTCAAGTCGCTCGACAAGAACGCCGACCAGCGTCTGAGCAAAGCGGAGGCGGCGAGCGACAAATCGCTGGCGAGAACCTTTACGTATCTCGACGCGAACGGCGACGGCTACCTCACGCTGCGCGAGTACACGGCGCACCTGAAGAAACAGAAGTCGTAGTCAGCGGGACGTCGTCAGCGTGAGCGCGACCCGAAATCCCGAGGCGTTGCCACGATAGTCGGGCTTGATGCGCGACCGCCGCGCGGATCGCAGCTCTTCCGGAAAATCGTTCCACGAGCCGCCTCGGGTGCGGTGCGAATCGCACGCGCCATCGACGCGTGCGAGTCCGCTGGTCGGTAGCGATTCGTACCAGCAATCCTCGACGTACTCCCAGGCGTTGCCGATGATGTCGTACAGGCCGAACGGATTCGGTCGATAGTTGCGCACCGGCGCGGTGAATGCGTAGCCATCGCTGCACTTGACGAAGCGCGCCCCCGCGTCGCCTTCGCGCAATGAATATGCGATCTCCTCGTGTAATTGCGGAAGCGCACGCAGGAGCGTCGGATCCCCGCCGTTCTCGTAAGCGCAGCCCAGCTCCTCGTCGTTACCCCAGAAGAAGGTCGACGTCGTGCCGGCGCGCGCGGCGTATTCCCACTCTGCTTCGCTCGGCAAACGATAAGGTCGGCCTGTCTGGCGCGCGAGCCAGCTCGCGTAGTCCCTGGCGTCCTGCCAGGAAACGCAGACGACTGGATGCTCCGGCGTCTGTTCGAATCCTGGATTACGCCAGGACGCATTCTT
>DATENH010000139.1:0-25398 GCA_035275145.1 Steroidobacteraceae bacterium | reverse complement strand
CGCCCTCGTCGACGCTGTTGTCCTCGTCGATCGGCGTGTGCGCCGCGCGAAACGTCGCGACTTCGATGATCTCGTAGCCGAAGCGCACGTGCGCGAGGTGGAAGCGCCGTCCGATCAGCCGGCAGTTGCGGAACAGCTGCTTGACCTCGTCCGGGTGCGCGTTGGTCGCGATGTCGAAGTCCTTCGGATGCAGGCCCAGCAACAGGTCGCGCACGGCGCCGCCGACCAGAAAAGCCTGGAAGCCGGCGTCGCGGAGCCGGTAGAGCACTTTCAGGGCGTTGGCAGAAATGTTCGCGCGCGAGATCGGATGCTCGTTGCGCGCGACCACCCGCGGGTTGCCAGCCGCCACAGGGGTGTGAGGCGCGGTGGGTGCCAAATTAGTATCGTTCAATAGCAGCTGCCGCTTGAGCCAGAAGGGGCGGTCCGTATAATACCGCGTCCGTTTGCGGCGTTCGCCCGCACCCGTGCGCTCCCATCGTCTAGAGGCCTAGGACGGAGCCCTCTCAAGGCTTAAACCGGGGTTCGAATCCCCGTGGGAGCGCCATCTCTTCCCTTCGTCTACAACCCGCCGTTCTTCTTCTCCGGGATCGGCGTGCCGAAGATGCCCGGGCCTTGCGACGGCTTTATGCCCTGCGCTTCCTGGTTGCGCGCACCGCGCAGGATGCCTTCCATCGCGTAGTTGCCCTCGTGGCACGCGTACTCGTACATGTTTTCCTTGCGCACGTTGAAGCTCATCTCCGCGCGCCAGGGCTGCGTGTAGTACGCCGGGTCTTCGACCGTGAATTCGTAGTTGAGCTGATCGGGCGAAGCTCGGCTGAAGCGCTCGGTCACCTTGCCCTGATCGGACAGATAGATCGGGCCCTGCTTCGCCTGCTGCCGGTTCACGTGCGTCGTCTCGACGACCAGCGTGTCGCCTTCCCACCAGCCGACCGGATCGCCGAACCACTTGTTGAGCGCGGATGAACGGTGCGACGCCTGCGCGGTCGCCTTGTCTTTCGAGATCGGGATGATGCGCGCGTCGTGCACCATCTCCACGTTGATCAGCACTGCGTCCGGCGTTTGAACGATCTGGTAATTATTGTTGTACATCGGGTTCAGCATGCCGGGGCCGCTGGCACCGGAGAACGCGATGAGACAACGCTCGGGCAGCGGCAACGCTTCGGGACCTCCGTACAGATTCGCCTCGCGCTCGGCGCGCCCCGCCTGGATGAGCTTGCGGCCGTCATCCGAGATCGGCATCTGGCCGGTGGCCGGCTCGACGATCCACGAGGTGCGGTACTCGCCGTTGACGCTCGCCAGGAAGTTGCCCGGGTCGACCCAGAAAGCGTTGTAGCCGCGGTCGGCATTCTTGTCTTCGAGCAGGTTGTCCTTCAGATCGGAGGGACCGTTGTCGGCTTCGATCAGGCGCTGGAACGGATTGGCTTTGACGAGCGCCTCCGCCTCTGCCTTCGTCACGACCAGCTTGGTCACGCCGGGCGGGCGCGTCAGATTCGTCACCGACGCATTCGACCAGACGCCGGCGATGACCGGCTTGCCGTCGGGAGTTCGCGGCGGCGACCAGTTGCCGGGCGCGGCGTGCAGAGCCGAGCAGGCGAGCAGCGCGCCACCGACCATCGTTGCCTGGACGATTCCGCTCGAGATCTTCGCGTTCATGTCCGCTCCCCCTGCAGGCGCCGTGCTGAGCGCCGAATTTGGCGCCAGAGCGTAGCATTATCCCTGCATAATGCGCATACCGGACCGGAGCCTGCATGGCATGACACCTGCCGATCGACGCATCACCGAGCTCATCGACAAATGGCTCACGAGCATCGACCTTCATCTCAAGTACGTCGAGCTGAGCGATGCCGCCTACGCGCGAGTGCAGGCCTGGCCGAAGCACGACCGGCCGACGCGCTGGGTGCTGGAGGTCGCGCGCCAGAAAATTCTCGAGCTCAAGGCGCACTGCGAGACACGCCAGGCGATGGGCGACGGCAAGTTCTCGGAGTCGCTGGAGCTGATGGCCTTCCTGGCGAACCTGGTCGGGATTCAGCACATCCAGCGTTTCGTCCCGCTCGCGGATCCCTCGCGCACTGAGCCGGTGTCGTCCGCGACGGCAACCGTCGAGGTCGTACAGCCGCCGCGTGCGGCGCCGGCGGCGAAGTCGCGACCTTCGGGTGACGACACCACTCGCGAGATGCCGCGAATCAAGGCCATCACGCCCGCACCTGCGCGGACGGCACCACCACCGGCACCTGCGCCCACCCCTGCTCCCAGGCGCACCGACGGCGCGAAAGCCCCGGTGCAAGCTCGCCCTGCAGCAGCCGCCGCGAAGAACGCGACACCGTCGGTGTCGGCAGATCAGCGCGTCAAGATCATCGCGGACGCAATTCGCCTGCTGAAGTGGGGCAAGTCGTGGCACGAGCTGGCGGAGCTGATCGAGCGCATCGCGGAGCGGCCGCCGGCGACAGAGATCCGCAAGGTGCTGCGGGCGAACCGCAGCGAGATCGAGACCAAGGCCGGCGTGGAAGGGTGAGGGATAAAAAAAGGCCGGGGACTTCGCAGTCGCCCGGCCAGTCAGGGGGATTCGAGACTCACCTCGCTAAGAGCGCGGCGAGCAGCATTCGGTTCAAAAGCCGGCGACGCGATCCGAGCAGCGCATTCGCGTACCGATTTTGCGGTGCCAAATATACCGGATGCTGCCCTGCAACACCATTACACTTAGGTTGCAATTTGCGGATTTTTGCGAAGAAATTGTTATGGAGCTATTAAGACTTGTTCACTTAGCCGGCGTACTCATCACGCCGGCTTGAAAAGGAAAACTTCGCTGAACGAGAATCGCGGCCCTCTCGCACGCCGGTCGCAGACCGGCACGGCTCCTCCGCACATGCGGCGACAAACACCAAAGAGCCGCGAGAGCCGTCCTGCTCAACTGCTGGGAACACCATGATCGAGATCAGCCATTTGTCGAAGCGCTACGGCGCGCTCACCGCGGTCGACGACGTTTCCTTCGAGGTCAAGGCCGGCGAGGTGCTCGGCTTCCTCGGCCCGAACGGCGCCGGCAAATCGACCACCATGAAGATGATCACCGGCTTCCTCGCGCCCACCTCCGGGACAGTGCGCGTGTGCGGCCATGACGTGCAGTCCGCGCCGCTCGCGGCGAAGTCCTGCATGGGTTACCTGCCCGAGGGCGCGCCGAGCTACGGCGAAATGTCGGTGCGGGCATTCCTCGAATTCATTGCCGACGTGCGCGGCCTGAGCGGCGACCGCCGCCGCTCGCGGCTCGACGACGTCATCGCACGACTCGGCCTCGCCAGCGTGCTCGAGCAGGTCATCGAGACGCTCTCGAAGGGTTATCGACGACGCGTCGGACTGGCGCAAGCGCTGGTGCACGACCCGCTGGTGCTGATTCTCGACGAGCCGACCGACGGCCTGGATCCGAACCAGAAGCACGAAGTGCGCGAGCTGATCAGCGCGATGAGCAAGGACAAGATCATCGTGATCTCGACGCACATCCTCGAAGAGGTCGACGCGGTCTGCAATCGCGCGATCATCATCGCGCAGGGCCGCATCCTCGCGGACGAGACGCCCAAGGCGCTCGCGAAGCGGGCGCCGAGCGGCAGGCTCGAAGACGTCTTCCGCCAGATCACGCTCGGTGCGAAACCGGCGATGAAGGAGGCGGTCAATGCGTAACACCCTGATCCTCTTCCGCCGCGAGTTCGCCAGTTATTTCGCCACGCCGCTGGCGCTGGTGTTCATCGTCATCTTTCTGGCGCTCACGGGGTTGTTCACCTTCTTCCTCGGCGGCTTCTACGAGCGCGGCCAGGCGGACCTCGCACCGTTCTTCAACTACCACCCGTGGCTGTACCTGTTCCTGATGCCCGCCTTGTCGATGCGTCTGTGGGCCGAAGAGCGCAAGTCCGGAACGATCGAGCTGCTGATGACGCTGCCGATCACGCCGTGGGAGGCTGTCATCGGCAAGTACCTCGCGGCCTGGGCAGTCGCCGGACTGGCGCTGGTGCTGACGTTCCCGATCTGGATCACGGTCAATTACCTCGGCGATCCCGACAACGGCGCGATTCTCGCCGGCTACATCGGCAGCTTCCTCGTCGCGGGCGGATTGCTTGCAATCGGCGCGTGCTTCTCGGCCGCAACGCGCAACCAGGTGATCGCGTTCATCGTGACCGTGGTCGCCTGCTTCATCTTCCTGCTGTCGGGTTTCGCGCTGGTGCTGAATGCATTCCAGGGGTGGGCACCGCAGCCCGTGATCGACGCGGTCGCTTCGCTGTCGTTCCTCACGCACTTCGGCTCGATCGCCAAAGGCGTGATCGACATCCGCGACCTGCTGTACTTCGCTTCCGTGATTGCGGTCTGGCTGATGGCCACCGCGATCGTGCTCGACATGAAGAAGGCGGACTGAGATGACCACCCGCAACATCACTACAGCCCGCAAGACCTTCGGCGCCGGCGCACTGCTGGCGCTCGCCGTGTTGTTCATCGGCGTAACGATTCTGATCACGTTCGTGCTGCGCGGCGCGCGCATCGATCTGACGGAGAGCAATCTCTACTCGATCGCGCCCGGCACGCAACGTATCGTCAGCTCGCTCAAGGAGCCGATCAACCTCTACTTCTTCTTCTCGCAGGAAGCGAGCGCGGAGTCGCCGCAATTGCGCGCGTACGCGCAGCGCGTGCGCGAGCTGCTCGAAGAAATGGCGCAACGCTCCAAGGGCAACCTCAAGCTCACCGTGGTCGATCCGAAGCCGTTCTCCGAGGACGAGGACCGCGCGGCCGAGTTCGGGCTGCAGGCGGTGCCGATGGGCGCGCGTAACGACAACATGTACTTCGGCCTCGCCGGCACGAACTCGACGGACGGCCGCGAGATCATCCCGTTCTTCCAGCCGGACAAGGAAGAATTCCTCGAGTACGACGTGGCGAGCCTGATTCACCGGCTCGGCACCACGAAGAAACCGGTGCTCGGCCTGATCTCGGCGCTGCCGGTCGATGCGCAGTTCGATCAGCTCTCCGGCCGCATGACGCAGGGCTGGGCGAGCATCGCGCAGCTTCGCGAGCAGCTCGACGTGCGCACGCTCGCGACCGACATCGCCGCGATCGACCAGGACGTGGACGTGCTGATGCTGGTGCATCCGAAGGATCTGCCGGCCAAGACGCTGTACGCGATCGACCAGTACGTCATGCGCGGCGGCAAGCTCATCGCGTTCGTCGATCCGCAATCGGAGAACGACCCGGCCGGCCAGCAGGGCGGTCCGATGTCGATGGTGCCGCGCTCCTCCTCGCTCGGTCCGCTGCTCGACGCCTACGGCGTCGCCTACGATCCGGGCAAAGTGCTGGGCGATCGCGGCCTCGGTCTCACGGTCGCGTTGCGCCAGGGCGAGCAGCCCGCGCAGCACGTCGCGATCATCGGCTTGAATCGCGACAGCATGAACACCAAGGACGTCGTGACGTCGACGCTCGATTCCATCAACGTCATGACCGCGGGCGTGCTCAAGAAGAAGGACGGCGCCACCATTCAATTCGAGCCGCTGCTGCAGTCGAGCGCCGACTCGGAGTTGCTGCCGGTGATGCGGGTGGCATTCCTGCCTGACAGCCAGCCGCTGCTCGAAGATTTCAAGCCGACGGGCGAACGCTATGTCGTCGCCGCGCGCATCCACGGCAAGCTGAAGTCGGCTTATCCGAATGGTGCTCCCGCTGCCGAAGGCCCGGACGCTGCGAAGCCCGACGCGAAGAAGCCCGAGCACAAGGCAGAGTCTGCCGGCGACGCGAACCTGATCGTCGTCGCCGACACCGACATGCTCGCCGATCCGCTCTGGGTACGGACGCAGAACGTGTTCGGCCAGCACTTCGCGATGGCGTGGGCCAACAACGGGGACTTCCTCGCCAACGCGGCCGACAACCTCGCCGGCAGCGGCGACCTGATCAGCATCCGCGGCCGCCAGAGCTTCTTCCGACCGTTCACCAAGGTCGACGACCTGCGCAAACACGCGAATGAACAGTTGCTCGCGAAAGAGAAAGAGCTCGACAACGAGCTGAAAGACACCGAGAAGAAACTCTCGGAGCTCGAAGCCGGCCGTACGACCAAGGGCTCGCTCGTACTTTCGCCCGAGCAGGAGGCGGAGCTCAGCCGCTTCCAGCAGGAGCGCGTGCGCATCCGCAAGGAGCTGCGTGACGTGCGGCGCAGCCTCGACGTCGAGATCGAAGGGCTTGGCACGCGTCTGAAGCTGCTGAACATCGCGCTCGTGCCCGCCCTGCTGGCGATCGGCGCCATCGTGCTCGCGTTCGTCAGGCGCAGTCGCTTGCGCGCCGGCCGCGCCGCCGCTCACACGGGTTGAAACTTTGGGTTGAAGGTTGTCCTCATGACATCGCGAAGACTGCTGATTCTGGCCCTCGTTGCCATCGTGGCGATCGGAGCAGGCGTGTGGCTCGCCGGCCGACAAGGCTCGACGGGCTCGTCCGCCGGGTCCGGCGCGCTCTATCCCGAGCTGAAGGAGCAGTTGAACTCCGTCAGCGCAGTGCATCTCTACAAGGCCGGCGATGCTCGCGTCGTCGAGCTGAAGAAGCAGGGCGAGAGCTGGACGGTCAGCGAGCGCGACAACTATCCCGCCGACGACGGCAAGGTGCGCAAGCTCCTGGTCGAACTTGCCGACGCCAAGGTGTACGAGCAGAAGACCTCGAACCCGGCGGAGTACTCGAAGCTCGGCGTCGAAGACACCACGGGCAAGAGCGCCACGAGCCTGCGTATCGAGCTCGTCGGCACGCCGAAGCCGGTGAATCTCATCGTCGGCAAACAAGGCGTCGGTGCACGCTCGAGCTACGTGCGTCGCGCAGGCGAGCCGCAGAGCTGGCTGGTGAACGCGACGATCGATACCTCGTCGACGCCGGAAGCCTGGCTGCGCAAGGACATCATCGACGTCGGCGCAGATCGCATGCAGTCCGCGACCGTCGAGGTGAAAGGTGCGAAGCCCTACACCGCCGCCAAGGCGGCTCGCGCCGACGCCAACTTCAGCGTCGAAGGATTGCCGAAGGGCAAGTCGTTGAGCGCGCCCACCGCCGCGAACAGCGCCGCGATGGCGTTGACGAGCATCAGCCTCGCCGACGTGCGCGCCGCGAGCGCATTCCAGTCGACGCCGCCTGCTGCGCACGCAACGTTCAAGACCTTCGACGGCTTGACGGTCGACGTGGATGGTTGGGTGCAGGATCAGAAGCACTACGTGGCGCTGCGTCCGTCCTTCGATGCTGCGCAAGCGGAACGCTTCAAGGTCGCGACAGCGCCGGCTGAAGAGAAGAAGCCGGAAGACAAGAAAGGCGAAGCCGCGTCAGCCGCCAAGACCGAGGAACCGCCGAAGCCCGCTGCACCGAACGTCGAAGAGAGCGCGAAGGCGGCCGCCACCAGGGTCAGCGGCTGGGTCTACGAGATCCCCGACTACAAGTACGAAGCCATCTTCAAACCCGTCGATCAACTCGTCGGCAAGTAGCTAGGTTTTCTTTTTCTTCGGCAATACGACGACGCGCGTACCGCTCCAGCGGTCGTGCCACGCGAGCCGGTCGCTGTCGATCCAGATCCAGACGTAGCCCAGGCCGAGCGCTGCGAGCGAGACGCAGGCGCCGGCCAGGCGAATCAGCGCGTCGCGCCAGCTTGGAGTGCTGCCATCGGCACGCTCGACACGCAGGCGCCACGCGAGCATGCCTACGGTCTGCCCGCGCCGCGTCCAGAACACACAGAAGAACAGCACGACCACCAGCAGCAACGCCGCCTGATAGATGCGCTCCAGCACGCCGGAATCGCCGGGCGTGATCGCCTCGCCGCCGGTGAGCGGCAGGAACAGCGCGGTCACGATGAACATCAGCGCGACGACGATCAGCAGGTCGTAGAGCATTGCCCCCAGGCGCCGCAGCAGCCCTGCCGTCATCGAACGCGACTGACCGCAATCGTCGTGATCAGCGCCAGCAGCGTTGTCGGAGCCCAGGCGATGACGATGGGCGGCAGATCGAACACCGTGCCGCCGCTCTCCAGCATCTTCGCGAGCAGGAAGAACACCACGCCGATCATGATGCCGACGACAGTGCGCGAGCCGGTGCCGGTCGAGCGCATCGGCCCGAACGCGAATGGCACCGCGAGCACGACGATGACCGCGACGGCGACCGTGCGTGCGATGCGCGCCCAGAACGCGGTCTCGTACGCACGCGAATCGAGGCCGTTCTCTTTCAGGTGACGAATGTAGCTGAGCAGCCCGACGCCGGGCAGCGATTCGGGATCGAGCACGGCGAGCCCGAGGAACTCCGCCGACAGCCGCGTGCGCACCTGCGCCGGCGCGGGGCCGCGCGGCACGACGCGGTCCTCCTCGAAGCGCGATTCGCGGTAATTCTCCAGGCGCCAGACGTTTTTCGGGTCGATGCTGGCACTGCTCGCGCGGCCGACGGTGCGCAGGCGATGTTGTGCATCGAAGTTGAAGACGTACACGCCGCCGTAACGATTGTCACCCGACTGCTGACCGACCGAGACGATCGTGTCGCCGTCCTTCGCCCAGGCGCTGCGGTTACCGGCGAGGCTGTAGTCGTGATACTTCTGGAATGTCTTCATGCGCCGGCCGTACTGCTCCATCTGCGGAGCGACCAGCTCGCCCAGGATGCCGGTCAGCACCATCAGGATCACGCCCGCGCCCATCACCCAGAGCGCGATGCGCGTGACCGACACTCCCGCGGCACGCACCACGATCAGCTCCATCGAGCGCGCCAGGTTGCCGAGCGCCAGCAACGCACCGATCAAAGCCGCGATCGGCAGCATGTCGAACGCATACTTCGGCAGGTTCAACCCGACGAACAGAAACGCGTCCTCGAGCGAGTAGCTGCCGACGCCGATCTCATCCTGCTGCGTGATGAAGATGTACAACCCGCTCAACGTCAGCAGCACGAGCATCACGAGCAGCGTGGTGCCGAGCACGTTGCGGATCACATAGCGGCTGAGTGTCGAGGTCATGCCGGCACCGCCACAGGACGCGGTTTGCCCGGCGGGTTGTCGCGCGCCAGCAGCCACAAGCCGACGCACAAGGCGACCGCGTGCACCCACCAGATGCCGACGAACTCGGGCACGACGCTGCTCTCGACCCAGGTTCGCGCCGCAGCCATTAGCTGCGAATACAGGAAGTAGACGAGGATCGCGATGCCGATGCGACCGAAGCGCCCCTGGCGGGGCCGCAGCCGCGCGAGCGGCACCGCGAGCACCATCAGCACCAGCGCGAGCAGCGGCGTCGAGAAACGCCATTGCAGCTCGGCCACGTCGGCGGGATTCGAAGATTGCAGCAGCTCGGCCGTCGACTTGAGCTCCGCCTTACTGGACGGACCGCCCAGCTCACCGAGCCGGATCGGGATGCCGCCCTCC
Source organism: Steroidobacteraceae bacterium (assembly GCA_035275145.1). GTDB lineage: Bacteria > Pseudomonadota > Gammaproteobacteria > Steroidobacterales > Steroidobacteraceae > Steroidobacter. The sequence goes on along the minus strand of DATENH010000139.1, from coordinate 16,028 downwards.
GCGAACTGGATGACGCGGAACTCGCCGCTCCCCGGAATCCCTTCGTAGCGGCGCCCGTCGTAGAGGACGAACGTCTGCTCGGACTGCCCCGCCCCGCGCTGCTCGGCCCGCGTGGCGACCCAGATCTCCATCTTGCCTTCGCTGCCGGGTTCCTCGGTGCGATCGACGAACACGTTGACGTTGTGGAGGATGTGGTTGTCGTCGACGCTCTCCGCGTAGAAGACGATCTTGCCGGCCGCGAAGGTCCGGAACCGACCGGGCTCGAGCGCGCCGAACTGCGCCTCGCGCAACGCCGAGACGCGAATCTGTTGCGCCCGCGCTGTCGCATTCGGAATAGCCCAGAACGACAGCCAGACCAGCAATGCCGCGATAGCAACGCCGAGCACGCCGATCGGCCGGAACAGGCCCGCGGGGCCGACGCCGCACGACTGGACCGCCGCCATCTCGCTCTCGTGGTACAGGCGACCGAGCCCGAGCATGATGGACAGGTAGAAACCGATGGGCACGATGACCGTGAGATAGCCGGCCGAAGTGAGGGCGATCAGCGCGAACACGACCTCGCGCGGGAAATCGTTGGCTGCCGCCTGCGACAGGACGCGCGCCAGCTGATTGGACAAGAGGATGACCAGCAGCACGACCGTCACCGCGATGCACGTCACGGCGACTTCGCGAAAGATGTACCGGTCCAGCGTGCGCATCGATGCGGTAGACTACGGCACTTTCGCGAGGAAAGTTCATGGAATTTTTCGTCAGTCTCGCCGGTCCGGCGAAACAGCGCACCGATTGCGCCATCGTCGGCGTCTACGACAAGGGCACGTTGTCTGCTGCCGCCGAAGAGCTCGACAAGCGCATCGGCGGACGGATCGCACGCCTGGTCAAGCGCGGCGATCTCCGCGGCAAGGCCGGCGACATCGTCCTGCTCGCCGATCTGACCGGCGCGCCAGTCGAACGCGTCGTGGTCGTCGGCCTCGGCGGACGCAATTCTTTCAAGCGCAAGCAGTACCGTAAGGCGCTGGCGAGCGCGCTCGCTGTCGTCGCTCGCACCGGTGCGAAGGACGCAGTCAGTTATCTCGGCGTGGACGGCGTCGGCGATACCGACACGTACGCGCTCACGCGCATCGCCGTGGAAATCGCGGCGAACTCGCAGTACCGCATTCCCGACCACAAGACGGCCAACAAGCGGCAGAAGCCGACGCTGGCGAAGTTCGGCATCGCAGTCGCCGGACGCGGCGACCGCGGCAACGCCGAGCGCGCCATCGCACACGGCCAGGGAATCAGTGCCGGAATGAGCCTGATGCGCGACCTGGCCAATCAGCCGGCCAACGTTTGCACGCCCGGCTACCTCGCGAAAGCTGCGCGCACTCTCGCCGGCGAGCATCGCAAGATCACTGCGCGAGTCCTCAACGAAGCGGAGTGCCGCCGCCTGAAGATGGGCTCGTTTCTGTCCGTCACGCGGGGCACGCGCGAGCCCGCGTACCTGATCGTTCTCGAGTACAAGGGCGGCAAGAGCGGCGACGCACCGACCGCGCTGGTCGGCAAGGGCGTGACGTTCGACACCGGCGGCATTTCCTTGAAGCCGCCGCCGGCAATGGACGAGATGAAGTTCGACATGAGCGGCGCGGCCAGCGTGCTCGGCACGTTCAAGGCGGTCGCGACGATGGATCTGCCGATCAACCTGGTCGGCGTCGTCCCGGCGTGCGAGAACATGCCGAGCGGCCATGCCACCAAGCCCGGCGACATCGTCAGGAGCATGTCGGGTCAGACGATCGAAATCCTGAACACGGATGCCGAGGGCCGGCTGATCCTGTGCGACGCGATCACCTACGCGCGGCGGTTCAAGCCTGAAGTCGTGATCGACATCGCGACGCTGACGGGCGCCTGCGTGGTCGCGCTCGGCAATCACCTGTCGGGCCTGTTCGGCAACGACGAGGAGCTGATCGACGCGCTGGCAGAAGCGGGCCGTCGTGCCGACGATCGTGCCTGGCCGATGCCGATCGGCGAGGAATACGGGGAGCAACTCAAGAGCAACTTCGCCGACTTCGCGAACGTCGCCGGTCGTGAAGGCGGCGCAATCACTGCCGCCTGCTTCCTCGCGAAGTTCACCGACGGCTTGAAGTGGGCGCACCTCGATGTCGCCGGCACCGCCTATCAGGGTGGCGCGGCGAAAGGCAGCACGGGCCGGCCGGTCCCGCTGCTGGTCGATTACCTGTTGAACAAGTAGTGCGCGTCGAATTCTACGTGCTCTCGGAAGCTGCGCCGGAGGCGCGTCTGCGCTGGGCGTGTCGGCTCGCCGAACAAGCGGCGGAGCAAGGCTCACGCGTGTATTTGCAGACCGCGGGGCAGGCCGAAGCGCAGCGGCTCGACGACCTGCTCTGGACCTACAAGGACGGCAGCTTCCTGCCGCATGAGATTTTTGCCGGCGGACCGGCGCCGCACGCGCGAGTCATGGTGCTGCTCGGCGATGCGGCGGCCCCGCCATCGCATCGACAGCTCGTGGTGAATCTCACGGATGGGATTCAGGCGGAGCTGGAGCAGTACGAGCGCGTGGCGGAGATCGTCGACGTCGACCCGGAGCGCAAACGCGTGGCGAGAGAGCGTTACAAGCAATATCGCGAACGCGGCTGCACACTGGAATCACACAACGTCTGAAAAAGACTTGTAGGTCTACGAATAGGCGGCGTGGTCCACCTTCCGCCCCGCCGCCCCCCGCTCCAACGCATCCCTCAACCTCGCCGGAATCGGCGCCTTCTTCAACGTGTGCGTGTCGACGTGCACGTACACCGTCTCGCTGGTCGCGATCAGCGCTTCCTCGCCGGCGATGCGGAACTCGGTTGCGAGCGTGAAGGATGTCGTGCCGAGGTGCTTGGTGCTGACCGAGATCTCCAGCACTTGGTCGTAGCGTGCCGGCGCGCGCCACTCGGTCGTCTGCTTGACCAGCTGATAGTCGAGCTCAGCGGTCTGGATCTCCTGCTCGAAACCGAGCACGCGCAGGAACTCCGCGGCAGCCAGGTCCACGTACTCGCCATACCGCGAATTGAAGACCACCTTCTGTGCGTCGCACTCGCCGTAGCGAACGCGGAGGAAATAGCTGAAACGGGCCGGTAAATGGACTTGGCTCATGGACTTGGCGTTGCTTACTACGGTTAAATGCCAGCGAGTGCCGAGCATACCTTGAGACCATGGAAAAGACTTACGACCCGCGGGAAATCGAGCAACGTCTCTACCAGCGCTGGGAAGCGCACGGCTGGTTCGCGCCGTCCGGCCGCGGCCAGCCCTATTCGATCGTCATCCCGCCGCCGAACGTAACCGGCACGCTGCACATGGGGCACGCCTTTCAGCACACGCTGATGGACACGCTCACGCGTCAGCACCGCATGGACGGCTTCGACACCTTGTGGCAGCCCGGCACCGATCACGCCGGCATCGCCACGCAGATGGTGGTCGAGCGGCAATTGAACGCCGAGGGCAAGCACCGGCGCGATCTCGGGCGCGCAGCGTTCGTCGAGCGCGTGTGGCAGTGGAAGGAGCAGTCCGGCGGCACGATCCTGCGTCAGGAGCGGCGGCTGGGAAATTCCGTCGACTGGTCGCGCGATCGCTTCACGATGGACGAAGGACTCTCCGCGGTCGTGACCGACGTATTCGTGCGCTTGTACGAGCAAGGCCTGATGTACCGCGGCAAGCGCCTGGTCAACTGGGATCCGGTGCTGCACACGGCGCTGTCGGATCTCGAAGTCCTCTCCGAAGAAGAGCAAGGCAAGCTGTGGCATCTGCGCTATCCGCTCGCGGATGGCAGCGGCCATCTCGTCGTCGCGACGACGCGCCCGGAAACGATGCTGGGAGACACTGCAGTAGCGGTGCATCCCGAAGACGAGCGCTACCGCCACCTGATCGGCAAGCAGATCCGCCTGCCGCTCGCCGACCGGCTGATTCCGATCATCGGCGACGAGTACGCCGATCCGGCGTTCGGCTCCGGCTCGGTGAAGATCACGCCGGGCCACGACTTCAACGACTACGAGGTCGGCAAGCGCCACAACCTGCCGCTCATCAACATCTTCGATGAGAACGCAGCGCTCAACGACGAGGTGCCGCCGAAGTATCGCGGGCTCGATCGCAAAAAGGCGCGCGAGCTCGTGGTCGCCGACTTCGAGGCGCTCGGCCTGGTGGAAAAAGTCGAGGCACACAAGATGCAGGTGCCGCGCGGCGATCGCAGCGGCGAAGTGCTCGAGCCCTGGCTGACAGACCAGTGGTACGTGCGCATCGCGCCGCTCGCAGAGCCTGCGATCAAAGCCGTCGAAGACGGCCGCACGCGCTTCGTGCCGGAGAACTGGTCCAAGGAATACTTCCAGTGGATGCACAAGATCCAGGACTGGTGCGTCAGCCGCCAGCTCTGGTGGGGCCATCAGATTCCGGCGTGGTACGACGAGAGCGGCAACATCTATGTCGCGCGCTCGGAAACGGAAGCGCAGGCGCAAGCGCGCAACAAGCTCGGGCGCGAGACCAAGCTGAAGCGCGATGAGGACGTGCTCGACACGTGGTTCTCATCCGCGCTGTGGCCGTTCTCGACGCTCGGCTGGCCGGAAGCGACGCCGCAGATGAAGGTGTACTACCCGACCAGCGTGCTCGTGACCGGCTTCGACATCATCTTCTTCTGGGTCGCGCGCATGATGATGATGGGCCTGAAGTTCGCCGGCGACGTGCCGTTCCGCGACGTCTACATCACCGGGCTGATCCGCGACGAGCACGGCGACAAGATGTCGAAGTCGAAGGGCAACATCATCGACCCGATCGACCTGATCGACGGCATCGACCTCGAGTCGCTGGTCGCCAAGCGCACCGGCGGCCTGATGCAGCCGCACCTGCGCGAGCGCATCGAGAAGAACACGCGCAAGCAGTTTCCCGGCGGCATTCCGGCGCACGGCTCGGACGCGCTGCGCTTCACGCTGTGCTCGCTCGCGACGATGGGGCGCGACATCCGCTTCGATCTCGGCCGCATCGACGGCTACAAGAACTTCTGCAACAAGCTGTGGAACGCGGCGCGCTTCGTGTTGATGAACACGGAAGGCCAGGACTGCGGACAGCAAGGCGGAGAAGTCGCGTACTCGCCCGCCGATCGCTGGATCCGTTCGCGCCTCGGCGCGACCATCGCGGAAGTACGTGCGCGGCTCGCGGAGTATCGCTTCGATCTCGCCGCTCAGGCGTTGTACGAATTTGCCTGGTACGAGTACTGCGACTGGTACGTCGAGCTGTCGAAGCCGGCGCTGCAATCCGCCGACGCGAGCGCGGCGCAGAAGCGCGGCACGCGCCAGACGCTCGTGCAGGTGCTGGAAACGTATTTGCGGCTGCTGCACCCGATGATGCCGTTCATCACCGAAGAGATCTGGCAAGCGGTCGCGCCGCTGGCCGCGCCGTCCCGAATGGCAGCGACCCCGACGATCATGCTGCAGCCCTATCCCGTGGCTACGGAGTTTCCGCAGGATGCGGCCGCCGAGCGCACCATCGCCACCATCAAGGCGGCCATCCTCGGTGCGCGGCAGATCCGCGGGCAGCTCGATATCCCGCAAAGTCGCGAAATTGTGATCCACTACCAGTCGCCCCACGCGGACGATCAGCACTCTCTCGCGGCGAGCCTCGGCGTGATCAAGGCAGTCGGCAGGATCAGCGAGCTGCGCATCGTCGCGTCCGGTGAGCAGTTGCCGCCGTCTGCGACCACCAACGTCGAGCAGCGCACGATCTCGTCGCCGCTCGCGGGACTGATCGATGACCCGGCCGCAGAGCTTGCGCGTTTACAGAAGCGCAAGACCAAGACGCAACAGGACCTCGGCAGAGAGGAAGGCAAGTTGAGCAACCGCAAGTTCGTCGACGGCGCGCCGGCAGCAATCGTTGCCGAAGTGCACACGCGCATCGCCGACTTCCGCCGCACCGTCGCCGAGATCGAGCAGCAGGAGCAGGCCGTCAGCGCGCTGGTCGCGCAGCGCCGGGTGTAAGTCGATGGAATCCGCCATCCCCACCCTCATCACGCAGGCGGACCCGATCGAGCTGGTCGGCGCGACGATCGCGCAGCTCAACCGCATCATCCTCGGCAAGGAGCAGCAGCTGCGGTTGTCCATCTCCTGCATGCTGGCGCGCGGCCATCTGCTCATCGAGGACATTCCGGGCGTCGGCAAGACGACCCTCGCCCACGCGCTCGCCGAATCGCTCGGCCTGAGCTATCAACGCATTCAGTTCACCAGCGACCTGCTGCCGGCGGACATCATCGGCGTCTCGGTGTTCGAGCGCGAGACCAGCACTTTCCAGTTCCACAAGGGCCCGGTGTTCGCGCAGCTCGTGCTCGCGGACGAGATCAATCGCGCCACGCCCAAGGCGCAGAGCGCGCTGCTGGAGGCGATGGAAGAGCACCAGGTGACGGCGGACGGCCAGACCTATCCGCTGGCGAATCCGTTCTTCGTCATCGGCACGCAGAACCCGGTGTATCAGATCGGCACGTATCCGCTGCCGGAGTCGCAGCTCGACCGCTTCCTGATGCGCATCCAGCTCGGCTATCCGGACGCGGCTCTGGAGCGTCAGCTCCTGCTCGGCCAGGACCGGCGCGATCTGCTCGCGACGCTGGCGCCGACGCTGTCGCCGCAACAGCTCCTGCTGATGCAGATGATGGTGCCGCGAGTCCACGCTTCCGACGCGCTGCTCGATTACGTTCAGGCGATCGTGCGCTACACGCGCGAGTCGCCGCAATTCGAAGCGGGCCTTTCGCCGCGCGCATCGATTGCGTTGCTGCGCGCCGCGCAGGCGTGGGCCTTGATCCACTCGCATCCCGGCGTGACGCCGGAAGACGTGCAAGCCGTGCTCGGCGCCGTGGTCGGCCATCGTCTCAAGCCGCGCAACGACGATGTGAAGCCCACCGAAATCGGCGAGCTCGTGCTGAGGGCCGTCGCGGTTCCCTGAAATGCTCGCGCGCGCCCTCGCCGCCCTGCGCCGTCGCACCCGCCAGTGGGCGCGCAAGCGGCACGGCATCGATCCCGATCCGTTGACCCTGTCCGGCCGGCGCATCTACATCGTGCCGAGCTCGCTCGGCATCGCCTTCTCGCTGATGCTGTTCGCGATGTTTCTCGGCGCGATGAACTACGCCAACAACCTCGCGCTCGGCCTCACGTTCATGCTTGGCGCTTTGTCGCTCACGGCGATGCACTACTGCCATCGCAATCTCGCCGGCGTACAGATCCGCTCTGCCGCGAGCGAGCCGGTGTTCGCGGGACAAGTCGCGCTCTTTCGGATCGCGCTGGAAAACGACGCCAAGGTGGCCCGGCACGAGCTGACGATCGCCAACGAGCACGGCATCGCGGAGCCGGTGCGCGTGGAGCCAGGCGCACGAGTCGTGCTGGATCTCGAAGTCCCGGCACCGCAACGCGGCTTGCTGCATCTCGATTCGTTCGAGATCACGACGCGCCATCCGTTCGGCATGTACCGCGCGTGGGCCTACCTGAACATGGACATCCGCTGCGTGGTGTATCCGAAGCCGAGCCCACGCGGGCTGCCGCCGCCGCCGCTCGAAACCGACACCGGCGGTGCGCAGGACGCGACGCGCGGCGACGAGGACTTCGCCGGCCTGCGCGCATTTCATCCCGGAGATTCGCCGCGACGCATCGCGTGGAAAGCGTATGCACGCGAGCAAGGTCTGCAGGTGAAGCTGTACGCCGGCACTGCGGTGACCTCGCATTCGTTCGACTGGGACGCGTTGAGCGGGCTGGGCACCGAAGCACGGCTGTCGCAGCTATGCCGCTGGATCGAAGATGCTTACGCAGCTGGACGCGCGTTCGGCCTGCGGCTGCCTGGACAGGAGATTGCGCCGAACATCGGGCCGGGACATCGACAGCGTTGCCTGACAGCTCTGGCGCTGTTCGACGAGCAAGCGCATGGGTGAAGCACGAGCACTGAGGTGGAGAGCGGCGGCTGCCGCCTGGCCGCCGACGCTGCAGCGTCTCGTCTGGGTGATCGCGGCACTCACGCTCTCGGTGCTGCCGCACGCGAGTCACATCCAGTCCTGGATCCTGCTGCTCGCCGCCGGCGCCGCGACGCTGCGAATCACGATCGAGGTCAAGCGCTGGGAGTTGCCGCCGAAGTGGCTGCGCGGCGTGCTTGCGTTCGTCGCACTACTGGCGGTGCTGCTCGACTACCGGACATTGAACGGCATCGATGCGGGCACAGCACTGCTGGTCCTGATGGCCGGGATGAAACTGCTGGAGACTCGGACGCTGCGCGATCTCACTGTGGTCGTGTTTCTCTCCTACTTCGCGCTGTTCGCGGCATTCCTCTACAACCAGAATCTGCTGCGCCTGCCGTACATGCTGGTCACGGCATGGCTGCTGACCGTCACGCTGATGCGCATCCATCAGACGACGATGTCGATGTCGGTGCGCGAGGCCGTCGGCATCACCGGCAAGATGTTCGGGCAGGCCGTGCCGCTCGCGATTCTGCTGTTCCTGCTGTTTCCGCGCCTGCCGGGCCAGTTCTGGGCGGTGGCGCCCGCAAGCAGTGCCGCGACGTCCGGCCTGTCGGACGAGATGGCGCCCGGCGAGGTTTCCGAGCTCAGTCTTTCCAGCAAGCTGGCCTTCCGCGCGAAGTTCGATGGCGTGCTGCCGCCGCCCCGCGAGCGCTATTGGCGCGGACCCGTCCTGCACGACTTCGACGGCCGGACCTGGCGCCGGCAGCGCGGGCCGTTCCTGTCGCAGGGAGTTACCGCGGTCGGCACGAAGTACCAGTACGAAGTGATGCTCGAGCCGCATCAGCGCCGCTGGATCTTTGCGCTCGACGTGCCGACACGCTGGCCTCGCGACCAGGTGATGCGCGCTGCCGACCTGCAGCTCTGGTCGGAGGGGCCGATCTCCACGTTGACCTCTTTCCGTCTCGAGTCGTCGACGTCATACGCGGTGAGCGGTCCTTTGCCGAACGCCATGCGCGCCGCAGACCTGTACCTGCCGAGCGGCCGCAACGCACGCTCGGTTGCGCTCGCGCGCGAGATGCGCGAGCGAGCGGGCAGCGACGAAGCGTTCGTCGCAGCGGTGCTCGCCAAGTTTCGCAACGAAGAATACTTCTACACGCTCGAGCCGCCGCGGCTCGAGCGCGACTCGGTCGACGACTTCCTGTTCAACACGCGCCGCGGTTTCTGCGAGCATTTCGCGTCGGCGTTCACGATGCTGGCGCGGGCCGCGGGCATCCCGGCGCGCGTGGTCACCGGCTATCAAGGCGGCGAGTTCAACCGGATGAGCGGCTATCTGCTGATCCGCATGTCGGATGCGCACGCGTGGTCGGAAGTCTGGCTCGAAGGCCGCGGCTGGGTGCGGGTCGATCCGACCGCCGCCATAGCGCCGCAGCGCATCGAGCAGGGGATCGAAGCTGCGCTGACGGAGAGCGGCGAATCGCTGCCCGGCGATTTGCTGCGCCGGAATGCGCTGTTGTCGCAGGTGCGGTTCGCCTGGGATGCTGCCAACACGTTCTGGAACAACGAGGTGGTCGGGTTCGGCGAAGGGCAGCAGCGCTGGCTGCTCGAGCGCCTGAACATCGGCGACGCCGACTGGGAGGATCTCGGCATCGGGCTCACCCTGTCGCTGATTGCTTTTTTCGGCCTGATGTCGGCATACCTGGCCTGGCGCTTCCGGCCGCACGCGCCGGACCCGCTCGCGCAAATCTACGAGCAACTGTGCCGCAAGCTAGCGCGCCAGGGCTTGCCGCGCGCCGGTCACGAAGGCCCGACCGACTACATCGCACGCGTCTCGATCGCACGGCCCGAGCTCGCGCACCAGCTGCAGGAGGCGCGCAATCTTTATGTCGCGCTCCGCTATGGCCCGCGCTCGTGGGGACCGCAGCTCAACCGGTCGGAGCTGAGCCGGCTGAAATTCATCGTGAACCAGTTGAAAGTCTGACGCCGCGCCCGCATTGCGTCAGTAACACTGGCCGACAACGAAGAACCTCGCGTGCTGCTGCTCTTCTTTCTGGTCGCGATCGCTGTGGGCATCGCCGTGTGGTTCGTCGGCGGCGAAGCCTGGTGGCGCCGCCGTCGGCGCGCGGCGCTGGGCCGCCAGGCATTTCCGTCGCACTGGCAGGACTGGCTGCGCGCCCGCACGTCGATCTACGCGCGGATCCCGCCCGAGCTGCGCCCGCGCCTGCACGAGCTGATCCGGATCTTCGTCGGCGAGAAGAGCTTCGTCGGCTGCAATGGACTGACGGTCACGGAAGAGATGCGCGTGGTCATCGCGGCCTACGCCTGCCTGCTCGTCGTCAATCGGCCGGACGTGCCGCGCTCGCACTTCTACGACGACTTGTTCTCGATCCTGGTGTATCCGACACCGTTCATCGTGCCGCACCTGCATCGCGACGGACACGGCGTGGTCACCGAAGGGCATCGCGTTCTGTCCGGCCAGGCTTGGGACTCGCGCCGGATCATCGTGTCGTGGCAGGACATCGAAGACGGTCTCGCGACCGGCCACAACGTCGTGCTGCACGAGTTCGCGCATTACCTCGACATGGAGGACGAGACGATGGACGGCGCGCCCGGCCTCGGCAGCGCGCGCGCTTACCGCGAATGGTCGAAAGTGTTCTGGGAGGAATTCGACCGGCTGCGCGCCGCGCTCGGCGCAGGCCAGCCGACGTTTCTCGATCCTTACGCGGCGAGTGCGCCGGCGGAATTCTTTGCGGTGGTCACCGAAGCTTTTTTCGAGAAACCGCGCGAGCTGGAAGTGCAGCACGCGGGGCTGTACGAGCAGCTACGGCGCTATTACAGAGTGGATCCCGCGCGCTGGTAGAAACGGGACATTCCTCATTTCGGCCGCGGATCTTCCAGCTCGGCCTCGTCGAATTTCTTCCCGCCCCGCAACTCCCGCACCTTGCCCATCAGCGCCCGCGCCGCGTTGCGCACTTCTTCGTGGATCGCAGCGTCCTCGTCGAGCGCATGGTGACTCGTCGCATACGGTTCGTAGTAACCCACGTAACGATCGAAGCTCGCAGCGTGCCCGGCCGAGACGAGCTCCATATCCGAGAGCCAATCGCTCAGCGAGCTGCGCAGCGTCCCCGCTCCCTCCGCATCGCCGTGCACGACGACTGAGAAAGCGCGGCCGGCGAGGTGCCGCGGATACGGCCAGCCGCGCAGCTCCAGCTCCTTGGCTTTCGCCGCATCCTTGCCTGCCGTCGAAGTCGGATCGGGATTGCCGCCGTCGGCGCACACCAAGCGGTCGATCATCAGCTTCAGCGTGCTCGGTGCCTGATACCAGTAGACCGGCGTGACGATCATCACGGCGTGCGCTGCCACCCAGCGCGGATAGATCTCGCCCATCCAGTCCTGCACCTGGCCGAGGCCGTGATTCGGATAGCACGAGCACGGCCAATGACACAGCGGCATCGCGGTCGAGACGCACGCCTTGCACGGATAGATGACGCGGCCGTACTCGGCGGTCAGCCTGCTCAGATCGAGAAAGTCCACTTCGAAATCGCCGGCGCCCGACAGCACGCCGCGCGCCGTCGAGCACAGCCGATAGGTCTTGGACATTTCCCCGGGACACGTCTGATCGTTGCGCGCCGCGCCGCAGATCAGCAGTACGCGCGACTTCGCCTGCGGATCGTCGTGCTCACGCTGTGCCGCCGCGATAGCGTCGCGCGTCGCGAGCCACTGCACGGACAATTGCATTTCAGGATCGGCGAAGCCCGCGCCGGCTGCGCGCGTGCGCGGACTCTTGTGCGAGTCCCGATACGCACGCCATGCGATCTCGACCAGCTTGTCGAGCTCGTCACTCGCGCCGTCGAACGCGGGATCGTAGAAACGCTCGCGGAGTCGCGCGCGAAACACGTCTGCTGGAATGCGCATGTCGCCCTGGCCCTTGCGGACTTCGGGCGCGACTGGCTTCGGCGTCTTGCTCGGCATCGCTGCCTCCACTGGCGTGCAGTAGAGGCAACGTCCGCGCTGCTAAGGAGTTCCTGTCACTGCACCTTCGCAGAACGCCACCAGAACACGGCACACGCGACGAGCGCGGCTGGTACGAGCAGCACGCCGTGCGCGAGTGTGCTGTGATCCGAGACGAGCCCGATGAGCGGCGGTGAAATCACGTCGCCCAGCGCGTGAATCGCGAACACACTGACCGCCATGGCCGAGGCGCGGTCCTGCGGCGCGACGAACGTCACGATCGCAGTGTTGATCGGGCTCGTCGAGACGAAGAGCAGGAACTGCGCGAGCGCGAGCGCCGGGAAATAGACTGTCGGTGACGGCGCGGTCAGCGCGACCACGGCAAACGGCACCGCTGCCGCCACGGACACTGCCGACACCCAGCAATACGCATTCTGGCCGTAGCGCTTCAGCAAACGATCGGCGAGCCAACCCCCGAAGAACGTACCGGCCAGGCCTGTGACCACGGTGATCGCGCCGAAACCGACCGTCGCGTCGGCACGTGCGAGACCGCGCATCCGCTCCAGAAACGCCGGCATCCACAGCGTGAGACCGCCGACGGCAAACGTGTAGGCGGTATAGCCAGCGACGGCGAGTCGATAGGCAGGGATCCGGAAAAAGCGTTTGCCGCGCGCGAAGATGTTCTCATCGGAAGCCGGCGCCGCCGGCGGTTGGTCGCGGTCCTGAATACCGCGTTGCGGCTCTTTGAGCGCGAGCACCCACAAGGCGAGCAGCAGGCCGGGAATACCGGCGATGAAGAACGCCGAACGCCAGCCGAAATGCTTCTCCATCAGGCCGCCGACGATGAAGCCGAGCGCCGAGCCGACCGGAATCGCCAGATAGAACACTGCGAAGGCACGAGCCCGGCGATCGCGGGGGAAATAGTCGGCGAGCAGGCTCGCCGATACCGTGACGTACGCCGCCTCGCCGACGCCGATCACACCGCGCGCGAACAGCAGCGCCACAAAATTCTGCGCAAAGCCGGACAGCGAGGTCGCGATGCTCCACAGCACCGCACCTGCTGCGAGCACGCGCGTGCGAATGCCGCGATCGCCGAGCGAGCCGAACAGCGGCGCCGCGATCGTGTAAACGATCAGGAACACGGTCCCCAGCAAGCCGATCCGCAAATCGCTGACGCCGAACTCGTGCCGCAGCGGCTCCACCAGCGCCGAGACGAGGTTGCGATCGAGATAGTTGAGGAGATTGAGCAGCGAGAGCGCAATGAGCGCCGTCATCGCGACGCGACGCGGCACTGCGTTGTCGGGCACCGCCGAGGCACTCATGCCGCAGCGGCCAGGTGCTCGCGCGTTTCGCGGAACTCGATGTCCGGCCAACGCTCGAGCGTGAGCTGCAGATTGACGCGAGTCGGCGCGAGATAGACCAGCGCGCCGGAGTGATCGAGCGCGAGATTGTCGTACGCCTTGGCGCGAAACTCCTCGAGCTTCTTGGCATCCTTGCCGTAGATCCAGCGCGCGGTGAACACGTTGACGTTGTCGAAGGTGGCTTGCACGGTGTACTCGTCCTGCAAGCGGAACGCGACGACGTCGAACTGCAGCTGGCCGACGGCGCCGAGAATCAGGTCGTTGTTACGCAGCGGCCGGAACACCTGCGTGGCGCCCTCCTCGCACAACTGATCGAGCCCTTTCTGCAGTGCCTTCATGCGCAGCGGATCGCGCAACACGACGCGGCGAAACATCTCCGGCGCGAAATTCGGGATGCCGGTGAACATCAGCGACTCGCCCTCGGTGAAGGTGTCGCCGATGTTGATCGTGCCGTGATTGTGCAGGCCGAGGATGTCGCCGGCGTACGCCTCGTCGGTGTGCTGGCGATCGGCGGCCAGGAACGTCAGCGCATCGTTGATCCGCATCTCCTTGCCGAGCCGCACGTGGAACAGCCGCATGCCCTTCGCGTAGCGGCCGGAGCAGATGCGCATGAAGGCGATGCGGTCGCGATGCCCCGGATCCATGTTCGCCTGGATCTTGAACACGAAGCCGGTGAGCTTTTCTTCCAGCGGCTCGACGAAGCGCGCGGTGGTCTCGCGCATCAGCGGTCCGGGCGCGTGCCGCACGAAGGCCGAGAGCAGCTCGGTGACGCCGAAATTGTTGATCGCCGAGCCGAAGAAGACCGGCGTTTGCCGGCCTGCGAGATATTCGGCCGTCGAGAACTGCGGCGCGGCGCCGCGCACCAGCTCGATCTCGTCGCGGAACGCGCCGGCGCGATCGCCGAGAAACTCCTCGGCCGCGGCGCTCGCGAGCCCGTCGATCGTCGCATGGGTACCGGCGCGGCCTTTCTCCGCCGCCTGGTAGATGTAGATGCGATCTTCCAGCAGGTGATAGATGCCGCGCAGCTCGCGGCCCATGCCGATCGGCCAGGTCACCGGCGCGCAGGCGATCTTGAGCACGCGCTCGATCTCATCGAGCAGCTCCATCGGCTCGCGGCCCTCGCGATCGAGCTTGTTGATGAAAGTCATGATCGGCGTGTCGCGCAGCCGGCAGACTTCCATCAGCTTGATCGTGCGTTCCTCGACGCCCTTGGCGCAGTCGATGACCATCAACGCCGAATCGACGGCCGTGAGCGTGCGATAGGTGTCTTCGGAAAAATCCTCGTGGCCCGGCGTGTCGAGCAGATTGACCATGCGACCGTCGTACGGGAACTGCATCACCGACGAGGTCACGGAAATGCCGCGCTGCTGTTCGAGCGCCATCCAGTCGGAGGTCGCGTGCCGCGCGGCCTTGCGGCCCTTGACGGTGCCGGCGAGCTGAATCGCGCCGCCGAACAGCAGCAGCTTCTCTGTCAGCGTGGTCTTGCCGGCGTCCGGATGGGAAATGATCGCGAAAGTGCGGCGGCGCTGGATTTCAGCGCCCAACTTGTCGTTAGCAGGGCTCGTCGGAACACTCGACACGGGGGACAGTCCTCACGCGTGCAGGGGTCCGCACGGCCGGCGCGAATTCTAACCTACGGTGCGGCGCTGAGCGCGAGACGATACACCCAGGCATCTTCGCGGCCGCCGCTCGCCTGGTAATAGGCTTTGCGCACGCCGACGCGCCCGAAGCCGAGCGATTCGTAGAGACGGATCGCGGTGGGATTCGAGGGACGCACTTCGAGGAAGACGTCGCGCATCTCGGCGGCCCGCGCGCGCTCGAGGAGAAAATCCATCAGGCGACGACCGACGCCGGCGCTGCGCAGGTCGCTGCGGATGCAGATGTTGAGGATGTGCGCTTCGCCCGCGCCGTACGACATGATGCCGTAGCCCGCGACCTCGCCGGCGAACTCGACGACGCGGCACAGGTAACCGACGCGGATGCAATCGCGGAACACGCCCTCGCTCCACGGGAACACGTACGAGGCGCGCTCCACTGCAACGACAGCCGGCACGTCGCTGAGCGCCATCGGCCGGAAGCGCACGGAGTCGAAGAGCCTGGAGCGATCGATCTCGGCGCTCATGTCGATGCTCCAGCGGTCGACGCTCCGCCCGCGAGCTGCTCGAACGTGCGCAGCGCCAGCAGCAGGTCCGCCCACGACTTGCGCTTCTCGCCCGGACTGCGCAGCAGGTAAGCGGGATGATAGGTGACGACCATCGGACGATTTCCGGCAATGCGATGCAGCTGGCCGCGCAGTTTACCGATCGAGGTATCGGTCTCCAGCAGGGTTTGTGCAGCAATGCGCCCGACGCACAGGATCAGCTTCGGGTTCACCAGCTCGATCTGGCGGAACAGGTATGGAATGCAGGCCTGCACTTCCTCGGGCTTCGGATCGCGGTTGTTCGGCGGGCGCGACTTGAGGATGTTCGCGATGAACACCTGCTCGCGCTTCAGGCCGATCGCCTTGAGCATCGAGTTGAGGAGCTGGCCCGCGCGGCCGACGAACGGCTCGCCCTGGCGGTCCTCGTCGGCGCCGGGCGCCTCGCCGATCACCATCCATTGCGCGCTGCGGTTGCCGACACCGAACACGCCCTGCGTGCGCGTCTTGTGCAGCGGGCACAGCGTGCAAGTCTTCACCGCACGCTCGAGCTCGGCCCAACCGCCTTGCGTGCCGATGTCAGCAGCGACCGGTACTGCGACGGCTGCGGCGGGCACACGATCGCGCCGCTCCCAGACATCGATGT
>DATENH010000138.1:0-22165 GCA_035275145.1 Steroidobacteraceae bacterium | reverse complement strand
GTCGGATTGTCGGGCTACACGCTGATGCGGCGGTTCAAGGCCGAGCTCGGCGTGCGCATCCGCGAGTACGTGCTATGGCGCCGGTTGATGGTCGCGCTGGAGATGGTCGATGGGCGCAGCACCATCGCCGAGATTGCGCAGCGCACCGGCTTCTACGACCAGGCTCACCTCACGCGCACGGCGCGGCGCATGGTCGAGCTGGCACCCTCGTTCGTGAACGACTTCAGCCAGACGCGCGTGCACGTGTGCCGGGAATAAAGTCTTTCGCCGCGCCGCTGCTCGCGTGGTTCGACCGCGCCGGCCGCAAGCATCTGCCGTGGCAACAGGACCCGACGCCATACCGGGTGTGGGTGTCGGAGATCATGCTGCAGCAGACGCAGGTCGCGACCGTCATCGGTTACTACGAGCGCTTCATGCAGCGGTTTCCCGATGTGCGTGCGCTCGCTGCGGCACCGGTCGATGAGGTGCTGCATCTTTGGACCGGACTCGGTTACTACGCGCGCGCGCGCAATCTGCATCGCGCCGCGCAGTTGATCGTCGCAGAGCATGCCGGCGAGTTTCCGCAGACGATCGAAACAGCGCAGGCGCTTCCCGGCATCGGTCGCTCGACCGCGGGTGCGATTCTCGCGTTGTCACGGTCGCAGCGGCATCCGATCCTCGACGGCAACGTGAAGCGTGTGCTCGCACGCTACTTCGGCGTCGAAGGATTTCCCGGCGAGCGCGAGGTCGAGAAGACGCTCTGGTCGCTGGCCGAGGAATGCACGCCAACCGACCGCGTCGCGCACTACACGCAGGCGATCATGGATCTCGGTGCGACGCTGTGCGTGCGTTCGCGACCGCTGTGCGCCACTTGCCCGTTGACCGAGCGCTGCGTTGCCCGCATCGAAGGCCGGCAGTCCGTGCTGCCGACGGCGCGGCCGAAGAAGATCCGGCCGCAGAAGTCTGCGTACGTCGTGATGATGGTGCGTGACGACGGCGCAGTACTGCTCGAGCGTCGTCCACCTGCAGGCATCTGGGGCGGCTTGTGGACGCTGCCGCAGTTCGACGAGCACTCCGCGGCGCAGGCCTGGATCGTCGACAGGAGCGGCGTCGAGCGCACGAGTGCGATGCCGCCGTACGCTCATTCCTTCACGCACTTCGATCTCACGCTGCATCCTCTCGTCGTGAGCTCGGTTCCGACGACAGCCGTGCGCGACGGCGACCGGTATTGCTGGTACGAGCCGCGACAACCGGCGAGAATCGGTCTCGCAAAACCAGCCGTCGAGCTGATTCGCGCCCTTGCAGCGCAACCCGCGGGATCCATGCAGCGTCAAAGCTCTCTGCTATGAATGTCACTGCACTCACCGCTCCGACCGAGGCCAGCAACTGGAAGCGCGTCGGCTGGATCCTGCTGCTGCTCGGCAGCCTGTTCGCCGCGGGTAATGCCGTCATGTTCATGCTCGTCGGGGACCACGGCTCCGCCGAGATCAAGGAACGCTTCTTCGCCACCGCGATCGCTGGCTGGTCGCACGCATTCGGCGGCGCGATCGCGGCGCTGATCGGCCCGTTTCAGCTGATCACGCGGCTGCGTACGTCATGGCCCAGAGTGCACAGATGGCTCGGCCGGACGTACCTGACGGCCGTCCTCGCCGGCGGCCTGGCCGGTTTGTACTTCGCACCGATCAGCTCGGCAGGCACTGTCGGACGCGTGGGCTTCGCGACGCTCGCAGTGTTCTGGCTCTACAGCGGCACGCGGGCTTACCTCGCAATCCGGCGCGGCAACGTGCAGGAGCATCGTCGCTGGATCCTGCGCAACTACGCACTGACGTTCGGCGCGGCGACGCTGCGCATCGAGCTGCCGCTGCTGATCATCGCAGGCGTGAGCTTCCCTGTGGCTTACACGCTGGTCGCCTGGATTTCCTGGGTCCCGAACTGGCTCGCCGTCGAGGCGTGGCTGCGTCGGCGCAAGGCCGCGCCAGCGCGATGACCCCAGCACAATGACCAAGGACGAGATCCTTGCCTACCTGCCGCCCGCGGCGAGAATGCTGGGCCGCGAGGTCGTCGAGATCGATCAGGTCAAAGGCGGCGCGGTGCTGCGCTTCCGCGCGCTTCCCGAATTTCTGAATCGCCACGGCACCGTGCAGGGCGGGATCCTGTGCGCGATGCTCGACTCTTCGACTGCGCTTGCGCTCTACGCAGTGCTGCCAGGGCAGGAGACCGGGCTCACTGCCAACCTCAACGTGTCGTTCCTGAAGCCGGCCAAGCTCGGAATATTCACCGCGACCAGCCGGCTCGTGACGCGCGACGAGCGCAATGCGGAGACGGTCGGCGAACTTCGGGACGCCGACGGCGTTCTGGTTGCAACCGCGACCGCGCGCTTGCGCATCGTGACGCGCAAGGATTGAATGCGACCATGGCAAGAACAGTGAAATGCGTGCTCCTGGGCATCGAAGCCGAAGGCCTCGACTACGCTCCCTATCCCGGCGAGCTCGGGCAGCGCATCTACGAGAACGTGTCGAAGGAAGCCTGGCAGCGCTGGCTCAAGCACCAGACGATGCTGCTCAACGAATATCGGCTCACGCCGATCGACCCGAAGGCACGCAAGTTCCTGGTCGAGGAGATGGAGAAGTTCTTCTTCGGCGGCGGCTCGCAGAAGCCGAAGGAATTCGTCGAGCCGACGTAGCCGTTCACGTGCGCTTCATCGCCGTGTCGTGATACTCAGCACATGTCCCGACTCGCGTGCTTCTGCCTGGCAATCCTCGCGCTCCTGAGCGCCTGTGAGGTCGCGCGCATGCAGGTCAGTCGGGATCTGGCAGACGCTCAGCCCTTCGCCGTCGAGCGCACGTCGTCCTGGCGCAAGCCCGAAGATCCGCTGACCTTCGGCCAGTGGCACACGACGGGCATCGACGTCGGTTGGGGCAAGTTCCGCTCGCATGCAGCACCCATCGGCAAGGCCGCGCTCGAGTTCGAGTCCTACGAGAAGCCGTTTCACTTCGACCTCGACGCGAGCGACGGCGTGATCTCGGCGGAGTGCATAGCGCGCGCCGAGGCCGTCGCATACAAGGACTGGTCGCTCGACAGCGGTGCTTTGAAAGGCATCCCGCCGCTGCACTGCGCGTACTACGGCGCTGCTGAAGGGGAGATGGAGTTCTTCGAGATGCCGACGCTCGCGTCATCCGAAGAGGGGAAGATCGACTTCGGCGTGACCCGCTGGGACCTGCAGTCGGTCAATCGCATCGAAGGCAGCCGCGGACCCGGCAGTATCGTCGGTTACGAGATCCGGCTCGACAATGAAGTGATCGCCGCCGTCGAGCTCATCAATGGTGGGCGAGTGTGGATGTCGCCCGACCTCACGTCGCTGGAGCAGGACCGCGTCGCCAGCGTGGCAATGGCGTTGCTGCTCTACGAATCGCCGCAGAACCAGATCGAGAGCCTGCGCGAAATCGAGCGCGACGACTAGTTTTCTCGTCGAAAGTGGCCAAGGCCCTTTCGACAACGCCGTCAAAAGGCGTGACTTTTGCCGGCTAGCCGGCCTTGCGCGCCGGCTCTTCGATTCCGAACTCCGACCGCATGCTGGCGCCGACGCGCGCGAATTCCGCGGCGATCTTCTCGAAGTCCGCGCGCCAGTCCGCCTTCTGGCCGGACTTCGCCCGCGTCTCCAGATCGAACGACAGCGTCGCGAGATTGTTGACGTGCAGGTTCGCCGCAGCGCCCTTGAGCTTGTGCGCGGCGCGGCCGATTGCGGCGACATCTCCCAGCTCGACCGCTGCGCGCAGTTCGTGCACGGTGTCTTCGCCGCCGGACAGGAAGGCGTTGACCAGCTCGATCATGAATTCCTGATCGTCGCCGGCGACGTCGGCAATCCGTGCGCGGATCGCGTTGTCGGGGCTCGCGCCTTGCGCCGCTGCGCTCGATAGCGCGGCCGGGGCGATCGGCTCGCCATCGGCGCGGCCCATGAAGCGATCCAGCACGTCCTGCAGCCGCGAGATATCGAGCGGCTTCGTCAGATAGTCGTCCATCCCGGCCTCCAGGCAGCGCTCGAGCGTGCCCATCATTGCGTTGGCAGTGAGCGCAACGATCGGCGTGCGCTTCGATCCCGCGGTTTCCAGCTCGCGGATGCGCCGCGTCGCTTCCAGCCCGTCCATGACCGGCATCTGCATGTCCATCAATATGAATGTGTAGCTGCTGCGCTCGAACGCTTCGACGGCCTGGCGGCCGTCGCCGACGACCTGCACTTTGCAGCCGAGGCGTTCGAGGAAGCGGCGTGCAACGCGCTGGTTGATCGCGTTGTCTTCGACCAGCAGCACCTGTCCGGAGTACTGCCGCCGCGTTTCGGTGGCGACCAGCGTGCCGCGCGTGATGATCGGCTGGCTGTGCATGTGCCATTCCTCGGCCTCATGCGACAGCGCGCGATTCAAGCAGGTGAGCAGCTCGCGCGTGCGAACCGGTTTCGTCAGGTACGCCGAGAAGCCGATCTGGGCGAAGCGCTGCATGTCGCCGGAGCGATCGAGCGAAGTCAGCAGCATCAGGCGCGTCGGCGCGATATCGCGGGACTTCACGATCTGCTCGCCGAGCATCGCGCCGTCCATGTCGGGCATCTGGTAATCGAGCACGACCGCATCGAACGGCTTCGGTCCAGGCTTGCGCAGGATCGCCATCGCAGCCATCGCGCTCGCGACGGTCTCGACTTCATAGCCTGCATGCTTGAGCTGGCTTGCCATGACCTGACGGTTCGTCGCGCTGTCATCCACGAGCAGCACGCGCCGTCCGCCGGCGTCGTGATCCTGCTTGGGCTCCGCGCCCGCGATTTCAGCGGGCTCGAGCGGCAGCGTGAACCAGAACGTCGAGCCCTTGCCGGGCTGACTGTGCGCGCCGACCTGGCCTCCCATCATCTCGACCAGCTTGCGCACGATCGACAGGCCGAGGCCCGTGCCGCCGAAGCGCCGCGTCGTCGAGGAGTCCGCCTGCGTGAACGGCTGGAACAACCGGTCGAGCGACTGCTCCGGAATGCCGATGCCGGTATCGCGCACTTCGAAGTGCACGAGCGCGCGGCCGTCCTGGCGGCCGACGCAGCACACTTCCAGCACGACTTCGCCGCTCGGCGTGAACTTGATGGCGTTGCCGACCAGGTTCAGCAGGCACTGGCGGATGCGCTGCGGATCGCCGAACACGCGCTCCGGCACTTCGGGGCGCACGTTCACGACCAGCTCCAGGCTCTTGGCGGCGGCCTGGAACGCCATGATCGAGCCGACGTCGTCGACGTTCGAGCGCAGGTCGAGCTCGAGGTGCTCGATGTCGAGCTTGCCGGCCTCGATCTTCGAGAAGTCGAGAATGTCGTTGAGGATCGTCAGCAGCGAGTCGGCGCTGGCGCGGATCGTTTCCGCGTAGTCGCGCTGCACGCGGTCGAGGTTGGTCTCCAGCATCAGGCCGGTCATGCCGATGATGCCGTTCATCGGCGTGCGGATCTCGTGGCTCATGGTCGCGAGGAACGTGCTCTTCGCGCGGCTGGCCGCTTCGGCCTCCTGTGTCGCGAGCACCATGGCTTCGCGGCCCGCGCGCTCGTCGGTGATGTCGCGGATCGAGCCCGCGAGCCACAGCGGCCGGTCTTCGATGTCGCGCTCGGCCGAGGCGCGCGAGCGCACCCACAGCCACTCGCCGTCGCGCTTGCGCAGGCGATATTCGACGTCGTAGGGCAAGCCGAACGTCAGGTGGTCGCCCATCGCCTTGCCGACGATCGCGCCGTCGTCGGGATGGATGAACGTTTCGATCTGGCCCTCGCCGCCGCTGTCGGTCGGCGCGTAACCGAGCATCTCGCGGAAGCGCGGCGAATACCACGTCTCGCCGCTGCGCAGGTTGAACTCGAACAACGCATCCTGCGTACCCGACACCGCGCGCTGGAAGCGCTCCTGCGCTTCGCGCAGATCGGCCGACTGCCGCGCGATCTCTTCCTTCGCCCGTTCCTCGTCGGTGGCATCCCAGTCGATGCCGAGCACTTTCACCGGCTGACCCTTCGAATTGCGCATCACGCGTGCGTGACATTGGATGTGACCGACGGTCCCGTCTTTGAACAACGCGCGATAGCGATACGTGAACAACTGGTCGCCGCCCGTGAGCACTTTCGTGAAGTGCGCGACCCAGCCCTCACGGTCCTCGGGATGAATGTACCTGTCGACGTATTCCCGGCCGCGCAGCTCGGTCGACGCACCCATGCGCTCGAGGAACGGGCTGTTCTCCTCGATGCGCGTGATGTCCTTCTTGATGTCCCATTCCCACACCGACAGACCGCCGGCTTCGTTGGCCATGCGGATGCGCTCGACCATGCGGCGGTTCTCGGCCTCTGCGGCTTCGGCCCGCTCCAGTGCTTCGCGCAGGTCCGCGGTCTCGGCGCGCTGGCGCGCGGCTTCCGCGAGCGCCAATGCCTCGGCTTGCGACTTGCGCAGGTTCGCCGAGCCGAAGAAGCCGGTCGCCAGCAGCGCGAACACCGTGACCGAATGGCTCTCCAGGTACGACCACCAGTTTGCGTCGTAGGGCGACAGGATCGGCGCGATCAACATCAGCATCACGCTGATCGTTGCGATGAGAGTGATATGCCAGTGCTTGCTGGAGGACAGCGCGAGGACGACTGCCAGCAGGTAACCGATGCCGACGGCCGAATCGAGCATGTTGGCGATGTCGACCGCGAAGATGCAGCCGCACATCACCAGCAGCCACGGCAGCAGGTTGCGGCGGCTGTGCAGCTCGCCGCGCAGACCTTGGATGATGGTGTCGCTGCGCTCCGGCTCGGGCATGTCGATCAGAGTGCGCAGGTAGAAGCGCAGGCTGAAGGCGCCGAACATCAGCAGCGCCACCATGAAGTAGCCCACCGCATTCATCGACAGGTACGACTGGCCGAAGAATCGGCCGATCGTCGCGCGCTCGCGGTCGAGCGAGAGGTCGAGTAGCAGCACGCCGTCGGCACGGTCGCGCACGGCATAGAAAAGGTGCGGGTTGCCTGCGACGTTCTCGAAATGGATGTAAGGCCGGCCGGCATTCTCGCGCAGCGCTGCAGCCGCGCTCGCGGCGTGCGCGCCCGCCGGCTGCGTTGCCGCGTCGGGTGCCAGTGCATGCTGGAGATGCGAGGCGCTGAACGAAGATGCGTAGGTATCGAGCGACTCGCGACCTTGCTCGCCTGAGAGAATCGCTTCGGTGATCGCGAACGCCTTGGTCACGGCGACGTCCGCGCCGAGCCGCTGCGCCACGACTTTCTTCTGCTGCAGGAGCGGGGCGCCGACGATCGACAGCAGCAGCACCAGCACCAGGATCGTCACGATGGACGCCTGGCCGGCGAGGATTCCCAGGAGATTCTTCGACATCTTCAATGGCATAAGCGAGCTGTCCGGCCCTCAGGGGAACAGCGGCAGCCTGCGCCGAAACTTTCGGCCCCGAGTGTGATGCCCTTCACACTTGGCCGCGAGGCTCTGCTAGTCCACCGGAAACGCCTGCCTCGCGCCGTCCAGCTTGTGCACCACGCCTCGGCGCATCACGAAGCGCACCCGCTCCAGCTCCGTGACGTCGTTCAGCGGGCTCGACGCGACGGCAATGATGTCCGCGTCTTTGCCAGGCTCGATGCTGCCGACGGTCGCGACGCGGTCGAGCAGCGTCGCTGCATCCAGCGTCGCTGCTTTGATCGCGCCCGCCGGCGTCAGCCCGGCCTTCACCAGCAGCGCGAACTCCTGTGCGTTCTTGCCATGATCCGACACGCCGGTGTCGGTGCCGAAGGCGATCTTCACGCCGTCCTTGATCGCAGCAGCGATGTTCTTGCCGTGTGCTGCTGCGGCTTCTTCAGCTTTCGCCAAGGTGTTCTTCGAGCGCGCGCCGGCTTTCGCCTGGGCGAGAGCTGCGTGCGGGGCGATCATCGTCGGTACCAGCCAGGCGCCCGTCCTCTTGAAGAGCGCGTTCGTTTCCGCGTCGGTGTAGGTGCCGTGCTCGATCGAATCGACGCCCGCTTCGAGTGCCGCCTTGATGCCGTTCTTGCCGTGAGCATGCGCGGCGACCTTGCGGCCGAACAGATGTGCGGTGTCGATGATCGCCTTCATTTCATCGGGGAACATCTGCTGGTTGAGCCCGCCGGCGATGTTGCTGTTCACGCCGCCCGTCGCCGCGAACTTGATGACATCCGCGCCTTGCGAGATCTGCTCGCGCACCGCGCGACGACAATCGTCGGCGCCGTTGCACAGGTTGGTCGCATGCTCGCGCACTGCCTCGGTGATGTCGCGATTGGTGTTGTTGGAGCCATCGCCATGGCCGCCGGTGATCGAGATCGCGCGCCCCGCTGCGACGATCGTCGGCCCGGCAATCGCGCCCGACAAAATCGCATCGCGCAGCGCGGTGATGCTGCGCACCTCCGAGCCGAGGTCGCGCACAGTCGTGAAACCAGCTTCGAGGGTGCGCCGCGCGTTGCCGACGCCGATCAGCAGGTTGTCCTCGATGTCGCGATTGTTCTGCTCCAGCCGCGCCCGCATCTTGTCGTCGTCGTTGAAGATGTGCACGTGCATGTCGATCAGGCCCGGCAGCACGAACTGCCTGCTCAAGTCGACCAGCCGGGCGCCGCCCTCCGGCGCGACCAGGCCATCGCGAACCGCTTCGACTCGACCGTCACGCACGATGATCGTCGACGCTCCGCGCGGCGCCTGGCCCGGACGATCGAGCAGCGCACCTGCGTGGATGTAGACGGCGGGCGCGCTCGTCTGGGCACTGGCGGGCGTGCTTCCGAGCAAAGTCAGTGCCAGCGCGAGCGCAATCGTGCATGCGAGCTTCATCGTTCCTCCGGGTTCGGGATGACATGAGAGAGCGCCGCGCGCAGGTCGCGCAGCTTCGGTGGCTTGTTGAGCACGTGATCGACGTGCGCTGGAATGTCGCCGTCGTCCACCAGGCGCTGGCCCCAGCCGGTGAGCAATATCACGGGTGTCGCAGGCGAGGCCGCTTTGATTGCCGCAGCGACGCGCCGTCCGTCGATGTGCGGCATGCCGAGGTCGGTGATCACGACATCGAACTTCTCGCCGCGCTGCTGTGCGTCGGTGAAGGCGTCGATACCCGCCTGGCCGCCGTCGGCTGCGGCGATCTTGTGACCATCGCTGCCGAGCGTGGCGCGCAGCGATTCGAGCACGAGCGGATCGTCGTCGACCAGCAGGACCGACAACGCACGCGGCGCCGCTTCGGGCGCAGCCGCTTGCGGCGGTGCTGCCGCGGCCGCGTGCGCGGCAGCGAACGTGATACGCATCGTCGTGCCCCGATGCAGCATGCTGTCGATCTCCAGCTCTGCGCTGTGTCGACGCACCATGCCGTAGACCATCGCGAGGCCGAGGCCGGTGCCGCGCTCGCCTTTCGTCGTGAAGAAGGGCTCGAGGCAACGGCGGCGAGTCTCCTCGTCCATGCCGATGCCGGAGTCCGCGACTTCGAGCTGCACTGTCTCGGCGGAGCTGCGAGTGCGCACTGTCAGCGTGCCGCCGTCCGGCATCGCGTCGACCGCATTGAAGATGAGGTTCGTCAACCCGTCGCGGATCTCGCTTTCCTGTCCGAGGATGGCGCCGAGCGGTTGTTGCAGCTCGGTGCGCATCGAGATCGCGATCCCACGCTGCTGCGGCAGATCGCGCCAACGGCCGCGCGTCAGCTCGATCACCTGCGTGACGACGGGATTCAGGTCGATCTGGGTGAGCGCCGCTTCCCGGTCCTGCGGCCGGTAGAAGTCGCGCATGCCCTTGACCGTTTCGCCGACGTCGGCGATCGCGCGGCGGATGATGCTCAGGTAGCCGCGTGCGCGCTCGCTCAAACCCGTTTCGTGTTCCAGCAGTGAATCCGTGTAAAGCGCGATGGGCGCGACGGCGTTGTTGATGTCGTGCGCGACGCCGCTGGCCATCTGGCCGAGAGCTCGCAGGCGCTCCTGTTGCATCACAGTCTGCTGGCTTTGCCGCAGGTCGTCGTACGCCTGTTGCAGCGTCGTGTAGAGCTGAGCCTGATGCGTGGCGAGCGCGACGTGATCGCTCAACTGTCGCAGGAACTCGCACTCGTTGCTGGAGAACGTTTCCGCTTCCTTGCGCGCGGCGATCAGCACGCCGAACACAGTGCCTTGTGCGACCAGCGGTGAGATCACCAGGGCGCGCAGGCCGGCGTTCGCGAGGCGCTGCGTAAATTCGCCGCTGGCGCGTGCGATGTCCGGCTCGTAGACGAGCTGTCCTTTGATGCAAGTCGCCAGTCCATTGCTGTCCACAGCGATGCGCTCGTGCTCCATCATCGCCAACTGCTTGGTCACGGCGTCGCTGCGCGAGCCGATGCTGGTGACCGTCAGCACGCGCTCCGCTTCGACGTAGAGGCAGACGCAACCGAAGTCGATCGGCAGATCCGCCTCCAGGCTGCGGATGACGACTTGAAAGATGCTGCGCAGGTCGTGCCGCTCGCCGATTGCGCGAGTGATCCGGTGCAGCAGGTCGAGGCGACTCAATTGCAGCTGCAGCTTCGCCTGCGCGGCTTCACGTTCTCGATTGGCGCGCTCACGCGTGTCGATCAGCGCATTGAATGCAACGCCGACATTCGCGACCTCGCGCGGACCTGCGACCTCGACGCGCACGTCGTCGGCTCCGCCGGCTCGCGCTCGCGCGACTTCCGCAATCGCGCTGATCGGTCGCGCGATGCGCCGGGCCGCGTACGCTGCCACCGCGATCGTCGCGCCGACGATTACCAAGACCAGCAACAAGGCTCCGAGTGCGCGTCGCCGTGCGGGAGCGATCGCCGACTCAGCATCGACGCTGGCATACGCAGTCCAGTGCGTGCCGGTCACGGGACGGAACGCCCAGAGCCGGTCCCGCTCATCGAGGCCGGCGCCGCGCAGCGTTCCCGTCTTGTGTGCCAGCATCGCCGCAATCGCCGGCGTGCCGCTCACGTTCTGGCCGATCCATTGCTGTTGATCGCGCGAGCGCGCGATCACGATGCCGGGCTGGGCAACGATGCCGGCGACGATGCCCTTGTTGTCGAACGGACCGAACGGCTGCAGGTGCTGCAGATCGATCGCCATGCCGACCGCGCCGACGATGCTGCCGTCATCGCCGCGAACGGCCTGCACGGCTGTCACTCCCCAGGTCTTGCTGATCCGGCCGATCAGCGGATCCGAGAGCCTGAACCCGCCTTCGCGCATCAGCTCCTGATGCATGGCGGTGTCGATGATGCGCAAGCGCTCGCCGCCCGGCGGCGGCTTGGCGCCGCAGAGGATCCAGCCCTCTCTGTCGACCACAATGATGTTGCCGGCGCGCGGATACAGTTCTTTCAGCGTCGGCAGGGCGGGATCGCAGTTTGATGGATCCATCGCACGCACCTGCGGCCGCTGGGCGACTGCTTCGAGCGTGGCGCGAAAGTCGCCTAGAAAGCGCTCGCTGCGTGCGGCGGTTTCGGCGGCGACGCTACGAGCCTCGTCGGTTGCATGAGCGACCTCGCGACGCGCGCCATCGAACAGCAGGAAGCCGATGACACCGAGAAGGGGCAGGGCCACGACGGCGGCGAGCCGCGCGAGCTCGAAGAGGATGGGGCGGCCAGACGCCTCTGCCATGAGCAGCGATTGTGTCGGGCTAAGGCCCGACCTACAAGTCAGGGCCTGTAGGTCGGGCTTTAGCCCGACATCCGCTACTTCGACAAGTATTCTGTTGCGAGGGTGAGCAGCGCGCGCACCCCCGTGATCATCCCGGCTTCGTCGAGGTAGAACTGCGGCGAGTGGTTGAACGCGACCTTGCTCGGGTCCCGATCCGGCGGCGTGACACCGATCCAGAAGTACAGCGACGGCGCCTGCTGCGCGAAGACCGAATAGTCGTCCGCGGTCGTCTGCAGGCTGACTTCGCGCACGTTGGCTTTGCCGACGAGCCGCTCGAAGACCGGCAGCGCTGCAGCGGTGACTGCGGCGTCGTTCACGACCGTCGGCACCGAGACTTCATCCGCAGATTCCGGCTTCGCGAGATCCTTGAAGCGCACGGTGGCAGTAGCTCCGCTCGCTGCGGCGATATTGCTCGCAGTTGCCTGCATACGGCGCACGATGTCATTGCGTACGTCACCGCTGAACGTGCGCACAGTGCCGACCATCTGGACCTCGTCGGGAATGATGTTGAAGCGGATGCCGCCCTTGATCGCACCGACCGTGATGACGGCCGGAATGGCTGTGATATCGACCTGCCGGCTGACGATCGTCTGCAGCCCCAGCACGATCTGCGACGAAACAACGATCGGATCCACGCCGCCCCAGGGCCGCGAGCCGTGTGTCTGGCGACCTTTGACCGTCAGGGTAAAGCTGTCGGCGCTCGCCATGAACGGACCGGAGCGGTAGCCGATCACGCCCGTGGGGAGCGACGCCATCACGTGCAATCCGTACATGACGTCAGGCTTCGCCAGCTTGAATACGCCCTGCTCGAGCATCAGGTTCGCGCCGCCGCGCTCGCCTTCGGGCGGACCTTCTTCGGCGGGCTGGAACACGAACAGCACTTGTCCCGCAAGCTGCTGGCGCATTCCCGCAAGCACTTCGGCGACGCTGAGCAGAATCGCAACGTGCGAGTCGTGGCCGCACGCGTGCATCACGCCGACGGTTTCGCCACGGAACTGCGCCGTTGCCTTCGACTTGAACGGCACGTCGGTCTGCTCCGTCACTGGCAAGGCATCCATGTCGGCACGCAGGCCGACGGTGCGCCCCGGCTGGCCGCCGCGCAGGAGCCCGACGACTCCGGTCACGCCGACCCCGGTCTGCACCTCGACGCCCACCGCGCGCAGGCGCTTGGCAATCTGTTCCGCCGTGCGCACTTCCCGGTTGCTGAGCTCGGGGTGCGTGTGAAAGTCGCGCCGCCACTCGATGGTCTTCGGCTCGATCGCCTTCGCGGCCGCATCGATCTGGGCGCCGGTGATCCGGGTCCCGGCGGCCTGGGCCGCGCCGCCCAGGGTTATGGCAATCGCAATCGGTGCCAGGAGCGAGCGGGCCAGGCTGAACTGCATACAACGGACCTTGGTCGAAGCGGGGGCGTTACGCCACAGGAGGATTGCTCTTGTACAATCGCTGAGGGTTGGGGTTCAAGGGGAGCACACCCGTGCAGACGGCGAATGAAGGTCGATCGTCTCCGCCACCGCTGCCGCCTTCGGACGAAGCGATGGATGAGGCAAGTTACGAGTCGCCGGCAGTCGTTGCCGACGACGCTCGGTACTCGATGGAAACGCGGCTGATCCGCACGCTCCTGCATGCGTTCGGCAATCCTCCCATCGCGTTCTCGCTCTGGAATGGCGACAAGATCGCACCGCTCGGCTCGGCCCCGGTGGCAACGCTGCGCATTGCCGATCGCCGCACGCTCCTGCGCCTGTGCACCGACCCGGACCTGCAGTTCGGCGAGCTGTATTGCGCCGGCAAGATCGACGTGGACGGCAGCATCCTGCGGATGATCGAGGAGCTGTACGTCGGCGCAGCGGAGGCCGCTCAGCCGATGTCGTTCCGGCGTCGTCTCGCGGCGTGGCGGCATCGCCGGACGCGCAACACGCTGACCGGCTCGCGCGACAACATTCACCATCACTACGACATCGGCAATGAGTTCTATTCGCTGTGGCTCGGCGAGACCATGGCGTACACCTGCGCGTATTTCCCGACGCCCGCGGCCACGCTCGACCAGGCGCAGATCGCCAAGATGGATCACGTGTGTCGCAAGGTTCGACTGAACCGCGGCGAGCGGGTGGTCGAAGCCGGTTGCGGCTGGGGCGCGCTCGCATTGCATATGGCGCGTCGCTACGGCGTGAAGGTTCGCGCGTTCAACATTTCGCGCGAGCAGATTGCGTATGCGCGCGAGCGCGCGAAGGCGGCAGGGCTCAGCAACGAAGTGGAGTACGTCGAGGACGACTACCGCAATATCTCGGGTCACTACGACAAGTTCGTGTCGGTCGGCATGCTGGAGCACGTCGGCGCCGAGAACTACGAGGAGCTCGGCGGCGTGATCGCCGGCTGTCTGAAGGACTCCGGCATGGGACTGATCCACACCATTGGCCGCAACCGCGCCAAGCTGATGCATCGCTGGATCGACCGGCGCATCTTCCCCGGCGCACATCCGCCGTCGCTCAAGGAGATGATGGAGATCTTCGAGGGCTGCAACTTCTCCGTGCTCGACGTCGAGAACATCCGCCTGCACTACGCGAAGACGCTCGAGTGGTGGCACATGCTCTACGAGCGTGCGGCCGACAGCGTCGCGAAGATGTTCGACGAACGCTTCGTGCGCATGTGGCGGCTGTACCTGCTCGGCTCGCAGGCGGCGTTCTCGGTCGGCGAGCTGCAGCTATTCCAGGTGGTGTTCGCGCCGGGCCGCAACAACCAGATCCCGTGGACCCGGGCCGACATCTATCAACCCAACATCTATCAAAGATGAGCGGTCGATGACCGCGGCCGAATCTTGCGACGTTCTGATCGTCGGCGGCGGGCCCGCGGGCTCGTCGTGTGCGCGGCAGCTCAGTCGCGTCGGGCTCGACGTGCTGATCCTCGACAAGAGCCCGTTCCCGCGCGACAAGGTCTGCGCCGGCTGGATCACACCGCAAGTCGTGGACGAGCTGGAGATCGACACGCGCGACTACCAACAGGGCCGCGTGCTGCAACCGATCACCAGCTTCATCACCGGCATGGGCGAGCGCACTGCCAAGCCGGTGCACTTCGAGAAGATCGTCAGCTACGGCATCCGCCGCTGCGAGTTCGACAACTACCTGCTGCAACGTTCCGGCGCGCGTCTGCGACTCGGCGAAGCGTGGGAGTCGATGGAGCGGGTCGATGGCCGTTGGCTCGTCAACGGGACGATCAGCGCAGCGCTCGTCATCGGCGCCGGCGGTCACTTCTGCCCGGTGGTGCGCTTTCTCGGCGCGAATCTCGGCAAGGACGAGCGCGCGATCTGCGCGCAGGAGATCGAGTTCGAGATGAGCGACGACCAGGCGCTGCACTGTGGCGTCGAGCACGACCGGCCCGAGCTGTACTTCTGCGACGATTTGAAGGGCTACGGCTGGTGCTTCCGCAAGGGGAATTTCCTCAATGTCGGCCTCGGGCGCGAAGGCAACAAGGGCCTGGTCGAGCACGTGCACGCGTTCAGTAGCTGGCTGCAGTCGCAGGGCAAGGTGCCGGCCGATGCACCCGCGCGCTTCAAAGGTCATGCGTACCTGCTGTACTCGCATGCCAAGCGACCGGTGATCGGCGACGGCGTGCTCATCATCGGTGACGCCGCCGGTCTCGCGTATCCGGAAAGCGGCGAGGGCATCCGACCCGCGATCGAGTCAGGACTGATGGCCGCTCGCATCATCGCGAACGCGCGCGGCGACTACAGCAAGCAGCGCCTGGCCGAATACGAAGCGCAGCTCTCTGCGCGCTTCGGTACCCGCAACAACGGCACGTCGCTCGCGAGCTCGTTGCCGGAGTCGTGGAAGCTGGCGCTGGCACGCTCGCTGATGCAGACGCAGTGGTTCACGAAGAACGTCGTGATCAACCGCTGGTTCCTGCACGCCGACACCGCTCCGCTGCGCGCCTGATTCCTGATCCCCAGATCAATGGACGTCGGCGTCTCAATGGTCATGCTGCGCGACTCGGCAGCGCCGTCAGCAGCGCGCGTCGAGCAGGAGTTGCGTACGCGCTATCCGGATCTGGATGCGGTACTCGACTCGGACAACGGCAGCACCGTATCGATCAGGCTACGCGATGGTGACCTCCTCTATACGTTCGTGGAGGCTCCAATCCCGTGGTCGGATCTCGAAGGACCCTGTGCCACGAGCCTGCTGTGGAAGAATGCTGCCAATGAAGTGAAGGCGCATTGCGCGCACCTCATCGTCGCGATTCGCACGGAGCTCAACGCAGTCGAACGATCGACGCTGCTGACGAAAGTGACGGTCGCGCTGCTCGCTGCCAGCGATGCCGTCATCGGTGTCTACTGGGGCAACGCGACGCTGGTGATTCCCAAGGCGATCTTCCTCGAGTTTGCCGAGCAGATCCTGCCGCTCGGCCCGCCCGTGGACATCTGGATCGACTTTCGCGTCGGCTGGCAGACGGAAAAGCGCAGTGCGGGTTTCACCCAGGGGCTGACGGCACTCGGACACATGGAGCTGGTCGCGCAGGACTCACCAGAGAAGCCAGGCGATCTGCGGGAGCGGTTCCATGGGCTCGCGGGTTACCTGTTGGAGCATGGTCCGGTGATCAAGGACGGCGACACCATTGGCAACAGCGCGAAGGAAAAGATCCGCGTGGTCTACGGCCCCTCAGCGTTCGGCCACGAAGGGTTCGTCATGCAGCTCCACTACGAAGCGGCGCCGGCGAAGCCGTGGTGGAAGATCTGGTAGCGAGCTCTAGTCCGCGCGCTCGATGCTCACGACCTTGCCGTCGAGGATCTTCACCATCATCGTGAGCGAGCCGGAGCTGGGCTTGTAGTACCAGCGCTCGATCACCTGCTCGCCGCGCCTGGTCGAGTAGCCCGCCTGGTTCCTGGCGTACACGTCTTCTTTCGAGACGTCCTTCTGCTGCGGCTCGCCGCACTTCTGCACGATTTCGTTGGTGGTCATCGTTTCGTTCACGATCCACTTGCCGCAACGCATGGACTCGGCCGAAGCCGCGAGCGGCAGGATCGATGCGACGCAGATGACGACAGCAGGTACGCGCATGGCACGTAGCATACGCTTACTCGCGACGTGCATGGCGGCGGTCGCCATGCGTGGGCAGTCGAGGCTTCAGCAGCTTCGCGACCAGCCCGGTCCAGCCCGTCTGGTGCGTCGCTCCGACGCCGCGTCCAGTGTCGCCGCAGAAGTATTCGTAAAAGAGCACGTAGTCGCGGAAGAACGGATCTTCCTGCATCCGGGGATATTGCCCGAGCACGGGCCGCACGCCGCGCTCGTTCGTCAGGAACAATCGTTCCAGCCGCGTCGCGAGTTCGTCCGCGATCTGATCGAGTGTCAGCAGCTTGCCCGAGCCGGTCGGGCACTCGACGCGGAAATCGTCGCCGTAGTAGTGATGAAACTTCTGCAGCGACTCGATGATCAGGAAGTTCACCGGAAACCAGATCGGGCCGCGCCAGTTGGAGTTGCCGCCGAACAGCCCGGAGTCCGACTCGGCCGGTACGTAGCGCACCGACAGGTCCGAGCCATTCACCGTGAATATGTACGGCTCGCGCTCGTGCGCTTTCGACAACGCGCGCACGCCGAAATCCGAGAGAAACTCTTGCGGATCGAGCATGCGCACCAGCAGCTTCTTCATGCGATGGCCGCGCAGGAGCGAGAGCAGGCGACGCTTGCCGCGGCCCGGCTGATCCCAGTGCGACACGAGATTGGCGAGATCGGGCCGATAGTTCAGGAACCACTCCAGGCGCGCGGCGAACTCGGGCACGCGCTCCAGCAGCTCCGGCTCGAGCGTCTCGACTGCGAACAGCGGTATCAGCCCGACCATCGAGCGTACTCTGAGCGGAGTCGTGCGCCCGTCCGGCGTGTGCAGCACGTCGTAGAAGAACTTGTCCGTGTCGTCCCACAGGCTGACGCCGTCCTCGCCGAACGTGCTGATCGCTTCCGCGATGTGCAGGAAGTGTTCGAAGAACTTGGTCGCGACATCTTCGTACACGTTGTTGTGCTGGGCGAGCTCGAGTGCGATGCGCATGAGATTGAGCGCGTACATCGCCATCCAGCTCGTGCCGTCCGCCTGATCGATATGCCCGCCGGTCGGCAGGTTCTGGCTGCGGTCGAACACGCCGATGTTGTCGAGACCGAGGAAGCCGCCCTGGAAGACGTTGCGGCCTTCCGCGTCCTTGCGATTGACCCACCAGGTGAAGTTCAGCAGCAGCTTGTGGAACACGCGCTCCAGGAACTTCAGGTCGCCCGCGTCGCCCCGTTGCTTGCGGTCGAGCTGGAACACGCGCCAGGTCGCCCACGCGTGCACCGGCGGATTCACGTCGCCGAAGGCCCATTCGTAAGCGGGCATCTGACCGTTCGGGTGCATGTACCACTCGCGCGTCAGCAGCACGAGCTGCTCTTTCGCGAACTCCGCGTCGATCAGCGCGAGCGGCAACGCGTGAAACGCCAGGTCCCAGGCGGCGTACCACGGGTATTCCCACTTGTCCGGCATCGAGAGGATGTCGGCATTGTTGAGATGGTCCCATTCCCAATTGCGGCCGTGCCTGCGTTGCACCGGCGGTGCAACCTGCGTCTCATCGCCCCGCAGCCACTCGGGCACGTCGAAATAGAAGAACTGCTTGCTCCAGATCATCCCCGCGAATGCCTGGCGCTGGACGAGCCGGCGATCCGCGTCGGGCAGGTCGTGCTGGATCTCTGCGTAGAATTCGTCGGCCTCGCGCAGGCGCGTAGCGAATATCGGATCGAAGTCCGCGAACGGTTGTGCCTGAGCTGGCTTCGAGAGTCGCGCGCGGATCTGCGTCGAACCCCCGGCAGGTATCTCGAGCCGATACCAGGCTGCCGCCTTGGTCCCATAGAGCACTGGATTCACTGCGCGGACGTTTTCGTTCACGACGCGCTCGTGGAACGCGTCCTTGACGTAACCGTCGTTGGCAACGCCGAACAGCCGCTGCGTGTTGGTTTCGTTCTCGGTGAAGAGCAACGACGGATTTCCATCCGTGTACCAGCGATACTCGCCGAGCACGTCGTGCTGAACGAGCACGTGCCCATCGTCCTGCGCGAGGCGTGACTTCGCTGCGCCTTTGCGCCAAGCCCAGGTGTTGCGCACGACGAGCTGCGGCAGCACGTGCAGCGTTGCAGTTTCCGGACCGCGATTGTGAACCGTGATGCGCATGAGCACGTCATCGACGCTCGCTTGCGCGTACTCGACGAACACATCGAAGTAACGGTTCTCCGCGAACGCACCGGTGTCGAGCAGCTCGTATTCCGGCTCGCTGCGAGATCGACGCTGGTTCTCTTCGATGAGATCCGCGTAGGGATACGCACGCTGCGGATACTTGTAGAGCATCTTCAAGTACGAGTGCGTCGGCGTCGCGTCGAGGTAGTAGTAGAGCTCCTTCACGTCCTCGCCGTGGTTGCCTTCGGCGTTCGTCAGCCCGAACAGCCGCTCCTTCAGGATCGGATCGCGCCCGTTCCACAGCGCCAGCGACCAACACAGCCGCTGCTCGTGATCGCAGAATCCGGCGAGCCCGTCTTCACCCCAGCGATAGGCGCGGCTGCGCGCGTGATCGTGCGGGAAGTATCCCCACACGTCGCCGCTCGCGCTGTAGTCCTCGCGCACGGTTCCCCACTGGCGCTCGCTGAGATACGGGCCCCATTTTTTCCACGCGTGCTCGTGCGGCGTGCACTGTGCGAGCCGCGCGCGCTCCGCTGTGAGCGCCTCGGCGACGGGACTGCGCGGTTCGGCACGCTGCGCAACGGCGGGTCTGAGCTTTTTTGTCATTTGATCAGCCTCGACTCACCCACCCGCCTA
This sequence comes from Steroidobacteraceae bacterium, assembly GCA_035275145.1. Lineage (GTDB taxonomy): Bacteria > Pseudomonadota > Gammaproteobacteria > Steroidobacterales > Steroidobacteraceae > Steroidobacter. The sequence continues at coordinate 2,760 of DATENH010000138.1, read as the reverse complement.
TAGTAAAACGTCACGCCGATGACATCACCGGAGATTCCCGCCCGCGTCCTGCAATTCCTCGCCGGGCACATCGATTCGGTGCCGCACCTGGAAGCGTTGCTGCTGTTGTGGGAAGACCCGCAGCGGTTGTGGTCGGAAGAAGAGCTGGCCGCGCGCATCTATGTGGGCCGCTCCGTCGCAGCGGCAATCCTGCAGTCGCTGCAGCGACAGCAGCTCGTGACCGCCGAGCCTGCGGCAGCCATGCGGTATAGGTACGACCCGCAATGGGATCCGAGCGGTGAGGTGATGCCTGAAGTCGCAGCCGCCTATCGTCGTCATCTGGTGCCGCTCGCCACGTTCATTCACTCGCGCGCCTCGACCGCCGTGCGCGAATTCGCTCGCGCGTTCGATCTGAAGAAGGACAGGTGAACCGATGCTAGCCATCGTCAACATCCTCGGTACGCTGACAGTCGGGCTCTGCGCCTTCCTGCTGTTGCGGGCCTACGCGCGGGTTCGCCAACGCCTGTTGCTGTGGAGCGGCCTCTGCTTCGCCGGTTTGACCGTTTCGAACGCGATTTTGTTCGTCGACCTGACGCTCATCCCCAGTGCGACGTTGTACACGTGGCGGCTGAGCGTTGCGGCCGCATCCATGTTGCTGTTGTTGTACGGCCTGATTTTCGAGAGCGATTGATATGCTCGAAGGATTCCTGCTCGGTGTGATCGTCACGGCCTCGCTGGCGGCGAGCGCGTTCTTCCTGAAATTCTGGAGGCAGACGCACGACCTGCTGTTTCTGGGCTTCAGCGCGGCGTTTGCGATCGAAGGCGTGAACCGGATCGCGTTCCTGTTCGTCGAGCATCCCGACGAAGGCAACCCGGTCATCTACATGGTGCGGCTGTTTTCGTACCTGCTGATTCTGGCTGCTATCGTCAATAAGAATCGCGCGTGACGTACCCCGAGCGCCGCGCAAGCAGCCCGTCGATGGAGAACGCTCCAGGGCCGTACACAACGATGACGAGCAGCATGAAGCCCCAGAGGTAGTGCTGGCCGATCGCGGCCTCGAAGCCTTGCTGGAACAGCACGTGTGCGTAGGAGATGACCGCGAGCGCGTTCACCGCGAACAGGCCGATCGCGCTCAAGCGACCGGCAAGTCCGACTATCACGAGCACGGAGAACACCAGCTCGCCGGCAGTGCCAACGAAAGCGGCAGCGTGCGGCGGCAGCAACGGTACTTTGTATTCCGCTTCGAACAGCGACAGCGTCTGCTGCCAATCCTGCAGCTTGAGCCAGCCGGATTTCAGGAACACCCAGCTAACGTAGACGCGGGCCAGCAGCGCGAAGGGCGAGTGCAGCGCATTCAGCAGATGCACGAAACGCGTGTACATGCGGGCGCCTCACATATATATGTGAGGCAATCTAACCGGACAACACCCTCGGCTCCAACAACTGCACGCTGAATTGCTTGGCCGGATCCAGCCACACGCGGCTCACCGACAACCCCGCCGTCGCCGCGAGATCCGCGAAGCTCTCGAGGGTGTACTTGTGGCAGAACTCCGTCGTCAGGTGCTCGCCCTTGTCGAGGTGCACGGTCTCGTCGCCGACGTGGACGTCCTGGTCGCGCTTGCTCACCAGGTGCATTTCGATGCGGCTCTTATTCTCGACCCACACCGCGAGGTGCTCGAACGCCTCGAGATCGAAGTCCGTGCCGAGCTCACGGTTGAGGTGGCGCAAGGCGTTGACGTTGAACTCCGCTGTCACACCCGCGCGATCGTTGTACGCGCGCTCCAGCACTCGCGGATCTTTCTTCAGGTCGATGCCGATGAGCACGGCGCCGTTCGCGCCGATGATGTGCCGCATGCGCTGGAGCAGGGCGTGTGCCTGTTCCTGGTCGAAGTTGCCGAGTGTCGAGCCCGGGAAATACACGACGCGCCGGCGCGCGGCATGCACGGAGATCGGCAGATCGAACGGGCGCGTGAAATCCGCACAGATCGGAATCACGCGCAGCGTCGAATAGTCTCGTGCGATGGCACTGGCTGCGTCGAGCAGGTGATCGCGTGCGATATCGACCGGGACATACGCAGCCGGCGATTGGAGCTGACTCAGCAGCTCGCGGGTCTTCATGCTCGTACCGCTACCGAACTCGATGATCGCCGCGTCCGGTCCAATGTGATGCGCCATGTCCGGGGCATGCTGACGCATGATCTGCAGCTCGGTGCGAGTGAGGTAGTACTCCGGCAGCTCACAGATGCTGTCGAACAGGAACGAGCCGAGCTCGTCGTAGAACCACACCGGCGAAAGCTGGCGCGGCTGCTTGCGCATGCCTTCCAGCACTGCGTTGGTGAGTGCGTCGGTTCGCGACGGGGCAGGGATCGTGCTCGGATGCTTTGCCATGGAGATTCCTCAAAGCTCACAGATTGCGGGCGAGACGCACGCCCATGAATTGCCAGCGTGCGTCGGCGTAGAAGAAGTTGCGGTAGCTGGCGCGGATGTGATCGGCCGGCGTCGCGCACGAGCCGCCGCGCAGCACCAGCTGGTTGCACATGAACTTGCCGTTGTATTCGCCGAGCGCGCCGGGCGGCGGCTGATAACCGGGGTACGCGCTGTACGGCGACGCCGTCCATTCCCAGACGTCACCGAACATCTGCTTCATTCCCGGCTGGACGCCAGCGGCGACCGGATGCAGCGCACCCGTGTTCAACAGATTGCCGATCACAGGCAACGATTCCGCGGCGAGCTCCCACTCGGCTTCGCTCGGCAGACGCGCGCCTGCCCAGCGCGCGAAG
>DATENH010000137.1:0-11368 GCA_035275145.1 Steroidobacteraceae bacterium | reverse complement strand
CAGCGCCTCGCTTTCCTTTTTCAATCGCGCGATTTCTTCCGCTGCTTTCTTGTCGACGGCCTGCGTCGAGCCCTTCTGCTGTCGCTGCAGGTCGCGGAGCTGCACGGCAGCAGGTGCATCGGTGGTCAGATAGTTGGAGCCGACCCAGCCCTCGCGTCCGTCCGAGAGTCGGATGCGCACGAAGCCCTGGGCGCGCTCCAGCTCGTCGACGACATCCCCGGTCTCGATGGTCGCCACACGCGAGCCCGCCTGTTCCGGCTCCGAATAGACGTTGAGCACGAGCTTGTCGGAGACGAACAAGTGCCGCACGGGCTGAGTTGCCTCCGCTTGCGGCTCTGCCTGCTGAGGTTCGGGCTGAGCTTCTTCCTGGGCTGCGGCCGGGAACGCGACGACGGCCAGCAGCGAAAGTGTCGCCACACTGAGACAGCGTTGCCGCGCCGACGTTTTCATAGGCCGGATGCTTTCAGAGTTGCCGCGAATGGGCAACCGCACAGTGCTCATGGCAAGATCGGCGCGTCACGCGCCAGAGAGATGGATATGAAAGCCCCGACCGCCGTCAAATACTCGTGGTCCACCGTGCCGCTCGAGCAGCTCAATCCCACGCTGTCGCGCCGGATCGTCACGGGTAAGGAAGTGATGGTCGCGCACGTCTACCTGAAAGCAGGCAGCATCGTGCCGAAGCACCACCACGTGAACGAGCAGGTCACCTACATATTGGAAGGGGCACTGCGCTTCTGGCTGGGCGAGCAGGTCGATTCGCAGAACCCCGCGGACAGCGTCGTGGTCGCCAAGGGCGAAGTGCTGGTGATTCCGAGCAACGTGCCACACCGTGCGGTCGCGCTGGAAGACACGCTCGATCTAGATGTGTTCGCACCGCCGCGGCAGGACTGGTTGAGCGGTACGGATGATTATTTGAGACAGAAGTAGTTAGGAGTCGGGCTGAAGCCCGACCTACAGGTCCACATTCATGGACAGTAGCGATTTCTCAACGCTGATCGGCCGGCTCGAGAGAGAGGCGGATGCGCATCCGCAGCTCTATCTAGGCAAGGTCGCAGTTGCTGCTGCGCTCGGCTATCTCATTCCCGGGCTGATCGCGCTCGCGATTCTCGCCTGCTGTTTCTCGATCCTGTTCGCGCTCGTGACCGGTGGCGCGCCGTCCTTCCTGGCCGCGGTCGGCATACTCGTCGGCGGCGCCGCGCTCATTCCGACGATTCGCGCGCTGCGCGTGCAGGTGCCGGAGCCGGACGGCTTGCTGCTCACGAGTGACGATGCGCCGGATCTGTTTCGCCTGATCGATGTCATCTCCCGCAAGATCATCGTGGTGCCGTTCACCACCGTAAAGATCAACGGCGAGTTCAAGCTGGAGATCCGGCAGATCCCGCAGTGGGGCGTGTTCGGCGGCTACCGCAATCATGTGGTCATCGGCGCGCCGCTGTTGCTCGCGCTCAGCGCCGACGAATTCTGCGCGCTGCTCGCGCATGAGGTCGCGCACCTCGGCGGCAACAAGCGCCAGTTCGGCGCGTGGGTCTATCGTCTGCGCCAGAGCTGGAACCTGCTGCTACCCAAGCTCGCGCAGCCGGCCAACACATTCGAGCGCACGCTCGCGTCCTATCATCGCTGGTACGCGCCGTGGTTCTCCGCATACAGCTTCGCGCTGGCGCGCAATCACGAGTACGAGTCCGATCAGCTTGCAGCGTGGGTCACCAGCGCGCAGACGCTCGGACGCGCGTTGATCCAGGTGGAAATGGCAACGCGCTTTCTCGCTGACGTCTACTGGGCGCGCTTCCTGGGGCGCGTCGAGGAAGCGCCCGAACCGCCGTACAAGCCGTACTCGCTGCTGCCGCGCGCATTCAAGATCCTGGAGAAGGAGCCGTTGCGTCAGCAATGGCTGAGCGAAGCGTTACGCAGATATGCGGCAGAGAACGACACGCATCCGAGCCTCACCGAACGCCTCGCTGCGCTCGACGTGTCGCCGCAGCTGCCGCCGCCGGCAACGAGCTCCGCCGCGTTGATGACGCTCGGACCCGCTGCGCAACCGGCGATCGACCATTGCGACGACGTCTGGCGCACGCAGAATCTCGCGAACTGGCGCAAGCGTCACAACCAGATCAAAGAAGCGCGCTGGAAGATTGCCGAGTACGAGCAGCAGAGCAGCGCGGACCTCGCGCCCGAGGACTTGTGGTCCAAGGCGCAGCTCCTCCTGAGCGTGCACCGCGAGGAAGATGCCATCGACAGCCTGCAGCAGCTCGTGGCACGCAAGGGTTCCTTTCCGGACGCCCACCTGCTGCTCGCCCAGCTGTTGCTGAAGTACGGCGAAGAACAGGGCCTGGAGCACCTCGTGGCGGCCGTGCAGCAGCGCGGCGAGCTCGAAGAGACTGCCGCAGCGATCGGCTATCAGTACCTGGTCAACCGCGGCCGCAAGGGCGAGGCCGTGCGCTTCGCCCAGCGAATTCAGACGCTGTTCGACGAGTGACGCCGGCGTCTCGCGACGCAACACGCCCGCTGCCCGCGGATGACGCCATCGAGGTCTGCCGCTATTCTTTCGCCAGTCCGGCTTTAGCCTGACATCCTTACAGCGGATACAGCAAGGAACCGGGACAGGCTCCGTGGGCGAAGACGCAATCTCCGATCAGTTCGTCAGGCAGCACTACGCGGGGCTGCAGGCCCTGCTCCAGCGGCGCATCGGCGATCCCGCCATTGCGGCGGAGATGCTCAACGAGGCCGTCGCCACTGCGATCGTGCACGCGCGCCAGGGCCGCGTGGCGCAGCCGGAGCGCCTCGCCGGCTACGTTTTTCGGGTCGCGCTGAACCTGTACCGCAACTATCGGAGGGAATTCGACAACCGCGCGGAGCTGCGCGCGGCGGGCGACGCCATCCAGCAATTACATGGCAGCACCGCCGACGACGGCCTGGAGGCCGGCATCGTGCGCGAGGTGCGTGCAATCGTGGCTTCATTGCCGACCCCGCGCGACCGCGAGATCGTCAAACGCTTCTATCTGGACGAGGAGGACAAGGAGCAGATCTGCCAATCGCTGGGGCTGGCCCCGTTACACTTCGACAAGGTCATCTTCCGGGCCCGCCAACGGCTGCGCGCCCTGCTGGAGGCCCGGGGGTTCAGCAAGTCCGACCTGCTGGGAGTGCTGCTGGTGTGTTTCGTTTGAGATGATCGGCGGCGTCGCTACAGGAAACGGGTAATGGACCGACGATACATCGACGACAACCACGTCGTCGCCCGCTATCTCGCGGATCGCCTGACGGACGAAGAGCGCGAGGCGTTCGAAGCGTACTATCTCGAGCATCCCGAAGTCGTGCAGGAGCTGGAAGCCGCGGCCCGTTTCAAGGTCGGGCTCATGAAGCTGCGCGACACGGGGGAGCTGGAGCAGCTCTTGCAGCGTGAAGAGCGTCCGCAATGGCACTACTTCGCGGCGGCGGCCGCGGTTGCCGCGCTCGCCATCGGTGCCTTCTTCATCGTCGATCGCGCGCCGAACACCCACCCGATCCTCGCTGCGACCGTGGAAGCACTACGCGGCGCCGGCGGCACCACGCCGACGCTGACGCGGGAATACGCAGTCCTCCGGACGCGCGGCAGTGCCATCGACGCCGACATCCCGCTGCCGCCTGCAGGCGAAGCGCTCGAGCTGCGCGTGCTGCCCGAGTTCACGCCACGGCCCGAGCGTTATCGCGTGCGCCTGTTCCATGTGAGTGCCGACGATTCTCTGCAGAGCGTCGCCGAGCTGGGCGGGCTCGTGCCGGACGACGACAACTTCGTGTCGGTCTTCGTCGACGGCGCCCGGCTGCAACCCGGCCAGTATCGACTCACCATCGCGGGCGATCCGGACACGGACGCCCGCGACAAAGAGAGCGCATTCATTCTCAGGATGCAGCCTCCGCTCAACGATCCTTCCGCAAAGTCCCGCTGACTGTCGTGCCGTTGGCGGACATGAACAGCGTATAGACCGCCGCCGACTGCAGCGTGACGGATGTCTTCGTCACCAGGTTCTCGGCCGTGTCGGTGTTGGTCACGTCGAGCTGATAGTCGGTGCCGTCGTCGACCTCGCTGAACGTCGAGGCCTGGCCCAGCGCGATCCCTTCCGCGAGCGGCGAAAAATTGACCGCCATCGTGATCGGCACATTGAACGAAGAGAGCCCGTTGACCACGCGGATCTTCGCCTTGCCGCTCGCAGTCGGCAGCCGATTGTCGTCGCCGATCAGCGTGGTTTGCGTGCCGGACGCATTCGTCCACGCGAGCAGCGTGTACTCGCCGCCCGCCACCAGCGTTTGATTCGGCACGCTGACAGCGACCGAGTTGACGGTGAGCGTGACCGGCACGCTACCCGCCTCGACCTGCGTGTAATTGCCCACGACTCCGACCGCGCCGTTCAATACACCGCTATTGCCGACACGCATCACGACGGGTCCGGTCGTCGTGCCGACTGCGCCGCGGATGCGTGCCTTGGTGTTGGCGAATTTCGTCAGGCTGCCCTGTTGCGGCAGCGTCCAGACTTCTACCAGCACGCCGCCCTGCGTTGCGGTGAGAATCAACGAGACGACTTCTTTACTGCTCAGCGTGATGTTCGGCACATCCAGCCGCAGGTCATCCGAAGCGCTGGTACCCGTCACGCGCAGCCGATAATCACCGCTGTCGATCGTCACGGCGGAGCTGCCGGTGCCGGCCGCGACATTGACGACCACGGGCGTGGCGTCGTCGAGCGAAACCGAGCTCTCCGTGAGGTACACATCGAGCCCGCCTGCTTCCGCGGCGTTCAAGACCTGCACTTTCGCGCGGCCGCTGTCCGGCGCAGTCACGTCGTCGCTGAGCTGGATCGAGGAAAAGTGGCCGGTCGTGCCGAACGCAACGAACGTGTGATACGTGTCGTCCGCGAATGCCTTGCCGCTCAGCGTCTGCAGAGTGCTCGTCACGCCGCTGCGCTTGAGCTTCAGGTTGTACGTGCCCGATTCGAGTTGCGTGTAACCGCTGACCGTCTCGTACGCGACACCCGCGATGCGCTGCTGGTCCGTATCGTCATCGGCGCCGTTGGCATACAGATCGAGCGAGGTATACCCGGGGCTGACATTTACGAGCCGCACATTCGTGCGCCCGCTGCCGCCGCCGTCGGAGCAGCCGCTGAGCCACAACGCCGCGAGGGCGACGAGTATCGGATACAGAGACGAACGGCTTCGCATGAATGATCTCCCGGTTCGATGAAATTGCTCAGAAGGCGCGGCCGATCGAGAAATTGAAGGGCTGGCGCTCGTCGCCGTACTCGCGCCACGTGCTGCGGTGATAGCGGAGCGGAAAGGCGTAGCTGAAGCGGAACAGGCCGAGCGGCGCGAGCCATTGCACGCCGATGCCGGCCGAAACGCGGATGTCGTCGAGGTCGAAGTGGTAGTCCACGGGGAAGCCCGCCTTGTCGCGGAATTCCGTGTCGCCGAGATAGAACGCCTGGCCGAAATCGAGGAACACCGTGGCGCGCACGCTGCTCGCGAACTTCGGCGGCATCGGCAGGATCGCTTCGAGCTGGCCGCTCAGCGCGGCGTCGCCGCCGTACGGATTGCCGAGCGAGTCACGCGGGCCGAGCGTGAGATCGTCGAAGCCGCGCACCGAATCCGAGCCGCCGACGAAGAAGTGACGGTTCGGCGGTAACGCAGTCGTGTCGCCGAACGCTTTCCCGTAGCTGAGATTGGAGTTGAAGGCGAACGTCAGCGGCAGCCACGGCAGACGAAAGTACTGCTGGTACTGCCAACTCGCTCGCAAGTAGTCGACCGAGCCGGTGCCCGGAACGGTGCTGCTCAGCGTGAGTTTCTGCAAAGAGCCGCGCGTGGGGAACAGCACTCGATTGCGACTGTCGCGCACCCAGCCCGCCGACAACTCGACGGCGTCGTACTCGGTGCCGAGCACGAAGTCGCCGCCGCTCAGTAGTTTGAAGAACGGATCGCCGTTGTGCCGCACCCAGTCCTGCAGCTGCACCGAGCTGCTCAGCGGCGTGGCCAGCTCCGCGTGCTCCAGCGATGCGCCCCAGCGGATCGTCTGCAGCTCGGTGATCGGATAGGCGTACTCGGTGCCGAACGAGTAGAGCTTGGTCGAGAACTGCGAGAACGACGAGGTGAGCCGGTCGATGTCGCGATACGAGACACTGACAGTGCGACTGACACCGTCGATCGTCGTGTAGGGATCCGTGTACGACACCTCGTAGACCTTCGACAAGGCCCCGGCGCTCAGGTCCAGCGCGAGACGTTGCCCGGTGCCGAACAGATTGGTGTGCACGACGTTGCCCGTGAGGATCACACCCTGCGCGGCCGAGTAACCGATACCGCCGCCGAATTGTCCGGGCAAGCCCTCCTTGAGCGTGAAGTCGACGTCGACGAGATCCGGCGTGCCCGCAACCGGCGTCGTCTCTACCTCGACGTTCTCGATGAACGGCAGGCGCTGCAGCCGGACCTTCGAGCGCTCGACCGCGGCGTTCGACAGGTACGAGCCTTCGAGCTGGCGCATCTCGCGCCGGAACACTTCGTCGTTGACGCTGGTCGTGCCGAGAAAATTGATGCGCCGGACGTAGACGCGATTGCCGGGATCGACGACGAGCGCCAGCGCCACCTGCTTGCCCTCCGCATCGAGCTTCGGCACCGCGTCGACTTTCGCGAACGCGTAACCGTCGAGGCCGAGCCGCAGGCGGATCGCCTCGCTCGTCTGCGTGATGAGCCGCTGCGAATAGGTCTGGCCCGGCTGCATCAGGATCAGGCGGCTGAGCTCGCTCTCCGGCACGCGCAGGTCGCCCGCGAGCTTCACGTCGGAGAGGCGATAGACCTCGCCCTCCTTCACGTTCACGGTGACGAAGATGTCGTTCTTCTCCGGCCCGATCGCGACCTGGCTGGAGGTGATCGCGAAGTCGGCGTAGCCGCGGTCCATGTAGTAGGAGCGCAGCGTCTCGAAGTCCGAGGAGAGCGCTTCCTTCGCGTAGCGATCGTCCTGGCGATACCACGAGAGCCAGTTCGGCGTGCGCAACTGCAACTGGCCGAGCAGCTCGCTCTCGGGAAAGCTGCTGTTGCCGACGATGTTGATCTGCTGAATGCGCGCCCGCTGGCCTTCGTGGATGTCGATCGAGACCTTGACCCGGTTGTCGGGCGTCTCTTCGGCCTTCGCGTCGACCGCGACCGAGTATTTGCCGCGCGAGAAATACTGCTCGGTGAGATAGCGCTTGACCTCCTCGAGCACCGACTGGTCGAAGCTCTTGCCGCTCGCGAGACCCACGGTGCGCAGCGACTTCTGCAGGTCCTCGGTCTTGATGTCCTTGTTGCCCTTCACCTCGAAGCTTTCGATCGTCGGGCGCTCCAGCACTACGACGACCAGCACGGCGCCGTCGCGACGCAGCTCGACATCGCGGAAGAATCCGGTCCCGTAGAGCGCCTTCACTGCTTCGGCGAGGCGCCGCGTGTCCAGCGTGTCGCCGATATTGACCGGCAGGTAGTTGAAGACCGTGCCCTCGGCGATGCGCCGCAGGCCTTCGACGCGGATGTCGCCGACGACGAAACCGTCGCTTGTATTGCGTATCGGCGCCGTAGTTGTTGTTTCCTGCGCATGGGCTTCGGGAACGATGCAGCCCATGCGCAAGCATGTGAGGAACACGATCGAAGGCGGGGCGGTGCGCATCGCACGCTGGATGCGCGAGCTGCGCAGAGCGTCGCAGCGTTCAGCAAATATTTTCGGCGCGCACGCTCGAATTGCGAATTCGCGCTCGTTAACTGAACGCGCTGTGAATGCAGCGCGTGTTTTCCTTCAGAAGATCATCCGCGCAAGAGCTGCGAATCTTGCGCGGACCGTGCTCAGAACGAGTGTGTGAACTTCAGCGTCGCTCCGTGTGTCGTACCACTGGCAGTGAACTGTCCCGAGTAACCGAGCCGCAGCGTCACGTCGTTCCCAGTGAGGATATCCACTCCCGCTGCGCATTCGCGCACCGTGCGGTCGAGGTCTGCGCTGACACCGAAGTAGCCGGCATCGTCCGGCGCGCCTTGCAGCCTTGCCTCGACGCCGAACGAAGTGCCGTCGATGAAGCGATTGACGCCGAGGCGCGCATACCAACGCGCCAGCGTGCTGCCGATCGGCGTCTCGACGCCCAGCTCCAGCGCCGGCCGGAAGTTGACGAAGTAGCCTTCCGCATTGCGCACCAGCAGATTGTTCGCGCTCGCGCCGTGCTCGGAGAACGAGGACAGGCGCACGTTCGTGAACCCCAGGTCCGCCATCGGTCGCAAGTACCAGGTCTGGTACTCGAAGCCGTGGCTCACGCGGAACTGCCAGGAAGTTTGATAGACCTCTTGTTCGCTCTGCGAGCCGTGCAGCGCGAGGAACGCCGTGCGGTGGCTGTCGTAGTCGCCGCGCGCAGCGGAGAAGCTGGCCGCGACCGTGCTCGAGCCGAAGTTGCCTTTGAGCACCATGCCGAGGTGCACGGTGCTGCCTTCGGCTGCCTGCGTGTGGAACTTGGCGAGCGTGGCGGAATCGATCTGGTCGCGTTCGAACGCGGCCGCCAGGCCGAGATGCCACTGATCGCTCACGCTCCACTGGCTGCCGATGCTGATCGTGGTCACGTCGCGTTGATAGCCGTTGCTCGAGTCGGTCGCCTCGCGCTCGGAGTTGCTGCCGAACACCGCCGCCCAGCCGCACTCGCCTTCGGCCGTGAAGCGCGCTTCACCATCGCGCACCTTGCAGCTCAGCATCGACTCGCCGAACTGCAAGCCTGACTGCAGCGCTGCCAGCGGCAGCGCCGCGTAGTTCTCGGGGTTCAACGTCTGGTACTTGTCGCCCAGGGTCGTGATGTCGGTCGCCGCAACCAGGCCCGTGATCGTGGAAGTCAGCTCTGCCGAACTGCCCGCGAGCTGCACGTTGTTGATGTACGTGCCGATGCGCTTCTCGTTCGGCAGCAAGTGCTCCGTCGCCGTGTTCTGCGGCACGAAGTTGGTGTTAAGCGTCAGCGCCAGCTCCGTAGGTGAGATCGCTTCGAGTCCGTACTGCGTCACGATCGACGGCGTCACCGCGAGCACGATGTCGTCGGCCGACAATCCGCCGTTGGCGGCCACCAGCACTGTCTGCGTCGAGCCCGGCTGGATCTTCGAGATGTTGATCTGATTGAGGTCGATCGCGCCGGCCAGAACTGAGGTACCTGCCACGTCGATGCGATCGGTCGTGCGCGCGAGATGATCGATATCCACCAGCAGCGTGCCGCTCGCCGTCTGCGTGAAGTCGCCAGTCAGCGTGGTGTGCGAGATCTCGCCGCCGCGGCCGACGGACCAGCTGCCATCGTTGCGCGCGGTTCCACCCACACCGAGGTCGATCGTCGCGCCGGACACCATCGCCGCTGCGTCGTGATTGATGAGGCTGTTGATGCCGCCGCCGAGCGACAGCGTGCCGTAGATGCCGTCGAAGTTATCGATCGCCTCGTTGCCCGCGCCGCCGAGCACCGCGGCACGATCGAGCTCGTCGATCCGGCCGATATCGCCGTGGTTCGTCAGCGTGTTCGCCGCGCCGTCGATGAAGGTGACGGCGGCGCCGCTTTCAGTGCCGCCGCGCACCGAGCCGCTCGTCACCGTCACGGCGATCGCGCCCGAGCTCACGTCGCCCTGGCTTTGCGCACGAATGCCGTTGGAATGCGCACCGCCTGCGTCGATGTTGCCAGCGACCTCGATGGTCACCGCGCCGCTGTTGCCGTTGGTCGCATCGCTCTGCGCGAAGATGCCGTCGGACGCATCGCCCAGCACCACGACATCGCCGTGCTGCGTGATCGTGATCGCCCCGCCATCGCCGTCGCCGCCGACGCTGCCCGCGAAGTTCTGCTGCTCGAGGATCGGAATGTTCTCGTTGCCGAGGCCGCCGGCGAGACCGCCACCGCCGCCGATGCTCTGCGCGAAGATGCCGAACGAGCCGACGCCGTGCGTGAAGATGTTGCTCGTGTTGGCGACGGTGATCGCGCCGCCATTACCGCCGCTGCCGCCGTCGCGGCCGAACGCGAGGCCGATACCCACGTTGAGCGGCGGAATCGGGCCGATTCCGTCCTTGAAGCCGCGATCGACATTGCCGGCCACGCCGCCGCCGCCACCGACGCTCTGCGCGAAGATGGCGTGCGCGTCGTCGCCTTCGGTCATCAAGTCGCCGCTATTCGTCACCTGCACGTCGCCGCCGTCGCCGCTCGCGCCACCGCCGCCGCCGATGCTGAATTTGCCTTGCAAGCCCGTGTCGGCCGAGCCGCCCTGGCCCGCGCCCTTCGCGAAGTTCTGCGCTTCGCCGCCGCCACCGCCGATGCTCTGCGCGAAGATCGCGCTCGACGCGAGACCGGTCGTGCCGATCGAGCCGGAGTTGTCGACGACGACATCGCCGCCATCGCCGCTCGCGCCGGCATCGCCGCCGACGATCACGGTCCAATTGCGCACGTCGATGATGTTCTTGTCCTTGAGGTCGAGCAGCTCGGTGGCCTTGTCGAGCTCCTCGAGGCCGGTGCCGCTGACACCGGTGCCGCCGTTGCCGCCACCGGCGCCGACGCTCTGCGCGACGATGCCGCGCGCATTCACGCCAGTGGTCACGATGTTGCCGCTGTTGTGCACTTCGACGTGACCGCCATCGTTTCCGGTACCGCCTTTACCGCCGACGGCCGCCACGAAGTTCCACTCCTTGCCCTCGTCTTCAGGGTCCTTCGCGGGGTCGTTCTTCGGGCTGCCGCCGAGCGTGAAGTCGAGCGACACACCATGCGCCTTGCCGCCGTCGCCGCCACCGCCGCCGATGCTCTGTGCATAGATCGCATCGCTGCGGTCGCCGAGTGTCTGGATGTCGCCCTCGTTGCCGACGTCGACGCGGCCCCCGACATTGCCGGTGCCGCTGTCGCCGCCGACGGCGATCTCGACATTGAGGCCGTTGCCTTCGTGCGACTTGCCGAGCAACGTGTCGATCGCGAAGCTGGTGCCGCCGTTGCCGCCACCGCCGCCAACGCTGTAGGCGTAGATGCCGCGCGCCTTCTCGCCTTCCGTCGTGATCACGCGCGTGTTGGTCACGCTGACATCGCCGCCGATGTTGCCGTTGCCACCGAAACCGCCGACGCTCACGGAGATCACCGCGCGGGTTCCCTTTGTCGACTGCGTGTTCACGCCGAGCGAGCCCGCCGCTGCCAGGCCGCCGTCGCCGCCGCCGCCACCCACGCTGTGGGCAAGAATGCCGTGCGACTCGTTGCCGAGCGTGTCGATGCGGCCGTCGTTGGTCACAGTGACGTTGCCGCCGACGTTGCCGGTGCCGCCGCTGCCGCCCATCGCGATATCGAGGTTGCGCGGGCCGCGCGGGCTGGTCGTGGCCTTGGGCGGTTTCGAGAGCGAGCCGGAGATGCTGAAGCCGCCG
>DATENH010000136.1:0-36176 GCA_035275145.1 Steroidobacteraceae bacterium | reverse complement strand
GTTTCATGGCTCGTCCTCCCTCACCGCGACCCGAGCGTCGAGCTCATCGTCGCGCCCGCGCCGGGGATCGGCGTCGTGAGATACGGGAACTTGTTGTCGAAGTCGGCGGCGCTGATCGGCGCACCATCCGTGATCTGCTGATTGCCGACCGGCGCATTCGCCGGCGTGCACAAGCCGAGCTTCAGATGGCACAGGGCACCCATCGCAACACGCAGCTCGATGTCGACGACGTCGTCGCCGGGACGCCGGCCATTCGGGAATCCAGCGAGATCGCCGCCGGCAACGCCGAACGTGCTCTGCTTGTCTTTTGCAGTCGGCGCGATACCGGTGTTGAGACGCTGCATCTCCGCGGCCGTCACGCGCGCGAGCTGATTGACGTTGGTGCCGTCAGGCAGCTTCAAGCCCGTCAGGAACGCCGCCTTGAGGTCATCGCGCGGGAAATTGTTCGGCGCGAGGTTGGCGATATCCGGCTCCACGACGCTATTGACCGCAACTCTGAACAGAGCGTCGATCAGGAACGGCAGCGAGGGATTCGTCACGTAGCTCGCGAACTGACTGTCGTCCTTCGGCTCGCTCGCATTGAAGCGATCCTTGTCGGGCAAGCCGATCACGACTTCGTTCACGAGCGGCATGCCGAGCCGCGAAACCTGCGTGAGCGCACCGGCATTCACGTCGGGCACTTCGAACGTCGCACGCGGATTCAGCACGCGGACCTGCGGCAGGCTCGCCGACGTCCACACACCGATCACGCCGTTGCCGGAGCCGACCAGGCAGCTCTTGTGCACTTCGAGCGCGAGCGTGGTGATGTTCTTGTCGGAGATGATGTCGTTGTCCTTGCTCTGCGTGATGCCGCCCGGGAAGCCCTTGCCGTCGCCGGCGCCGGGGGCACTGTCGCCCTCGATCGGCACGAAGTTGATCAGGTCGAACACCGGCCCGAGGTTCACGACGAACGGCTCGTTACGCTGCCCGACGAACACGCGGCCCTGCTTCGAGCAGCCGGGAATGTCGACGTTGTAGATGAACTGGTTCGCGTAGCTGTTGTAGCCGTCGATCGAGCCGAACGTCTTGGTGCCGACGAAGTCGTACGGCTTGCCGAAGACCTTGTCGCCCGTGCCCGCATTGCGCACGCTCGACTCGTCGCCGCGCCGGCGATCGCCGCGCACCAGCGTCAGCGTGTAGCTCTCGCGGAAATTCAGCGTTTTGGCATTGTCGGAATTGGCGGTGACACCGCCGATGTTCTTCAGCGGCACGGCAATGTTCTGCTCCTGGCCGGCCGGCCCGACCGGCACCTTCAAGCCGCGGGCGCGGTTGCCGCCGAGATCGTTGTCGAAGCGGAACTGGAACGTCAGGTTCTCGCGCGCATCGCCATCGTTGTCGATGTGGATCTCGTAGACGGCCGACTGATCGAGCGCGAAGTAGTTCGGACCGCCGTACGGATCCTGCAGCGGCAGGTAGTTCGCGAGCAGCGTGACGTACTCTTCGCGGCCCGGCTCGTAGCTCATGAACGAATAGACGTCGGTCGAATCGACCCGCGGGTTGCCCGCGATTGCGGGCGCTTCGCGGTGACTGGACGAGAAAGCAGCTAATGGAAGCAGCGCGGCGACAATCGTCGTCGCTGTCGCAGATAGATGGCGCATGACACTAATCCCCTCAGTTGGCCTCGGATGCGGGGCAAAACCCCTTGTGGCGGGGAATACGTCAAGCGTGATTGAGCGGATGCAACGATTTCACTCGGCCGGCGCGCCCAACTTCGGTAGCGTGCCGAGAAAGTCCGAGGTCTCGACGCCTGCAGCGCGCGACAGCAGGTCCTGCAAGTGCGGTTTGAGTGCAGCGTACTCTCCGGAAAGATTTGCCAGCCAGCGCTCGCGCTCCGACGGCTCGAGGTCGAGGGCCTGATCGAGCAGCCGATTCAACGCGGCCGCGCTGTGCGGATTGAGATCGAGTCGCGGCATCGCCCCGATTCGTTGTGGGTTCCGCTGTTAGTTACGACGGTCGATGGGCCTTGCGGACATTCACCCAGCTAGCGCCTGGGCCAGCAGCAGCCGCGCCTTTTCCCAGTCCCGCCGGATCGTCCGGTCCGTGACGCCGAGCGCCGTGGCGATATCCGCTTCCGTCATGCCTGCGAAATAGCGCATCTCGACGACCTGCACCAGCCGCGGATCGACCTGCGCCAGGTCGTCGAGCGCTTCGTGCACGCGGAGCACTTCCTCTTCGGCGGCGCTCGTCGATTCGCAGATGGTCGTGCTCAGCGACAGCAGCCGCTCGCCGTTCCCGCGCTTCGATCTGAGCGCGCCGCGGGCCATGTCGACGATGACACAGCGCATGGCGCGGCCTGCGTAGCGAAAGAAATGGATTCGATCTGCGACCGCGAGCTTCTTCGCGGTGGCGAGGCGCAGATAGCACTCGTGAACCAGGCAGGTCGTGTCCAGCACCCCCGCCCGCCCCGCAGTCTGGAGTCGGTTGCGTGCCAGGCGCCGCAGCTCGTCGTAGGTGAGCTCGAAGATCGACTGCAACGCGCCGCTCTCGCCGTCGTGCACGCGGTGGATGAGATCGGTCAATGAGGTCCCCTGCTCACTCATCGGTTTCCATCATGACACCGGACAGCAGGAGATACAGCGCACGGAGGTCTCTGCGCTTCATGACACTTTAGTTAGTGCATGTCCGCAAACGGCCGGGGACGTCGTAGCACAAGACACCTATGGCTGTTCTGGGGTAGGACCATGACGTTATTCGACTACGGCAGGTGTGCAGTTCTCGTGGCGGTGTTCGCGCTCTGTGCTGCGTGCGGCGGAGGGGGAGACGGTGGCGATGAAGGGGGTGGCGGCAACAATCCACCGCCTCCGCCACCTCCGGCCAACACTGGCATCGGCACGGCGGGCGGTACGGTCACCGGAGCGAGCGGCGCCAAAGTCGTCATTCCTGCCGGCGCTCTGACCGCCAACGTAGACATCCAGGTCCACCAGACTTCGTCCGGCGCGCCGGCGCTGCCTGCCGGTGTCACGCCTGCCGGCGCCATGTTCGCGTTCACTCCCCATGGCACCACGTTTGCCGTGCCCGCGACGATCACGGTGCCGTTCGATCCTGCTTTGGTTCCTGGCGGCGCCACACCGACGCTGTTCAAGACCAATGCCAACCAGACGGCATTCGAGCCGGTGACCGGTGCCACGGTCAACGGTGCGAGCATGTCGGGGCCAGTGACGAGCTTCTCGTTCGCGATCGTCGCCACCACAGCACTGCCCGCACCACCGCCGAGCGGGCTCGATCCGGTCTTTGGCAGCGCCGGAAAAGTCATCACGCATTTCGGCGGCAAGAACACAGCGATGGCCTTGCAGGGCGACGGCAAGATCGTGATGGTCGGAGGCTCGATCCTCGACTTCCTCCTGGCGCGCTACAACGCCGACGGCAGCCTCGATGCGAGCTTCGGCGTCGACGGCCTGATCACCACCGACATCGACAACTTCACGCAGGAAGAAGCGCGGGCGGTCGCCGTGCAGCCTGACGGCAGAATCGTCGTCGCGGGCAACATCCGCGACAGCCGCGTCGTCGGCGGAGTCTTGTCCGACAAGTTCTTCTTCACGCTCGTGCGCTACAACGCCGACGGTAGCCTCGACACCAGCTTCAACGGATCCGGCAAGCTCAGGAGCGAGGTCCGCGGTCGTGCATTCGCGATCGCGCTGCAGAGCGACGGCAAGATCGTCGCGGCGGGCGACGATGCGAGCGACACGCCGGTGTCTTCCGTCAGTAACGTTAGAGTCGCGCGCTTCAACGCCGACGGCAGCGCCGATACCAGCTTCGGCGGTCAGGGTGTGTTGACCACCGATACCACCGCCGGAGACGTGGACGGCGCCACGAATATCGTGCTGCAGCCGGACGGCGCGATCGTCATCAGCGGCGAGTTCAGCAAGAGCACGGGCGCGGGTGTTGCGCGATATCTGTCCAACGGCAATCCGGACGGCAGTTTCGGAGCGGCCGGCAAGGTCGATCTCAGCGGTGCCTTCGTCGGCGAGGGGCTGGCGTTGCAGAGCGACGGCAAGCTCGTGCTGGTGGGCAGCAAGCCGGTCGGCACCGGCACAGCCGCCGAGTTCGAGGTGAGGCGTCTCAACAGCGATGGCAGCGTCGACACGACGTTCGGCGTCGGCGGAACGATGAATACCGTGTTCGGCACTTCACGGGACGTCGCGCAGTCCGTGGTTGTGCAGCAGAACGGCAAGATCGTCGTCGCCGGGCTGGCGAACGGCTTCCAGTTTGGCGTTGCACGTTACGAGGCCGATGGCACGCCGGACGCCAACTTTTTCGCGGGCGGGATTTTGAAAGTCGAGTCTTTCGGTATCGAGGCCAGCGCAGACACCGTGCTGCTGCAACCCGATGGGAAGATCCTGCTGAGCGGCTTCGTCCGAGACAGTGGCGGTGCAGCCCCGGGTTACGGACTGGTGCGCATCAATCCGTAGCAGCGTCAGATCCGCGCCAGCATGCGCTTGGTTTCGGGATGCTCGGGTCCCAGAGCCTCGCGCAGCTGCGTGGCCGCTTCGCGCGCAAGTTTTTCGCCTTCGACTTTGTTGCCGCCGGAGTCTTGAATGCGGCTCAACAGTGCAAGGCTCAGGCCGGTGTGAGCGGATGCATGTTTCTGTCCCTGCAGCGTGCGCGAGATCTCCAGCGCACGCTGCGCATCCGCCAGCGCGGCCTGCGCATCGCCAGCGAGCAAGTGGACTTCGCCACGACCGTACAGCGCAGCCGCCAGTGCCCCGATCTTCAACTGGCGGCGCTCGAAGAAATCGACTGCATGCGTATAGGCCTCCACTGCATGCGACAGGTCGCCGTGTGCCGCAGCGAGCTTGGCCTCTACTGCGTACGCGCCGATTCCCTCTGGGGTCTCGCGCGCGACGTTGGTGCCGATCTCAGCGGCTGCTGTATCGAATGCAGCCTGCGCCGCCTGCGTCTGCCCGAGCGCGAGCAGGACTCGAGTCTTCCCCAACAAGCCATTCACCATGGTCTTGTGAGATCCAGCCTGCTCCGCTCGCGGCAGATCGCGTTCGTATAGAGACAACGCGGCGTCGAGCCGTCCCAACTGCGCGAGCATGCGTGCGTAGTTGAATACCAGAACGATCGGTGGCTGACCGCCGACGGCATGCTTGGTCGCGTTGCCGAGCGCGTGCTCGTACTTGTCCAGCGCGCCGACGAAATCGCCGGTCGCATCGTTGGCATTCGCCCAGGCATTCCAGAGATTGGTCACCATCGGATGCTCGGCGCGGCCGATCTCCGCGAACTTATCCAGCGCCGCGGCAAACGACCGGTCTGCCGCAGCAGGATCGCCGCGCAACTGCTGAGCGCTCGCTATGTCGGAAAGCATGATCGCTTCGAGCAGCGGATTGGCAGGTTGCGTCACGCGCAACTTCTGCAGAGCGACCGTTTCCACTTGCAGCGCCTCCTGCGCGGCGCCAGTGAGCAAGTAAACATGGCCACTCTGACGCGAGCAGTTGGTCGCTGCATCGTCAGGTAATCCGGGCATGCGCAACGCCGCTTGAATGGCGCGCTGGGACGCTGCCGGATCGCGCGCCCCGCTTTCGCCCGCTTGCTCGCAGATGAGCTCGGCGCGCAGGCCCACGTCGCTACTGTTGCTGGTGAGAGCCAGTGCGCGCTGCAAGAGCGATTCCGCCTTGTCGGGATGATCGAAGGCAGCGTAGTAGTCGGCGAGCATCAGCAGAATCGCAGCTTGATGCTCGGGACTGTTCTGCGATGCCGACGATGCCAGCGCCTCACCGCGCTCGACCAGCGTGTCGACAGTAATCGGCTCGCCAGGCGACGCGACTTCGGTGAGCATGCGGTCGACGAAGTCGCTGACAGCGTTGTTCTGCGCGAGCAGCGTGAGAGCGCGATTGCGCTGCTGGGCCGCGGTGCGAGCTTGCCAGGTCGATACGGCGGCAGCCGCAATCAGCGCAATCGCAACTGCAACGCTCGCAACGACCGCTGCACGATTCCGCGCGGCAAATTTGTGCGTGCGATAGAGAAACGTATCGGGTCGCGCGAGCACAGGTTGCTCACGCAAGTGGCGCTGCAGATCGTCGCCGAACGCCGCGACCGTCGCATACCTGGCATGCGGATCCTTCTTCATCGCCTGGTTCAGAATTGCGTCCAGGTCGCCGCGCAACTGCCGCCGGCGCGCAGGATCCGTCGTGGCCTCGCTGGCGAGCAGCGGGTCGACCTCGGCGATCGCAGCTTCGAGCTGCGCGGCGCTGCGAACCTTGAGCTTGTACGGCCGCGCGCCGGCCAGTAGCTCGTAGCAGACGACCGCGAGCGAATAGATGTCGGTCGCGGTGCTGACCGGCTCGCCCTTGATCTGCTCCGGTGCGGCATAGTCGGGCGTCAAGGCGCGGCCGGCGAATTGCGTGTGGACCGGGTCGGCAGCGCTGTCGAGCAGCTTCGCGACACCGAAATCCAGCAGATGCGCCGAGCCATCCGCGGACACGAGAATATTTCCGGGCTTGAGGTCGCGATGAACGACCAGGCGCGTGTGTGCGTGCGCGACTGCCTTGATCACATCGAGCATCAACACGAGCGACTCGCGCAAGCCGAGCGCGCGCTCGCGACAATAGCTGTCGATCGGCTGACCCTCGACGTACTCCATCGCGATGTAGGGACGTCCGAGCTGATCCACCCCGGCGTCATAGAAACGCGCGATGCTCTGATGTTCGAGCGACGCGAGGATGTCGCGCTCGCGCGCCATTCGCTCCGCCAGCGCGCCGCTCCAACCAACGTGCGGCAACTTGAGCGCGACCCGCCGTTGGAACGCGCCATCGCTGCGCTCGGCGAGCCAGACAGTCCCCATGCCACCGCGACCTAGCTGACGCACCAGGCAATACGGACCCACCTGATGACCCGCGCTCGGCTCTACTCCCACCGGCGCAGGCCCGGCTTCGACGCGGGTGAATTGCGGCAAGCCGTTGAGGAAATCGCCTGTTTCCAGGCTGGCACGCCGCGCCAGCAGCTCGCGCAACGCCGGTTTCAACGCGCTACGGCTTTCGTCGAGCGCATCCACCCACGCCGCGCGCTGCTCGCTCGGCAGCTCGAGCACCGTATCGAGGAGCTCGAAGATCTGCCGCCACTGCTCGGCCGCCAGCTTGTTCATGCCTCCCCTCAAGACGCAGTGCACGGATGGGAAACGCCATGGCATCCTAGCGCGAACCCGGGAGGCACCAGAAATGAAGCTTCGCAGCTGCAGCCGGCGAGAGTTCCTCGGGATGACGGCACTGGGCATCGTCGCCGTCACCGCCCTGCCCCGCCGTTCGAGTGCGGCGCAAGCCGCGTCGGGCGAACAGGACCTGATCGTTCGCAATGCCAGCGTCTACACGGTCGATCCTCGATTGCCGCGGGCCGAGGCCCTCGCGGTACGAGGCGGCCGCTTCGTTGCCGTGGGCACGAACGCCGAGATCGGCGCGCTGGCGAGCAAAGGCGCGCAGGTGTTCGACGCACAGGGCATGACGATCGTGCCCGGCTTCATCGACTGCCACAACCACCCGGTCGGCGAAACGCTGCTGTACGAGGTTGCGGTCGGCAATCCCTTCGACGTCGAGTTCGTCACGATCGCGAGTATCCTCGACAAGCTGACTGCCAAGGCGCGCCAGACGCCGCCGGGGTTCTGGGTCGAGGGCTTCTTCTATGACGATACCAAGGTCAAGGACCAGCGGCCGCTGAACATTCACGACCTGGACAAGGTGTCGAAGGAGCATCCGGTCTCGGTTCAGCATCGCGGCGGACACACGACCTTCTACAACAGCAAAGCCTTCGAGCTCGCGGGCATCACGCGCGACACGCCCGATCCGCCCGGCGGCACCTTCGATCGCGATGCCGACGGCAACTTGAATGGCCGCGTCACCGACAACGCGCTCGGCGTATTCGAGAAAGTCGGCCAGCGCCCGAAGTTCTCGGCGCAGGAACAGCAACAGCGGCGCAAGAACGGCGCGGCACACATCTCGAAGCAATTCGTTCGCTATGGATTGACCAGCGTGCATCACGAGGATGGCGACCTGGCGTCGATCGAGGAGATCCGCGACAGCGGCGAGCTGCTGCATCGGGTCAACTTTCAACTCGGCGACGCCGACCTGGAGACGATGATCGCCACGGGCATCCGCACCGGGTTCGGCGATGAGTGGGTGCGCATCGGCGCGACGCGCGAGCACACCGTAGACGGCTCATTTTCCGAGCGCACGATGTCGATCAGCAGCGGCTATCCCTCGCGCCCCGCATACAAAGGCAATGTGACCACCACGCAGGAAGCGCTCGACGCCTGGGTCGAGCGAGTGCATCGCGCGCGGATTCAGATCAACTGTCACGCGAACGGCGACGTCGCCATCGGCATGATGATGAAAGCGGTCGAGCGCGCGCAGCGGCTCTTTCCGGTGAAGGACGTTCGTCCGAAGATCACGCACTGCACGCTGATCAACGATGACTTGTTACGACAGATCAAGTCGGTCGGCGCGATCCCCATGCCGTTCACGAGCTACGCGTACTACAACGCCGACAAGTTTCATTTCTACGGCGAGGAGTTCATGCGTCACGCCATGGCGTTCCGCTCGTTCCTCGATGCGGGCATCCCGGTGGCTGCCGGCTCGGACTTCTATCCCGGCCCGTTTGCTCCGTTGATGGGCATGCAGGGCATGGTCACGCGCACCGGCTGGAATGGCGAAAAGTGGGGATTGAACCAGCGCATCACTGTCGACGAGGCATTGCAGGTGATGACGTTGAACGGTGCGCATGCCTCCCACGAGGAAGCCATCAAGGGCTCGATCACGCCGGGCAAACTCGCCGACTTCGTCGTACTGTCGGGAGATCCGCACACGGTGTCGCCGGACACGATCAAGGACATAAAAGTAGTGCGCACCGTCACTGGCGGAACGACGGTCCATCAGGCGTAGTCGTCCGAATACTCTCGACGACCTCGCGGACTGCGTCGATCACGGCATCCGGACGCTCGAACTGGATGTAGTGGTGCGAGTCCTGCAGACGAACCTGCCGGCTGTGCGACGACCAGGAAGCTTCATCGTCGTGCAGGTCGAGCCAGACGGACTGCAAGCGTTGCCCCTGTTCGTTCGTCAGCTTCAGCGCAGCCAGGTCTGCGGCCTTCAGCGGAGCTGCTGCAGTCAGCACGACCAGTGGCCGATCACCAAGCGAACGCAAGGCACCGGCGTCCTCGAAGGTCTGATCGATCGCAGCCTGCTCGTCGAGCATCGGCCCCAATGAAGTAGGCAGGTAGGCGGACATTGCCGCATTCGCTCGAGCGGGTGCCTGCGGGTGCCCGATCGAGCCCGCAACCAGTCGTGGCACTCCCATCCACGCCAGCGCCGCCCCGAGCTTCGGTCCTGCCATCGAAGGTTCGACCTGCTGACCGACAGCCTCCCGCAATTTCTGTTGCTGGTCGGGATGTGACGCGTCGACGAGCACGACGCCGGCAACGTCATCTCCGAACTGCTGCACAAATGTCATCACGTATGGGCCGCCGAGCGAATGGCCTACCATGACATACGGCCCAGGCTCGCCGGCGGCCTGTAACGCTGCGTGCAGATCGGCAGCGACGGCGGCACCATTCCTCGCACCCGGCGCGCGATCGCTCCAAAGAATCCCGGCGCGATCGTAGCTGCAGGCTCGTGTGGTCTGAGCTACTCGATCCTGGACCGCAGACCAGCTCAGCGAGCCGTACATGTCGAGCCCGGACTCGAAGACGACGATCGGCCGGCGGACGACGCCGCGACAATCGAGATGGATGCGACGCCCGCCGATGTCGACCAGCTTTCCAGGCGGCGCAAACTCAGCAGCGACTCGGTGCCGAGCCCACATCTCGTACACGGTACCGCCCAGCATCGCCGCAACGAGCAATGCAAGAGTGCCGATACCGATCCGCTTCAGCCAACGCATGGCCAACGAGTATAAGCTCTTCGTCATGCCCTCACGCCTGCCGGGTCCTCTGCTTACTCTGAAAGTACACAGTGCTCTGCAGGCAGCCGTTCGCGACGGCGTCGCGACGGTCACCTGCTCGCTGGACCTGGACCGCTCGACCGACACGGTCGAAATCGGCGCGTCCGAATGGACCTGGCAGGGCCGCAGCTTTCCGTATCTCGATCGGTGCAAGGAGCGCACGATCTATTACTGGACCGGCACGGCGTTCGAGCCCGCGGCACGATTCACCACGTCGCTGATCAAGCTCATCCCGACCGATTGGGGTCCGCCGACGTTCGAGATCGACGGCATCAAGATGCTGCCGACGGCGCAGGTCTCACCCTACGTCGACGCGCAGCGCAAAGTTGCGCTGGTCCAGCCGCGCGACAAGGCGATCCTGGATACTTGCGGCGGGCTGGGTTATTTCGCGGCGTGTTGTCTCGCGTGCGGCGCGCGGCAAGTTGCCTCTTACGAGAAGAGCGCGGATGTGCTGTGGCTGCGCTCACTGAATCCGTGGTCGCCTGAAGCCAGTGGTGAGGCCGATGCCAGGCTGAGTCTGACTCAGGCCGATATCGCCGCCGAGATCGCGCTGCTGCCCGATCGATCGGTCGATGCAGTGCTGCACGATCCCCCGCGCTTCGGCATTGCCGGGGAGTTGTATGCAGCAACGTTCTACCAGCAGCTTGCGCGAGTGCTCCGCCGCAAAGGCCTGCTCTTCCACTACACCGGCTCGCCGAATGCGCTCAGCAGCGGACGGGATGTGCCGAGGGAAGTCGCACGACGGCTGCAGGCCGCGGGATTCGTCGCAGAACTGCATGGCGACGGCGTGCTGGCGCGCAGATCGTGATTTTTGGCGCGGCAGCGTGTGTAATGCGCGTCCGCATTGCATTGTTTTGGGCATTCTTTTGGGCATTCTATTGGGCATTCTTTCGGGACTAACAGCATGTCGAGCGTATCTGTCTCCGCAGTCCTTGCCGGCCGTGTGCCGGTCGATGAAGTCGCGACCATCAACGGCTGGGTCCGCACCCGGCGCGATTCCAAGGCGGGCTTTTCCTTCCTGGCAATCTCGGATGGCTCGTGTTTCGACACCATCCAGATCGTTGCGCCGAGCTCGTTGCCGAACTACACGAGCGAGATCCTGCAAGTCACGACCGGCTGCGCAGTAACGTGCACCGGGAAGCTGGTGCGCTCGCAAGGCAAGGGCCAGGCGATCGAAATGCAGGCCGATCGCGTGCAGATCCTCGGCTGGGTCGAGAACCCCGATAACTATCCCGTCTCCGCGAAGCACCACACGTTCGAATACCTGCGCGAAGTCGCTCACCTGCGGCCGCGCACCAACACCTTCGGCGCCGTGACCCGGGTGCGTCACACGCTCGCGATGGCGACCCACAAGTTCTTTCACGATCACGGGTTCTACTGGATCCACACGCCGATCGTCACGGCGAGCGACGCGGAGGGTGCCGGCGCGATGTTCCGCGTGTCGACGCTCGACCTGGCGAACCTGCCGAAGACCCCCGCGGGGCAGATCGATTTCGCACAGGACTTCTTCGGCCGGCCGACGTTCCTGACCGTCTCCGGTCAGTTGAACGTCGAGGCGTATTGCCTGGCCATGTCGAAGGTGTACACGTTCGGCCCGACGTTCCGTGCCGAGCAATCGTTCACGCCGCGGCACCTCGCCGAGTTCTGGATGATCGAGCCGGAGATCGCCTTCGCCGATCTCGCCGCCAATGCCGACCTCGCGGAGGCGCTGCTCAAGTCGATCTTCCGCGCGGTGTTGAACGAGCGCCCGGACGACATGAAGTTCTTCGCCGAGCGCATCGACAAGGAATGCATCGCGCGCCTGGAGAAATTCGTCGAGTCGAGCTTCGACCGTATCACCTACACCGAGGCCATCAAGATCCTCGAGCAGTCCGGCAAGAAGTTCGAGTTCCCGGTGAAATGGGGACTCGACCTGCAATCGGAGCACGAGCGCTTCCTGACCGAGCACATCGGCCGGCCGGCGGTCGTGATGAACTACCCGAAGGACATCAAGGCGTTCTACATGCGCCTCAACGACGACGAGAAAACCGTCGCGGCGATGGACGTACTCGCGCCCGGCATCGGCGAGATCGTCGGCGGCTCGCAGCGCGAGGAGCGCCTGGATTATCTCGACCGGCGCATGGATGCGATGCATCTCGACAAGCATCACTACGCCTGGTATCGCGACCTGCGCCGCTACGGAACGGTGCCGCATGCGGGCTTCGGCCTGGGATTCGAGCGGACGATTCAGTACGCGACCGGCATGACGAACATCAGGGATGTCATTCCGTTTCCGCGCGCGCCGAAGAACGCCGACTTCTAGAATTCCGGCCGCAAGTAGAGTAGATCCGCGGATCTCGCGACCGGTTTAGTACGGCCGCGCTCGCTTCCACCGTGCCCGCCCATGTGCGACGCTATGCGCCGACTCACCGCAAGAGCGTCTGTCATGGAAGCCAAAAACATCGATCTCGAACAGCTACGCCGTGCAGTCCTCGAGGAGCCGCGCAACGGCGAGAGGCGCTATCTCCTCGGCGCCGAGCTCGCGCAGCAGCGCGATTACGAAGGCGCCGTGCTGGAAATGTCTGCAGCCGTCGCACTGAACCCGCTGCTGCACGTCGCACGCCTGCAGCTTGGTTTGCTGCATCTCACGCTCGCACAACCGCATCACACGATCGCGGTGCTCGCGCCGCTCGAAGAGTTGCCCGACGATTCGGCGCTCAAGCACTTCAAACACGGACTGGAGGCGCTGATCCGCGATGACTTCGACTCGTGCGTGCACGCGCTGGAGGCCGGCATCGCTGCGAATCGCGACAACGTGCCGCTGAACCGCGACATGCAGCTTATCGTCGAGCGAGTGAAGAGCGTCACAGCAGCGTCACGCGAGTCGCAGGACCCCGCAGCGGTACGCACGGATTTTTCGCTGTACCGGCACTAGTCGACGTCCGTTGCAACAATGGACCCGCTCAGGCCATTTACGAACTTGCTCCGGTCGTTGTGGACCGGCTCGACGCGCTCTGCCGCGAGGTCCGATGGCGCTCGTCAGGCGCAGAGCAGCGGCGCCCAGCAGGCGCAGGCGACTGCGGCATTGGCGCCCGTCACTGCGAGGCTGCAAGCGCGACTTGCCACACTGCACGAGTGGAACAGTGCGCGAGCTCGCGAGCTGTTCGTCGAGCACGTCCTGCTCATGGAATTTGGCGTCGATCTCGCTCGCGACCCGACCTTCGCGGATCTCGTCCGGCGCGTCAGCACTCATCTCGACGCAGCACCGACGCTCGCTGCCCGGCTCGATCAGCTGCTGCAGGCCCTGGCGGCCGACCGGCCGCCGCCCTGACCGCTACATATATATGTAGCGTGCCCATCGCCGGCATTCAGAGCCGGCGATTGATGCCCGGCCTTGCGGCCAGTTTCTCGCGCAAGTGTGCAATGCCCTTCGCGTGCAACTGCGACACTCTGCCCTTGGTTACGCCGGTCCGGTGCGCAATCTCCTGGAATTCCATCCCGTTGTAATAGTGACCCTCGATGACCTCGCGCTCGCGCTGCGGCAGATCATGGACGCTGTCACGAACCTGTCGCGCCAGCTGCGCGAGCTCGGCCGCTGCATAGGGGTTGCCGTCGTGACTGTCGTCGGTCAGCTCATCCTGCCCCGCTTCGAGTATCAGGCCGACTGCGATGCCGATCGTGATGTCGATGAAATCCTGCAGCGATGCGCGCTCCGGCGGCCGGCCCATAGCGGCGCCCAGCGATTGCATGCGCTGCGCTGCCACCATGCGCCGGAATTCGCGCTGCGCCGAGACTTCCGACTCCTGGTTGATGCCATTGAGGACCGCGCCGCGCACGCGATGCACGGCATAGCCTTCGAACGAGACGCCGCGCGTCGCATCGAAGCGGTCGACGGCCTCGATCAGCCCGACTCGGGCGTACTGCAGATAATCTTCGAAGCTGCACGCCGGCTCCACGCGGCGCGCATACAGGCGCGCGGCGATGGCCCGGGCGAACGGCATGTAGTGCTCGATCAGCGCCGTGCGAGCGCCGGCATCGCCGCCTCCGGAAAATGCATCCCAGAGTGCGGGGAGTGTCAATGGAAGCTGCCCAGGAGGGCGCGCACGACGAGCCCCCAGCCGTCGATGAGGACGAACATCAGCACCTTGAGCGGCAGCGAGATGATCGTTGGCGGCACCATCAGCATGCCCATGGACATGAGCACGCTCGCCACCACCAGGTCCAGCAGCAGGAACGGCAGGAAGATCACGAACCCGATCTGGAAAGCGGTCTTCAGCTCGCTCAGCAGGAACGCCGGCACGATGTGAATCGTGCGCACCGACTCGATCGATTCCGGCTGCGGTGCGTGCGCTAGCTCGAGGATCAGCGCCAGGTCCTTCTCGCGGGTCTGGCGCACCATGAACGCGCGCAGCGGCTCCACGCCCTGCGTCACCGCAGTCTGCATGTCGATCTTCTCCTGCAGCAACGGCTGCAAGCTCGTGTCGTTGATCTGTTGCAGCGCTGGCGCCATCGTGAACAGCGTCAGGAACAACGCCACGCTCAGCAGCACCATGTTCGGCGGAGTATCCTGCATTCCGAACGCGTGGCGCAGCATCGAAAGGACGATGATCGTGCGGGTGAAGGAAGTCATGGCGATCACGATCGCCGGCAAGAGCGCGAGCACCGTCAGCAGCAGGACGATGCGCAACGGCTGGGCGAGTGTGCTGCCGGATCCGCCGGAGAGCTGCAGCGTGAGCGGCGCATCGGCTGCGTGAACGGGCACGGCGACGGCGACCAGCGTCAGCAAGGCGATGGCACAGAGCAGGCGGCGCGTGCTCATGGTTGACCCGTCGCGCTGCTCTTGCCGAGCACGGTAACAGCCACGCCGGTGCGACTCTCGGCGACCAGCACTCTCTCACCCTCGACTTGCAGCAGGTGTACCCGTGTGCCGGGACCGAGATTCGCGCGCTCCACGATACGTACGGCACTTCCCGCCAGCGGCACGCCGGTGAACTTCGGCAAGAACTTGCGCAACGCCAGGCCTGCCACGACTGCGAGCCCAGCAACGACCGTGAACACCGCCACGACGCGACCGATATCCGGCCCGGATATGACCTCCTGCATGATCAGGGCTCGAGCGAGATTTCCGTGATGCGCACGCCGAAGTTGTCGCCGATCGCCACCAGCGTGCCGCGCGCGATGACCTTGCCGTCGAGCCGCACGTCAACCGGCGCGTCGATCTCGCTGTCGAGCTCGATGACGTCGCTCGCGGACAACGAGAACAACCGGTCGATGGTGATCTCCGCAGTTCCGAGCGCGACGTTGAGACGCACCGGCACGTGGCCGACCAGATCGAGCCGCTCGCCGAGCGCCGTCTCGCCGTCGTCGCGCCCCACCAGCGCCGGCAGCTCGATTCGATTGACGATGTTCGCAGTCATGGATGTTCGCTCCGCTGTTCAGATTGTGTTGCGATGCTGACGGCGCGTCGCCCGCCCGAGCGGCCGAGGACGACCTGCGCCACTATTCGTCCGTATGGCACCGCGAGGTGCCCGCCGCGAGTCAGCGGTTGATCGAGCACGATGACGTCGCCGACTGCGAGCTGCACGAGATCGCGAAGACAGACGTCCGCGCTGCCGAGCACGGCCTCCAGCTTGACTCTTTCCGGCGCCACGGCCTGGCGCCGGCGTACCACCGGCGCTGACGCCGGCTTCGCAGCTACTGGGGGCGCCAGCAACTCGACCGCATACGCCGACAGCCACAGGACAACTCGCGCCTTGCTGTGCCCGGCACGGAAGGCGACCGGAAGATGATGCAGACGCACGTTCGTCGATTGCGCTATCCGAGCACATTCGACGACCACATCCGCGACGTGCGCGCGCTTGGCCAGGCCGGTGCACAGCGAACGCATCATCTCGATCAGGAACTCGCGCGCGACTCCGTGCGCCGCGCTGCCCGCCTCCACGGCGTTGACGCCGATCAGCGCCGGAACGAAGTCGGCATCCGAGTGCAGAACCCCCAGGTCACCGTGCTCGCGGCTGGCAAAAGTCAGCGCGATGGTGGGCGACGCTCGCGGTCCGGCGTGCTCGGCCTCGTAGGGAATCGTGAGATCCAGCGGATCGCGCACCGTTGACCAACGCGCACGCCACGAATCGATGCACTCAGTGAGCACATCGCGCAGCGCCGCGCGTCGTATTGCGCTCAGCAGCAGTAACGG
Source organism: Steroidobacteraceae bacterium (assembly GCA_035275145.1). Taxonomy (GTDB): domain Bacteria; phylum Pseudomonadota; class Gammaproteobacteria; order Steroidobacterales; family Steroidobacteraceae; genus Steroidobacter. The sequence continues at coordinate 20,038 of DATENH010000136.1, read as the reverse complement.
TCGTGACGGACAATGAGCGCGCTTGATCATCGCTTGCCGTCCATTGCGAGCAGCGCCTGGATGAGCTCGTTCGCGACCGAGCTGATCTGCGAGCTGGCCTGGTAGCCGCGCTGCATGATGATCAGATCCGTGAACTGCTGCGTCAGCTCGACGTTCGACATCTCCAGGCGGCCGCCCACGATACGGCCGAGGCCTTCGCTCAAGCCGCTGCCGAGACGTCGCGTGGCGCCCTCGGGCGCCGCGAACATTCCGTTGCCGAGCGCCTGAAGCTGCTCGGGCGCATCGAACTGCGCCAGCACCAGCGTCGCAACCACTTCGGTCTTACCGTTCGAGTAAGTGAGCTTGAGCTGGCCGCGGTCGTCGAATTCCGTGCGTGTGAGCGAGCCCGCCGCCAGGCCGTCCTGGCGCAGCACTTGTAGCTGCGAGCTGGTACTCGCGGCGGGGCTGGTGACGCCGGCGAAGCTGCCGGCCGCGCCGAAGTCGAACACGACGTCGAAGTCGTCGACGTTGGTTGCATCGACGGTCACGGTGACGCGCGAAGCGTCCTCGACCGGCGTGCCATTCTCGGCGAACTTGATCTCGCCAGTGCCGACCACGTGGTTCTGCGGATCGAGCACCTCCACGGTCCACTTGAAGAAGTCCTCGGCATCGCGGGTCAGGCGCGCCTTCAGCGCAATCGAGGTACCGGCCGAATCGAACACAGTGATGTTCGGCAGCTCGTAGCTCAGCGTGCTGCCGCCGCGCGCCAGCGTGCCGACGATCGTAACTTCGGTGGTCACCTTCGGCGGGCTGGTGCGGGCATCGTCGATGTCGAAGAAGCCGAGCGCGCTGTCCGCAGTGCTCACCCACACCTTGGCGCCCGAGCCGCGCTCGACCAGCACCCCGTCCTCGTTGAACTGGAACTGGCCGGCGCGCGTGTAGCGCAGGCTCCCCTTCTCGTCGAGCATGAAGAAGCCGTCGCCGTCGATCGCTGCGTCGAGCGCATTGCCCGTGTCGCGCAGCTCGCCCTGGCGGAACGTCATCGTGGTCGCTCCGACTTCGACGCCGGCGCCGCCGGGCATGCTCCCCGGGTTACCGGCCGCAGCAGCCAGATGCCGGTAGACGATTTCCCGGAACAGCGGATCGGAGACCTTGAAGCCGGGCGTGTTGAGATTCGCGACGTTGTTGCTGATGAGCTCGAGGCCGCGCGAATAGGCGTTCATGCCTGCGAGCGCGGTGTACAGCGAAGTGAGCATGAGTGGGGCTCCTGAGATTCGGACGCTTACTGTCGGATGAGCAGGATGTCGGCGAGGCTGACGTCCACGAGCGTGGTGCCGTTGGAGGTCAGCGTGAGCTGCGGCTCGCCGGAGCGGAAGGAAATGGCGGCGACGGTGCCCACCGAGCTGCCGCCCTGGGCGTTGCGCACTTCCACTTGCTTGCCGATCAGGCCGACAGCCTGGTCGGCCGCCTGCATGCTCAGCAGCCGATCGATCTTCTCGCTCTGCTGGCGATTGATCTCGAGCGCGCTGAACTGCGCGAGCTGCGCCACGAACTGCTGGTTGTCGACGGGCTTGAGCGGATCCTGGAAGCGCAGCTGCGCCAGCAGGATCCGCAGGAAATCCTCCTGCGCAATGCCGGCATTGGCCGGGACTGAGCTCGTGGCACTGCCTGCCGCACCGATTGCATCGACCGCCATGACTATTCCTCCTTCTGCGAATGAATGCCGCTGGCGCGATCTGCGGCCAGCCGCGACAGGGCTTGCTCGTCGAGGCGCGCTTGCGCCGAGCGCTCCAGCTCGCGCTGCGCTTCCACGGCACGTCTGCTGCTCAGCCGTCGCACCACCGAAAGCTCCTCGAAGCGATTCAGCACCTTCTCCTGCGCTGTATCGCACTGCGCACGCGATGCATCGACAGCGGCTTGCGCGACCTTGAGCTCATCCCGCTGCAGCGCTGCGAACGCGGCGGATTGGCGTAGCGACTCGGGCGACAGCGGCGTTTCCGCGGCAAGCTGCTCGCGCACGAACGACTGTGTCTGCTCCAGCTTCGCTTCGATGCCGTCGCGCTCAGATTCGCGTTCTTGCGCGACGCGCTCCAGTTGCGTGCGCTCGGCTTGCGCTGCTTCGAGCTCTGCTGTCCGCCAGCGGCGCAATGTGCGCAGTTGCGGCGATTGGCTGGATTTTTCGGTGTCGTTGCTCATGCGGGGCCCAAGATGGCGCGCAGCCGCTCCATCGCGGCGGCGCGCGACTCCACCTCATTCGGGCGTTGCGCCATCAGTTTCTCCAGCTCCGGGACCAGCTTGATCGCACGGTCGACCCCAGCGCTCGTGCCGGCCTTGTAAGCACCGACTTCAATCAGATCGCGCGAGGCTTCGTACTGCGCCACGAGCTTCACCGCTTCTGTGATCAGCGCCCGCTCCGCATCGCCGACGATGGCGCTAGTGAGACGACTGACGCTCTGGGTCAGGTCGATCGCCGGGAACCGTGCGCGCTGCGCGACGGCTCGCGACAGCACGATGTGGCCGTCGAGAATCGAGCGAACCGTGTCGGCGATCGGGTCGGCCATGTCATCGCCCTCGACCAGCACCGTGTAGAGCGCCGTCAGCGATCCGCCCGACGCGGCTACGCCGCCGCGTTCCAGCAAGCGCGGCAGCAACGCGAACACGGATGGCGTATAGGCGCGGGCGGTCGGCAACTCGCCGCTTGCCAGGCCGATCTCACGTTGCGCCATGGCGATGCGCGTCACCGAGTCCATGGTCAGGCAGACATGCAGGCCTTCGTCGCGGAAGTACTCAGCGATGGCGGTCGCGAGAAACGCCGCACGCCGTCGCACCAGCGCGGGCTGATCCGAAGTCGCGGCGACGACGACACTGCGCGCGCGAGCCTCGTTCGACAGCCCGGTCTCGACGAATGTTTTCACCTCGCGGCCGCGCTCGCCGATCAGCGCGATCACGGAAACGTCCGCCTGCACTTGCCGCGCAATCATGCCCAGCACCGTGCTCTTGCCGACGCCGCTGCCCGAGAAGATGCCAACGCGCTGGCCTCGGCCGATCGTCAGCAGGGTATCGATGGCGCGAACGCCGCTTTCCAGCACTTCGGTGACCATGCCTCGGCGCAACGGATTGAGCGGCGGCGGATACAACGGACGCTTCGTGCCCGCGGCCGGCAACGGCCGTTCGTCGATAGGCAGGCCGAAGCCGTCGAGCACGCGACCGAGCAGATGCGATCCGGCGAACACCTGCGCGCTCTCCCCGCTCGCCAGCACCTCGCTGCCCGATTCGATGCCGAGCAGGTCCTCGTACGGCATCAGCAGCACTCGTCCTTCCGCGAAGCCGACAACCTCGGCAAGCGTGCGATCGCCGCGACCGCGCGAGGAGATCTCGCAAATCTCACCGAGCCGCGCATCCGGTCCTTCGGATTCGACGGTGAGACCGACCGAGCGGACGATGCGACCGGTGCGCTTGATCCAGTCGGCGGCACGCACGGACTCGAGCAATCGGGTCGCTTGCATCATTGCCGCTCCACCTGTGCGGCTCGCGCCGCGCGCAGTGTCGCGTACAGCTCACGCAACTGAACGTCCATGCGGCCGTCGAGCGCGCCGAGACTCGATTCGACGATGCAGCCGCCGAGCTCGATGCGCGCGTCTGCAACCATCGTCAGTGCGCGGCCGGGCACGACTGCGGCGAGGCGCTTCTCCTCCGGCTGCAATAGCTGCAGGTCCGTCGGGCTCACTCGCACGACGAGATCGCGCCCTTCCTTCACGCGCCCCAACACCTCCATCACTGCACCCAAGGCAGCTTCTCGTGTCGAGAGCGCGCGGCCGCCGATCTTGGCAAATGCTTCGGCCACGATGTCGGCGCAGAGCTCTGCGAGCTTCGAGCATTCGCCTGCCAGCTCCTGCTGGATCGCTCGTACGGCCGCCTCGAGCGCATCGAGCACGCGCTGATTCGCGAGCTGCGCTTGCTCACGTCCTTGCGCTTCGCCCAGGGCCAGGCCCTCGACTCGCGCGGTCTCGTGGACGTGCGTCAGCTCGTCGGAAAGGATCGAGGCGCAGGCGTTGCGGGTCGGCTCGTCCTGCACCGCCAGCCACGCAGCGACCGCTTCGAACGTCAACGTCTCGCGCGCCGGGAGAGGCGACTCTTCTGCCCGCGTTTCGACAACCGGCACGGCGTCCGGATCCGCGACCCTGGTGAGTGCCGGACGGAAGTCGGCACGCGCGAGCTGCAGTGTCCGCGCCTGCTCGTCGAGGATTGCGTGGCGCACGATCATAGGTGGAGCGTCAGACGCTTGCGCGAACGGGAGGCACTCAAGCGATCGAACAACAGGTGGAAGCGCGAAGGTGCGGGCTCCGGCGGCGGAGGCTCGCCGATCTTCGCGAGCAGCAGCCGGATCAGCACCTGTCGGGCCGCTGGCGTCAACGTAGCGGCGACACGCCGCATGCTGACGATGTCCGAGCGCAGCACTGCGGGAAGCCGCTCGACGATTTCAGCGATCTTGGACTCGGCAGCGCCTTCCAATACCGCTGCTGCAAGCCATGCCGGCTCTTCCTTCAACGCTGCGGCAACCGTCGTTGGGGTGAGCGTCGTGGGCAGGCTCGGACTATCGCTCGCAGGCGCGACGGGCGCTGCGGGGGCAGGCGCGTCGGACGAGGTAGCGAGCAACAACGACTTCGCCGGTGCAGGCAGCTTCTCGAGGATCCACGTTCGATCCTCCGCAGTGAGCGAATGCAACTGCTGCAGGATGTCGACTGAGTTTCTCACCGCGCGTGCCCTCGGATGCCACGTGATTCTTCGGCGAGCGCTCGTTGGATATCGTCGAGCAACGTCTGCCGTTCCTGGTCCGTCAGCGCACGGGCCCGCGGCCGACGTCGCATGCCGAATGCGACCGCCGCAAGTGCCAGCAAGACCAGCGCAGCGATCAGCCCCATCGAGTACTGCGAATCGTCACGACGCTCGGTGCGTTGCTGCTGCGACTGAGGCGCGCTGGACGCCGACTCGACGCCGCCCGGATGTTCCGGCGCGAGGCCGAGCTGCGAAAGCGGCTGTACTGTGATGGCGTCGCCGCGGTGCTCGTCGATGCCCGCGGCCATCTTGACGAGCTCCGTCACCTTGGAACGCTGCTCCTCGGTGATTGCATCGGGGACCACGACGCCTACGCTGATACGCGTGATGGCACCGGGCGCCGCAATGACCTCGTCGATGCGCCTGCCATACTCGAACTCCACTTCGAGCGATGAGCTGGGTGAACTGGCGGTCGGCGCCGCACCGTCGAGCGTGCTGGTCCAGACTGGCGCGGCTGTTCCGGCGCCCGTGTTCTGACGTCGCCGGACCACTCGGCCTTCGGCGCCGCTGCCGCCGGGAAGCAGGTCCTGGATCGTGGTCTTGGTCGCATCGAAGTTGAGCGCCGCATCGACGCTCACGATTGCCTGGCCGGGACCGAACGCGCCGTCGAGGAGTCGCGCGACCTTGCGTCCGAGGTAGTCCTCTATCTCGCGCTTGACCTGCAGTCGCGCATCGGCGGTGCCCGTGCCGGCGGACGTTGCATCCGCGCTCGACAGCGTGACGCCGCGTTGATCCGTCACCACGACTCGCTCGGGCGCGAGGCCCGGCACTGCGGCGGCGACGAGTCGCTGCACGCCGACTATCTGCTGGCGCTCGAGCGCGCTTCCCGGCCGCATCGTGAGCGCTACCGCAGCGCTCGCCTGTTGTCGATCGCGCGAGAACAGCGTCGACTCCGGCATCACGAGATGCACGCGCACCTGCTTCACATCATCCAGCGAACCGATCGTTCGAGCGAGCTCCCCCTGCAATGCGCGCTGATACGACACGCGTTGCGAATGCTCCGTGACGCCCAGACCTTGCTTGTCGAAGATCTCGAACCCGACACCGCCGCGCAGCGGCAGATCGCCGGCCATCAGCGTGACGCGCAGGTCGTGCACTTGCTCTGCGGGCACGAGGATCGCCGTACCGTCATCGCTGAGCCGGTACGGAACCTTGTCGTGCTTGAGCCTGGCGACGACCGCGCCGGCATCCGTTTCGGACAGCTCCGCGAACAGCACGCGGTAGTCCTGCCGGAACGCAAAGAACGCGGCCCACACGAGCACTGCCAACAACACCGTCGCGCCGCCCAGCAGCGCCACGCGGGCACCGCGCCCGAGTCCGATCCAGAAAGCGCTCAAAGAATTTGCCATGATGAATCAGACCTGCATCCGCATCAGTTCCTGATAGGCCTCGAGCGCCTTGTTCCTCACCTGCAGCGCCAGCTCGAACTCGAGCCGCGTGCGCTCCAGCGTCATCATCACTTGGTGCAGGTTGTCCGTGCCGCCGAGCGCGAGCTGCTGGATGGACTGATCGTTGACCTGCATCTGCGAGTTGAGCTGCTCCAGAGAGCCGAGCATCGTGTCGAACGCAGTGTCGGGCGCCGCTGAGGTACTGCGGAGCGCGCTGGCAGAGTTGAGCGCGCCGGGTTCGATTGCGCCGAGCCCGAGTGCAGCAAGTGCTTCGATAGTCATCGTCGGTTCCCCATGTCCAGCGTGCGCTCGATCAGCGAACGCGTAAGGTCGAAAGCGCGAAGGTTTGCCTCGTAGCCGCGCGAGACGGCGACCAGGTCGAGCATCGTCGACAGTGTGTCGACGGCCGGCAGTGAGACGAATCCGCTCGCATCGGCATCCGGGTGTCCGGGGTCGTAAACGAGCCGCGGCGCCGCCTGCGTCGGAGCGACGCTCTGCACGATCGGGCGAGGCAACATATCTGCGCGCAACGATGCTGCGACATCCGCATAGCTGCCGTGTGCTGCCGACGTGCTCTGAACCGCGACCGCGAGCGGTTGATAAGGCGTGCCCTCTGCGGTCCGTGACGTGCGCGCGTTGGCAAGATTCGCGGCCGCGACGGCCAGCCTTGTCTGCTCGACGGACATGCCGGCCGAGCTGATATCGAACACTGCAAAGAGATCCATCGTCAGTCCCTCCCCTCTCGCACCGCCATCCGCAGCGTGCCGAGCGATTTCTCGAACGCGCTGATCAGCACTTCGTAGCGCAGCGAGTTCTTCGCCATGCGCGCCATCTCCTCGTCGAGCTTGACGACCGAATCGGTCGGGACGATCGTCGGCGCCTCGCCGAGACCCGTCGGCGCAGCGGCGGCGTCGACCGCAACCTCCATGCGTCGATAACCCTCGACGCCCGCATTCGCGACGTTCGATGCATAGACACCCTGGCGCAGCGCGCTGGCATCGATGGCGCGTGCCAGCAACTCGATCGTCGGCGTTGTGTAGATCGACATGTTCTCGTTTCCTATTGAATGACCAGCTCGGCATGCAGTGCGCCGGCGCGCTTGATGCCCTGAAGAATCGCGATGACGTCCCGGGACGAGGCGTGAATGCCTTCGAGCGCGGCGACCAGGTCGCCGATGGTCGCGTTGCGCGGCAGATTCACGGCGAGCGTGCGGCTCTCGGTCACGTCCATGGTCGTTTCCGGCACGATCGCCGTGCGGATGTTGCGGCTTGGGAAATACAGCTCGCCGTCCGGCTGCGAGACGATATAGCGCTGATCGATTGCGACGCGGATATCGCCTTGCGTGACCGTCACCTCGGAAAGTGTCACGTTGCCGCCCGAGACGATCGTGCCGGTGCGCTCGTTCACCACGACGCGCGCCTTGCCATCCGGCTCGACCGGCAGGTTTTCGATGGACGCGATCAGCGCGACCACTCCGGCCGGCTCGGTGGTGGACGGTGCAAGACGTATGCGCCCAGCAGCAATCGGCGTCGCCGATGCATTGCGCACTTGCGCGTTGATCGCAGCCGCGACGCGCGTTGCAGTCGTGAAATCTGGCTCGTTCAGAATCAGGTCGAGCGCGCCATCGTGCGTCAGCAACTCCGGTGTGACAGCGCGCTGCGCGATCGCGCCTTCGGGGATGTTGCCCGAGGTCGGGTGGTTCTTCTGGCGCACGGTACCGTTCTGCTCGTAGCGGAAGCCGCCGATCGCGAGCGCTCCCTGCGCCATCGCATACACCTCGCGATCCGGACCGAGGAGCGGGGTCATCAACAACGTGCCGCCGGCGAGGCTGCTCGCGTCGCCGATCGACGAGACGCTCACGTCCAGCCGGTCGCCGTTGCTCAGAAAGCCCGGCACGTCGGCGGTGACCAGTACTGCCGCAACATTGCGGCTGTTGATCGCGGTCGGCGGAACCTGCAATCCGAACTCCTGCAACATGTTCGAAACCGACTGCACCGTCGCGAGGCTGCGGCGCGAGTCGCCGGTGCCGGAGAGGCCGACGACCAATCCGTAGCCGAGCACGTTGTTGGCACGCACCCCGTCGAACCGGCCGAGATCCTTGATCCGAACCGAGCCATGGGCGGGCACAGCGAGCAGCAGAGCTGCGCAGAAGATGGCGAACAGATGGCGATTGCTCATGACGGCACGCTTCAGTTGAGGCCGAACAGATCGAACAGCTTCGTCAGCAAGCCCGGCGATTGCTTGCGCGCCAGGATGCCGTCGCCTTTGAAGTCGATGTGCGCATTGGCGATGCGCGCAGACGCAACGGTATTGTCCGGCGCGATATCGTCGAGCCGGATCGTGCCGCTCAGCGCGATGCGCTGCTGCTCGTTGTTCACGTAGATGTTCTGCTCGCCGGAGATGGACAAGTTGCCGTCCGCGTCGACGCCCTGCACGACTACCGCGAGCTTCGCAACCAGGCGTCCGGTGCGCTGGATCTGACCGCCGCCGTTGAAGTCGTTGCCCCACGCCAGGTCGATGTGCCAGGGATCGTGCTCGGAGTGCCGCACGTCGGCGAAGACGCTCTCGTCCTTGTCGGCGCGCGTGCGAGCGGTTGCAGTCGCAGCGGCCTGCTCGGTGATGAGCACCGTGAGAATATCGCCAGGGCGAAACGCCTTGCGGTCTGCGAACAGGGACCGCTGCAGCAACGGTTGGTCGCCCTCATGAGCGCTGACGCCAGCGGACCATCCCAACGCGCAAAGCGCTGCGACGGCGGGCGCTGTGAGCCCTCGTAAACACCTATTCATGGACTGTGACCTCCCGTTCGCCGGTGACGGCCGCCGCATAGATCGCGCCGCTGGATGAGCTCTTCACGCGCAGCACGTCGCCGATCGCTCCATCCTGTTGCGCGATTGCCCGCCCCGTGATCGTCACCGGGCCAGAGGTGGATACGACCGTGACCTGCTCGCCGCGCCCCACTGCGGGACGGAGCTCGATGAATGAAGTGCAGACCACCGAGCCGGCAGGAATGCGCACTCGTGCCCGCATGCCGGTGAGAGCTTCCGGCGAAGCAACGGGCTCGCAGACGAGATCCATTGCGTCGCGCGACTCGTATTGCGCGGCTTCGGGAGCCAGCGCCGTGAGCGCGCGAACTTCCGACTTCGCAGTGAGCAGCGATTGAGTGCCACTCACCGCGAACCAGACGAGTGTCCCCGGCGTCTTGGCATTCGCTCGCGCGCGCAGCCGCACGGCGCTGCGTTTGCCGGTGTGAACGACATCCGCGTCGAGCTCGCCGGCGCCTTCGAGTTTCGCTTCCTGCCTGCGACCGACGAGCGGCTCGAGAGTCCACTCGTCGACATCCGGATGGACGCGCCGTAGCTCGACTGTGAGCGCCTGCTCCGCAACGGCGAGCCAGCCCGTCGCCGCCGCAATCAATATGAAGCCTGTGTGCACGGCGTTACCGATACAGGCTGTTGATGATCGACAGGAGCTGGTCCGCGGCCTGCACGACGCGCGAGTTCAACTCGAAGGCACGCTGAGCGAGCATCATCGTGACGAGCTCATCCGTGAGCTGCACGTTCGAGGATTCCAGGAATCCCTGGCGCAGCACGCCCATGCCGAGCTGGCCCGGCGCAGCGACCTGCGGCTCGCCGGCCGCGGGCGGCGCCGCGTATAGATTGGCGCCGGCTGCCGTCAGCGCAGTCGCATTGGGAAATGCGGCCAGCTCGATCTGCCCCAACTCCACGCTCTCTTCGCTGTCGCCGAGCAATGCCATGACGCGGCCATCGGGTTGAACGTCGATCTTGCGCACATCAGGCGGAATCTCGATGTGTGCGCTCAGCGGCGAGCCGTCCTGTGCGGCGAGCAGCCGATCCTCGTTGATGTGAAGCTTGCCCGCCCGTGTGTAGGCTGGTGTGCCATCGGCACGAATGACTTCGATGAAGCCGATACCGTCGATGGCAATATCGAGCGACTCGCCCGTAGGTTTCAGCTCGCCGGCGAGCGACGACAGAGCGAGACTGCTCGTCACTCCCGCGCCGCGCATGACACTGGTTGGCGCAACCGGCCTGCCCGCGTCATCGACAGCATTCGCCGTCACGGCGGCGCTTACTTCCGAGAAGCTTGCGACTTCGCGCCGGAAGCCGTTGGTGTTCACGTTCGCGAGATTGTGCGCGATCGTGTCGATCTGCATCTGCTGGCCGCGCATGCCCGAGGCCGCTACGTACAATGCGTCGAACATTCTTTTCTCTCCGGCTGTTCGTGGTCTTGCCGCTCAGCGCGCCTTGCCGAGCTCGCTGATCGCTTTCTGCAGCAGCTCGTCGTAGCCGCGCACCATCCGCTGCGCCGCTTCGAAGTGCCGCATCGTCTCCATGAGTTGCACCATCTCCGTGACGGGCGCGACATTGGAGGTCTCGAGAAACCCCTGCCGCACGATCGCGTAGCCCGCGTCGCTCGCGGCCGCATCGCCGGTATCGGCGTACAGGCCGTTGCCCAGGTACTGCAGCTTCGACTCGTCGCCGAAGTGCATGATCTGTAACTGATCGATCGCATCCGCGCCGCTGCGCACGGTGCCATCCGGCTCGATGCTCGGAATGGCCGAGCCGATCTGGATCGGCCCGCTCGCACCGAGCACCGGCTCGCCAGAAGCGGCTGTGAGCAAGCCTTCGGCGGAGACTCGGAAGTCGCCGCGACGCGTGTAGACGGAGCGGCCGCCGCTTGCTTGCAGCACGAAAAAGCCGTCGCCTTCGAGTGCCAGGTTCAGCGGCTCGCCCGTCGTCTTCAGCGTGCCGGCGCGACGGTCGATGGCAGCTTCCGTGGACACGGCGCTATCGCCGATGAGCTCCGCGAAAGTTGTCGACTGCACCGGAACCTGGCGCCGATAGGCCGTGACGTCTGCATTCGCGACGTTCTGCCCGATCATGCGCACCGCATCCGCGTCGGCACGCATGGCGGCTGCCAGCGTCGAGATCGTGTCGCTCATCGTTGCTCCTCTTTGGATCCGTTTGCCTGCTGCGCATCGAGGTGAAAGACGTGCGCCAGCAGCACCGCCATCACCGGGAACAGCTCACGACCGATCGGCGCGTCGAGCGGCAACCAATGCAGCTCGTGCACGAGCTGCGGATCCTTGACGACCGCGACGTCCGTGGTCTGGCGCGCGCGATCGAGGATCGCCTGCGCTTCCGCGCCCGCGCCCTTGAGGATCACCGTGGGCGCGGCATCCTCCAGGTCGTAACTCACTCCCACTACGCGTTGCTTCATGACTGTTCTCAGACCAATGCACTGAGCGTGTCGCCGTTGAGCACGTGTTCGATCACGTGCCGCGCAGCCCGATCGAGAGTCGGCGCGACGTCGTAAGAGACCGAATCGATGTTCCAGCCGAGGCGCTCGACCAGCGCGCGCACGTCCCGAGCGCCGGCAGCGAGCAAGTCGCGCGCCTGCGGCGAATCCGTCGTGATGGAAATTGCGAGTCGCTCTGCGAGCGCACTCGCGACGACCTCGACCCGCCCCAGGTTCGAGGTGCTGAAAGTCATGACCAGGCGACGACTGCTGGCCGAGTCGCCGTCGTCGCGGCGCCGCTCGCGGAAATGCACGATGTCGAGCTCGACGAGCTGATCGGCGATCAGCACCGGCAGCACGCCGAAGCGGTAGGAAACGCTGCTGTCATCCGGTTCATTGAGGAGCCGACGTGCACGCTCCCGCTCGTTTCGATCCGGCGCGCCTGCCTGCGTGGTGCTCTCCTGCAGGACGGTGAGCATTTGCGTTGCCAGTGCGGCGGGCGGCGTGCCTGCGGCAACCTCGACCAGATCGTCGAGCGTCGGCGCATCGACGGCGCCGGTCTGCCAGTTCTGAACTGCGTACAGCGCCTGCAGATTGGCAGCGTCGACGTGCAAGCCGAGCTTGCCGAGGAACAGCCCGCCGGCAAGCATTGCCTGCGGCTCCGCGACCTGCTGCATCGCCTGCTCGATTGCTATTCGCTGCGGCACCTGCAGCTCGACGGCGTAGCGTCGCGCGTGCTCGACGATGGCGTCCTGTTCTTCCGCTTCGAGATCTTTCGCCGCCTCGGCGAGCAGATCTGCCCCGGCGTAGCGCAGCTCCAGTTTCTCGCCTACCGCCGTGACTACTGCGCGGACAGTGGAACCGACGGTGAGCGGCACTGCACTGCTCACCACACGTTGAGCGTCTCGCAGCGAAACCAGGTAGCGGTGATCGTCGAGCTGCCGCAAGACGCGCAGCTGCACCGTTTCGCCGGGAGCAGGCGGCGGGCGGTCGCCACGCGGAGCGCTCGCGCCGACAAAACCCGCAGTAGTGACGTCGCCGACCGTCATACCTTCACCACGCCGAATGCCCGCAGGCTGATGTGAGTGGAAATCTCATTCAGCGACAGCACCGAGAGCTGCGGCACGAGCCGCTCGGTAAAGCGGCGGATGTGACGCCGCAGATTCGGTGCGCACAGGAGTACAGGACGGTGATTGCCGCGTGCCATGCGCTCCGCCTCTTCAGCGATACGGCGCAGTACCTGCTCCGCGAAGCGCGGTTCGAGCACCAACGTTGCTCGCTCCTCCTGCGAGCGGATCGCGCTCGCCAGGGACTGCTCCACTGCTGGATCGAAAGTGAGCACGTGAATCTCGCCCTTCGGATCGGCGAGCTGCTGGCAGATGAGCGGTGCGAGCCGCTCGCGCACGTGGTCGGTGAGTTGCTCGGGATCGCGATTCTTGCCGCCGATGTCGGCGAGAACTTCCAGGATGGCGTCGATGTTGCGGATCGAAACCCGCTCTTTGACCAACCCTTGCAGCACCCGCTGTACGTCGCCGAGCGGCAGCACTTTCGGAATCAGCTCATCGACCAGGGTTGCCTGCTGCTCACGCACGCGGGCGATCAGGCGCTCCGTCTCGGCACGCGTGATCATGTTGTGCGCGTTCTGCCGCAGCACTTCGGCGACGTGGGTGAGAAACACCGTGCCGGCATCGACGACGGTGTAGCCGCCGGCCTTGGCGGCGACGCGGCCCTGTTCGGCAATCCACACGGCCGGGAGTCCGTATGCCGGGTCGAGGGCCGCGACGCCATCGAGCGTCGGGCGCGCGCCGCCGGGGTTAATCGCGAGCGCGCGATCGGCAAAGACTTCGCCCTCCGCGATTCGCGCGCCGAAGACGCGGATCTCGTAGCGATTCGACTGCATCCGCTTGTCATCGCGCACGCGGACGAGCGGCAGCACCACGCCCATGTCCAGCGCGTATTGCTTGCGAATGCCCGCGAGCTTTTCGGCCAGCAGGTCACCGCCTTCGCCGACGAGAGTCATGAGGCTGCTGCCGATCACGATCTCGACGGGATCCACCTGCATCGCGCGATAGAGGTCCTCGTTCCCCTCCTCCGCTGCTGCTGGCGGCTTCTTCGGCGCCGTGTCGGTCTTGGACAGCCGTCGATACGCGAACCAGAACGCAACTGCCGCGAGGACTGCAAGTGTCGCGACCGGCAGGAGCGGAATGCCCGGCAGCAGACCGAGCGCGAGCAGCGCGAACGAGACGATCGCAATTGTCTTCGGATACGCGAGCACCTGCTTCGAGACCTCTTCGCCGAGGCGCGCATCGGACGCTGCACGTGTAACGATGATGCCGGTCGCCGTCGCGATGATCAGCGCCGGGACCTGCGTGACGATGCCATCGCCGACAGTGAGCAGCGTGTACGTCGACAGCGCTTCGCCCCAGCTCAGTCCGCCCTGCGCGACACCGACGATCAAGCCGCCGATGATATTGACGAGGATGATGAGAATGCCGGCGATCGCGTCGCCCTTGACGAAGCGGCTGGCGCCATCCATGGCCCCATAGAAATTCGCTTCGCGCTCGATCTGCTTGCGACGCTCGCGCGCCTCGTTCTGATCGATGAGGCCCATGTTCAGATCCGCATCGATGCTCATCTGCTTGCCGGGCATGCTGTCCAGCGTGAAGCGCGCGGCGACCTCCGCGACGCGCTGGGCACCGTTGGTCACCACGACGTACTGCACGACGATGAGCACGATGAACACGATCAGGCCGATGACGTAGTTGCCGCCGACTACGAAGTTGCCAATGGCTGCGATCACCTGGCCGGCGTTGCCCTGGGACAGGATCAGGCGGGTCGCGGAAACGTTGAGGCTGAGGCGGAACAGCGTCGCGACCAGCAGCAGCGAAGGGAACGTCGAGAAGTCGAGCGGCCGCGCCATGTAGAACGTCAGCAGCAGTACCAGCAGCGCGAACGAGAAGTTCGTGATCAGCAGAAAATCCAGGACGCGCGCCGGGATCGGCGTGAACAGCACCAGCAGGATGCCGGCCAGCAGGGCGACCAGCACGAGCTCCGCCTGATCGCCGAAGAACCTGCGCAGTGCCGCCATCATTGCAGCACCTCGTAGCGCGCCTGCGCGATTTGCCGCTGGCGAATCTCCGCGTAGAGGCGTGCGACCTCCAGGTAGGACTCCGGCGGGATCGGCTGATCGAGCTGGGCGCGGCGGAACAGCAGCCGCGCGAGCTTGCGATTCTCGAAGCGCGGAATCTGGTGGCGCGAGGCAATCGAGCGCATCTCCTGCGCCCACTTGTCAGCGCCCTTAGCAAGCACCACGGGCGCGCTCATGCGCTCGCGGTCGTAGCGCAAGGCGATAGCGAGGTGCTCCGGATTCGTGATCAGGACGTCGGCATCGGGCACGCGGCTCATCGAGCGCGCCTGCTTGAGATTCTCGCGTTGCAGCTCGCGAATGCGCGCACGGACCTGCGGGTCGCCTTCGCGACGCTTGACCTCTTCCTTGAGCTCGCGCCGGCTCATCATCATCTGCTTGCCGTACGACCAGCGCGTGAACAGCAGATCGAGCAGACCGACCAGCGCCAGGGCAAGCCCGAGGCGGAACAGCAAGCCGAGCGCACTGCTGGCGAGCCAGCGCATCTGCTGATCCACTCCGCCGCCCTCGATCGCCGGCAGGCTCGGCCACAGCGCCACGAAGAACGCGCCGGCGATCGTCCCGAAAAAGCCGAGCTTCAGCAGGCTCTTCAGGCCTTCGAACAGCATCCGCTTGTTGAAGACGCGCTTGAAGCCGGCGACCGGATTCAGGCGCTCGAACTTCGGCTTGAGCGGCTCGCCGCTGAAGATCGGGCCGGTCTGCACGATGTTGGCGATGATGGCGAACACCACCCCGGTCGCAGCGAATGGCAGGATGATGGCCAGCGCCTCCATGCCGACCGAGGCACCGAGTTGCGCCACGCTGCCCGTGTCGATTTGCCACTCCGCCGCGCCGGCGAGTAACTGCGCACAGAGCTCGCAGAGCCGCGTCCACTGCGCTCCGCCCCAGATCGCGATTGCTCCGAGCAGGCCGCAGACGACGACCAGGATGTTGAAGTCCAGGCTCTTGGCTACCTGTCCACGCTTGCGCGCCTCGTTCAGCTTGAACGGCGTCGCTGGCTCGGTGCGGTTCTGTTCCTGCTCTTGCATGGCTCAGTGTCCGCTCGCGAGTTGATCCCAATACTGGAAGCTGGCGTCGAAGAGCCGCTCGAGCGCAGCACTCGCGAAGCGCACGGACAGCGCCAGGCCGGTCAAGCCGAGCACGATCTTCACCGCGAATCCGAGGACGAAGACGTTCAGCTGTGGCATCGAGCGAGCGCAGACCGCCATCGCGACGTCAGCGAGCAGCAGCATGAACATCACCGGCGCGGCGAGCGCGAGGCCGAACGTGAACGTGGCCGCGGAGTGGTTCAGGATCGCCGCAGCCGGCAGTTCCGTCAGGATCGCCCCGGGTGGCGCGAGAGTGAGCGACGCAGCCAGCGCTTTGATCAGCACGAGATGGCCATCGAGCGCGAGGAACGCCGCGATCATCAGCATCCCGAACATGCTTCCGAGGAGTGGCGAGAGCGAACGCGTCGCTGGATTGAGCACTGCCGCCGCGCCGAAGCCGACCTGGATGTCGAGTGCGCGACCCGCCACTTGCGTTGCCGCGTACGCGACGATGAAGCCGAACGCGAATGCCAGGCCGTAGACGACCTCGCTCAACGCCGCGGCGGCAAGCGCGAACACGTTCGTGGGCACCGAAGCTGGAACGCTCGGCAGCGCGGCGACCATGAAGGCGCTGAGACCGATGACGAGGACTATGCGCGCGCTTGCAGGAATCTGCGTCGGGCCGAGCACCGGCGCGATCATCGTCGCGCCCGCGACGCGCGCGGAAACCAGCAGCGCGGCGATGAGCCACCCGATGTCGATACGCAACGACATGGGCAGCCTCAGAGGTAGTCGGGAATGTTGCTGATGACCTGAATGGCGTAGCGGCTGAGCGTGGTCAGCATCCAACCGCCGAGGAGCAAGAGCGTTGCAACCGCCGCGATTAGCTTCGGCACGAAGGACAGCGAGCTTTCCTGGATCTGCGTAACGACCTGCAGGATGCTGACGCCCAGTCCCACCAGTGTCGAGATTCCTATCACCGGCGCTGCAAGCAGGACTGCTGTCCAGAGCATGTCCGACGTGAGGGCCATTGCGGCATCCGCGCCTAAGTCACCCATGACGATCTCCCCGCTCCGTTCCCCGTCTGTTCTCATCGACGTCGCACCGCGCGGAGTGCTTGTGTTGTTTGCTTTGGAGCTAAACCGCGCGCTGCGAGCGTTGATTTGATTTTGACTCGAACATACACGGCGTTTGCGAACGGTCAAGCGCAGACAATTTGACGACGTGATGCGCGCGCGTAAAAACCGCGCGCAGGCGTCGCTGAAATTCTTTTGTC
This sequence comes from Steroidobacteraceae bacterium, assembly GCA_035275145.1. GTDB lineage: Bacteria > Pseudomonadota > Gammaproteobacteria > Steroidobacterales > Steroidobacteraceae > Steroidobacter. The sequence continues at coordinate 3,130 of DATENH010000136.1, read as the reverse complement.
GCTCAGAGATTTGATTCGCGTCGCAGCAAGCGCTGCGCGCGTGATTATTTTTTGATCAGGTGTGCGGCGTCAGCGTCGCGCCAAGGCGTTTGTGCGCAAATCAACTGCGATGACGAGTTTTTGCGCTGACTTTGAATCGAAGGAGGGCAAGAAAGAATCATTACGAGATTTCTGGTCGCGGAGTCTCACGGCGAGCTGCAGGTTGACCGCGAGACGTGCGCGGTCAAAGAAGAAATCATTACGAGATTCCGGGTTGCAGAGTCTCAACGAAATTGCACGAGCGGCGCGATCGGCGCGCTATGCCTCATGCAGAATCCTTCGGCTGCAAGCCAAACTCGTAGCTGTCGAACGCGCCATCCGGCTTCAGTAAGGCTGCGAACGCTCCGAAATCATCCCCGACCTGCACCGGTTGACTTGCCGAGTCCTTGTGAGCCCAGAAAAAATACGACCGACATGAGGACCTCGGATCCCGAGGAACAGCGGTAGAGCGCCAGGGTCGGTAGCTATGGAAGCAGCTCGCTTTTTCGAGGATCGGATAGGCAATGGCGGCAAACTTTGCGCAATCATCAGCTGCCAGCCTGAAGCCAACTTCAATATCGTCATCGGATAACCGGAGCGCGTCTGCAACTCAGCGAGCCGCGGTTGTTGAGGACCCTTTCCGCACCAACCATTCGCCTGCGGACTCATGAACCGACTTTGCACCGAAGTCTCGTCGTCAATTCTCACGCATTGGCCCCGAAAGCACGTGATGCGTGGTATCGCACACGTAGCCATCCTCGAGGTCATAGTGCCTGTCTCGATTGCTCCATGTACGGACGTTCGGGGGCAGCCGTTGTCCCTTACGAAATCCATCAAAGTCCAACGGCTTTGCGAAGACGATCGCCAATGGACTTGCGCTTCCAGCTGGGCGGTCAATCCGCTCAATCTCATTGCCTCTTGCGAGTTCATGCTGGGCTATCTGCTGCAGACTATGGCTCAAGTCGTCCGGCAGTTTCATGGTTGTCTGCAGCGTCTCAAATGGAATTCCACGGGCGGCGCGCGATGCCTCATGCAGAATCCTTCGCCGGCAGCCAAACTCGTAGCTGTCGAACGCGCCTTCCGGCTTCAGTAAGGCTGCGAACGCTTCGAAATCATCGCCAACCTGCACCGGTTGACTTGCTGCGTCCTTGTGATCCCAGAAAAAAATACTACCGACGTGAGGACCGCGGATCCCGAGGAACAGCAGCAGGCCGCCAGGGTCGGTAGCTATCGGAAGCAGGTCGATGTTTCGAGAATCGGCCAAGTGATCAAGCTGCCGTTGCAGGTCATAACTGTCGCCAGTTCCTATTCCAAAGAACGTGTCGACGACAGTAACGCCCCATCCGGGGACCGGAAACTCGCCGTCTCTCGGACGGCCGCCGTTCTGTTCGCTCAGGAAGCGGCGATAGCTCTTTGGCAACGCCAAATTGTTGACGCGCTCGAACCTTGCCACGTCCAACTCAGTTGCACCGCGCGGCGAGCGCATCATTTCGATCACGTCTGACGACACCGCAATCCGCTGCAAACGGCTTTCGCCTACTGCGCCGCTCGCGCCAGCAGCGCGCGCACCTCGCGCCGGTTGTACTCCTGCATCGCCAAGAAGTATTCCTGAAAGGAATTGAACCGTTCGATTTCGTAGGCCGCGAACCAGATCACCTGCGCAGGCTGCCGGTCTGCGGATCGGGTCATCACAAACACATCGAGGTCGCGCGTCGTCGCAGCGATTGGCAACAGGTCCGCTCGCTGCACCCGCGCAGTCTCAAGGACGTTCGGCTCGAGGTACCCAAGCAGCTCTCGCGCATATTGCATGCGTTCATTCCCGCACAGCTCCACCGTTCCGAACAGGTCGATTCTGTGAAAGAACGCCGGCCAACCGTCCGCATACGACAGGAACTCGCGGTACTGCGGATCCAGGGCGATTCCCAACTTCGCTTCGGCCGCTGCAATCTGCGCGGGCTCAGCTGCCACGCGCGGCAGCGCATAGGGCCACAGCTTCTCACGATCGACTTTGGCGACCTCGCTCTTGATCCCAGCCATCGTCACGATCTCTTTGGGCCAGTTCATAACTTTGTCGACCATCTGCTCTGTGAGCTTCGTAGACTAGTCGCCAGGCCTCTTCACCACAAACTTCGTCGGCTCGTACCCCAACGGGTATCGGTTCGATTGCCCACCCAAGGCCGAGTTCATACGCGGACTCATGTCGAGCCACGTGTAGGGCTCACCCTTACCGGTCCAAACTGTATCAGGCACATGGCCGGCGGCACCCTGGTATGGAGTGCCCGCGGCGTCTGCTCTGCGGCGCTCGAGCTCGATCGCCCGATCGGCATCCGCGCGCAGATCGCCCTTGGTACTGGCCGACCGCGTTGTTGATCACCCCGTACGCAGCGGCAGTGAGCAACTTGTCGCCGGCAGTGATCTTGTCGATGGCGCCACCGGCGGTCAGACCAACGCCCTCCGGAATCGACAGAAAACTTTCGTCCAGCGGGGATCGAGCGCGCCCACGTGTTCGACCAACCGACTTGCCAGCGCGACGACTGCGGCGGAGGCCCCCGGATTCGTCATCACCTCGCCCTCCGAACATAAGGCTGACCGCGGCTGTTTACGAACTCGTCGGCATCAGCAGCTCGTACTTTACCTGCCGCCAGGCAAATATCAGGGACAGAGAGGGTTGCCGACGCTCTTCAGTTGTCCGACGACGACAATCGGGGCGCGTGGACAGCTTTGGCTTGCGGCGACATTCGGTGTAGCGCGCATGCTGACGATTCTATGATCCGCCGATCGGAAAATTGTCGTCAACCAATGCGCACGCGAACTCGTTTGGATCAATAGGAACGCCGCGCGCCGCTGCTGCATCAACGTTTTTCTTCCAAAGCCCGGCGATTTGCGCAGGAAGGGAATCCGGAAAATCCATTTGCCGGGCGACGATCTCTACCCATGTGCCACTCGTCTCGTATGTGCTCGCCAGTTTGGGTTGCATGCGTTCCAGGACCTGACGTTGGCCTGGGTCGAGATGTCCTATCGCATCGAGCACATAACACTCGAGCAATCTCAAGAACGGTTTACCTGCATATCGATCCATCGCACGAAGCTACACGAAATCCGGATTCGGTTC
>DATENH010000135.1:0-6194 GCA_035275145.1 Steroidobacteraceae bacterium | reverse complement strand
TCCGTCGCCCGGTGACGCTGCGTCGGGTCGAAGGTCCGGTGTCCGGCGAGCGCGTCATCGACGAGCGCGTAGCGCACGAGCTGCTGCGAATGATGGAAGGCGTCGTCACGGAGCAAGGCGGGACCGGTTATCGCGCTGCGCTCGTTGGGTATCGCGTTGCCGGCAAAACCGGGACAGCGTGGACTGCCGACTCGGGCGGATACTCCTCGGACCGGTACAAGGCGTCGTTCGGCGGCGTCGTGCCCGCGAGTCATCCGCGGCTCGCGGCGATCGTCGTGATCGACGAGCCCGGCGGCAAGCTCTTCTACGGCGGCGACGTCGCGGCGCCGGTTTTCGCCAACGTGATGGCCGGCGCGCTGCGTTTGCTGGGCGTGCCGCCGGATGGACTCGACCGCGTGCCGGCGACGACGCTCGTGCAGGCGAGTCGGGTGCCATGAGAGCGGCAGCGCTAACCGGACGAAACACGATGCAACCGCGCTCCGACAATAAGCGTGCGAAGGATCTGCGAACCCTGCTCGCAGGATCCGCTGTCACGGTGCCCGCGGACGTTGGCATCGTCGATCTCACGCTCGACAGCCGCGCCGTACAGTTCGGCGGCGCATTCATCGCGCTGCCTGGAACGCGTACGCACGGTATCGGCTTCGCAGCTCAAGCGGTGAACGCCGGCGCAAGAGCGATCCTGTGGGAGCCGACACCTGGTGTCGCCGCGCCACGCGTGCCCGACAGCGTGCTGTTGCTCGCCGTGCCGAATCTCACGGCGATTCTCGGCACGATCGCCGATCGCTTCTTCGGTGCGCCGTCGCAGGCCGTGCGCACGGTCGGCGTGACTGGCACGAACGGCAAGACGACAACGGCGTATGTCATCGCGACTGCGACGCAGCTGCTCGGCACGCCTGCCGCGTACTCGGGCACCATCGGTTTTGGCCGCATCGATGCATTGCAGACGGCGACGCACACGACTCCGGATTCCATCACGGTGCACCGGCAGCTCGCCGAACTGCGCAGCGCAGGTGTGCGCAGTCTCGCGATGGAAGTGTCGTCGCACGCGCTCGACCAGCATCGTGTCGACGGCGTACGGTTCGACACCGCGGTGTTCACCAATCTGACCCGCGATCACCTCGACTATCACGGCACGTTCGAGAGCTACGCCGCGGCCAAGGCCAAGTTGTTCGTGTGGCCGGAACTGAAGCATGCGGTGATCAACGCCGACGACGCGTTCGGCCGTGCGTTGTTGGCACCTTCGCAGGCGCCGGCGCGTGCGGAGATGCTCACCTCGTATTCCCGCTCGGCCTCACTCCCTGACATGCGCAACGGCGTGCGTCACCTGTTTGCGGTTCGCGCGAATCCCGGCGCAACCGGGCTCGACATCACCGTCGACGGCAGCTGGGGCGTTGCGACGCTGCACTCGCGCTTCATCGGCGACTTCAACGTCGAGAATCTGCTCGCGGCGCTGGGTGCGCTGCTCGGCTGGAACGTGCCCTTCCACGACGCGCTTGCGGCGCTCGAGCGCTGCAGCCCGCCGCCGGGGCGTATGGAGACGCTCGTCGCGACCGGCAAGCCGCTCGCGATCGTCGACTACGCACACACACCCGATGCGCTGGAGAAACTGCTGGGTGCCGCCCGCAAGCACACGAGCGGCAAGCTGATCTGCATCTTCGGTTGCGGCGGCGATCGCGATCCGGGCAAGCGGCCGATCATGGCCGCGGTGGCCGAGCGGCTCGCCGACCAGGTGATCGTCACCGACGACAACCCGCGCACCGAGGACGGCGACGCGATCGTCGCGGATATCGTCAAAGGATTCACCGCGCCGGCGCGTGCGTTGATTACGCGCGATCGTGCAGCGGCGATCGCGCAAGGCATTGCCATCGGCAAGCCCGGCGACGTCGTGCTGATCGCGGGCAAAGGTCACGAGGACTACCAGATCGTCGGCACCGAACGCCGCCGCTTCAGCGACCGCGAAGTCGCGCGCGCAGTGCTGGAGAAGCGCTCATGATGGCCTGGCGTCTGAGCGAGCTGGTTCGCTACGCACCCGGGCAGATCGTGGGCAACGACTGCGCGTTCACCAGCGTCTCGACCGATTCGCGCACGCTCAAGCCCGGCGCGCTGTTCGTCGCGCTCAGCGGCCCCAGCTTCGACGGCCACGACTTCGTCGCATCGGCGGCCGAGCACGGTGCGGTCGCCGCGCTCGTCGAACGACCGCTCGCTTCGCAACTCCCGCAGGTCGTGACGCCGGATCCGCTCGGCGCGCTGTCGGCCTTCGCGCGCGAGTGGCGCCGGCAGTTCCACATTCCAGTGGTCGGCGTCACCGGCAGCAACGGCAAGACGACGACCAAGGAGCTGATCGGCTCGATCCTGTCGCGCCAGGGCAAGACGCTGATCACGCGCGGCAATCTCAATAACCACATCGGCGTGCCACTGATGCTCATGGAGCTGACGGCCGAGCATCGCTACGCCGTGATCGAGATGGGCGCGAATCACATCGGCGAGATTGCGCACCTGGCGAGCCTCGCCGAGCCGACAGTCGGCATCGTCACCAACGCGGGCGCCGCTCACCTCGAAGGATTCGGCAGCCTTGCTGGCGTCGCGCAGGGCAAAGGCGAGATGTTTCGCGCGTTGCCAGCCGAAGGCGTCGCAGTCATCAACGCCGACGACACATTTGCTGCGCAATGGCGCGACTCGAGTGCGGCCGATCGATTGTTGACGTTCGGCTTCGAGCAGCCGGCCGACTTCATGGCGCACAAGGTGAAGTCGCAGAGCGACGCCAGTGGCTTCCGCACCGACTTCGAACTGGTCACGCCGTACGGCAGCAAGCCCGCAACGCTCGCCCTCGGCGGTCTGCACAACCTGCGCAATGCGCTCGGTGCGGCCGCTGCCGCCTGCGCAGTCGGCGTCGAGATCGACGAGATCGTCGCCGGCCTCGCGGCGATGAAGAGCGTCGCGGGCCGTCTCGAATTGAAGCCGGCGTTGAACGGCGCGTTCCTGGTCGACGATTCGTACAACGCCAATCCCAGCTCGCTCAAGGCAGGCCTCGATGCGTTTCGCACTTTCGGCGGCGCGCGCTGGCTGGTGCTCGGCGAGATGCGCGAGCTCGGCGACAGCGCCGACGAGCTGCACGCCGAGGTCGGCCGTTACGCCAAGCAGGCGGGCATCGCGCGGCTGTTTGCGGTCGGCGAGCGCTCGCGTTTTGCGGTCGAGGCGTTCGGTCCCGGCGCACAGTGGTTCGCGAGTCTCGACGCGCTGATTGCGGAGGCGAGCAAGTCGCTCACCGCCGGCGTCGCTGTGCTCATCAAGGGGTCGCGAGCGAATCGACTCGAACGCGTCGCCGCGGCATTGGCGCTGAACAAGCCGCAAGGCACAGACGGCCACTAGGGGACAAGAAAAGTGCTGCTGTACCTCACACAAAAACTCGAAACGCTGGAAGGCGCGTTCCGTCTCTTCAGCTACCTGACGCTGCGCGCGATTCTCGCGGCACTGACGGCGCTGGTGATCTCGTTCATGGTCGGGCCGTGGATGATCCGGCGGCTGTCGTACAACCAGATCGGTCAGCGGGTGCGCGACGACGGGCCGAAGTCGCACCTGCCGAAGGCGGGCACGCCGACGATGGGCGGCACGCTGATCCTGGTCGCGATCGGCGCCTCCACGCTGCTGTGGGCGGATCTCACCAACCGCTTCGTGTGGATCACTCTCGGCGTGACGCTCGCGTTCGGGCTGATCGGCTTCTGGGACGACTACCTCAAGCTGGTCATCGGCAACAGCCGCGGCCTGATCGCCCGCTACAAATACTTCTGGCAGTCGGTCGCCGGGCTGTGCTGCGCGATCGCGCTGTTCGTCACCGCCAAGTCGCCGGCGGAAACCGCGCTGTTCGTGCCGTTCTTCAAGACGGTGATGGTGCCGCTCGGCTACGCCTATGTCCTGCTCGCCTACTTCGTCGTGGTCGGTTCCAGCAATGCAGTGAACCTGACGGACGGGCTCGACGGGCTCGCAATCATGCCTGCCGTACTGGTCGGCGGAGCGCTGGGGGTGTTCGCGTATGCAACGGGCAATGCGGTCTTCTCGGGTTATCTCGGCATTCCTTTCATCGAAGGAACCGGTGAAATCCTGGTGTTCTGCGCGACGCTGGTCGGCGCCGGGCTCGGTTTCCTCTGGTTCAACACCTATCCCGCGCAAGTGTTCATGGGCGATATCGGCGCGCTCGCGCTCGGTGCGGCACTAGGCGTCGTCGCCGTCATCGTGCGCCAGGAGATCGTGCTGCTGATCATGGGCGGCGTGTTCGTGATGGAGACCGTGTCGGTGATGCTGCAGGTCGCCTCGTACAAGCTGACCGGCAAGCGCATCTTCCGCATGGCGCCGATTCATCATCACTTCGAGCTCAAGGGCTGGGCCGAGCCGAAGGTGATCGTGCGGTTCTGGATCATCTCCGTGATCCTCGTGCTGGTCGGCCTCGCGACCCTGAAGGTGCGCTGAGCATGGCAGCCCCCAGCATGGACAAGACCGTACGCAGCATCGTCGTGGGCCTGGGCCGCACCGGCCTGTCGTGCGCCCGCTATCTGCACGCGCGCCATGAAACCTTCGCGGTCACCGACAGCCGCACGGCTCCGCCGGAGTCCGCCGCGCTACAGAAACTGGCGCCCGAGGCGGAAGTGCGCTTCGGCGCGTTCGACGAAGCGCTGCTCGACGACGCCAATCGCGTGATCGCATCGCCCGGCGTGTCGCTGCGCGAGCCGTTCATGATGAGTGCCGCGATCCGCGGCGTGCCGATCATCGGCGACATCGAGCTGTTCGCGCGCGAAGCCAAGGCGCCGATCGCCGCGATTACCGGCACGAACGGCAAGAGCACGGTCACGACGCTCGTCGCGCTCATGGCGGAAGCTGCAGGCAAGCGCGTGCTCGCAGGCGGCAATCTCGGCCGGCCGGCGCTCGATCTGCTCGACGAGTCGGCGCCGGAGCTCTATGTACTGGAGCTGTCGAGCTTCCAGTTGGACACGACCCGCTCGTTGAAGACAGCCGCGGCAGTCGTGCTCAACGTGACGCCGGATCACATGGACCGTTACGAGTCCGTCGACGACTACGCGGCAGCGAAGGCGCGGATCTTTCAGCACTGCGACGCCGCCGTGATCAATCTCGACGATCCGCTCGTGCAGGCGATGCCGCACCAGGCGCCGCGCGTGATCTCTTTCACTCTGCGCGCGGACATCGGTGGGGATTACTACGCGCTGCGTATGGGTGACGACGTTGCGCTGATGCACGACGGCCGCCAGCTCCTCGCGATGTCCGAGATGAAGATCGGCGGCCTGCACAACGTCGCGAACGCGTTGGCAGCGCTCGCGATGTGCGATGCCTTGCAGCTCGCGCAGGAACCGTGCGTGCAGGCGCTACGTGAATTTACCGGACTGCCGCATCGCTCGCAGTGGATCGCTGACGTGCGCGGCGTGCGCTACGTGAACGATTCGAAGGGCACCAACGTCGGCGCCACGCTCGCCGCCGTCGCCGGCATGCCTGGCTCACTCGTGCTGATCGCGGGCGGACAAGGCAAGGGCCAGGACTTCACGCCGCTCGCTGCGGCTTTCCGCGGCAAGGTTCGTCACGTGGTGTTGCTCGGTCAGGATGCGAAGCTGCTCGCCGCCGCGCTGGAGGGCGTCACGAGCATCGAGTTCGCCAAGGACATGGACGAGGCCGTACAGCGCGCTGCGCGTGCCGCTCATTCCGGCGAAACGGTGTTGCTGTCGCCCGCCTGCGCGAGTCTCGACATGTTTCGCGACTACGCGCATCGCGGCTACATGTTCGCCGCCTCGGTGAGGAGGCTGGAAGCATGAGCACCGCGGCACTCGCCTTCGCACGCTCGAGCGCACGTCCGCGGCGCTTCGCATTCGACACCGTGCTGCTGCTGACGGTCGGCGCGTTGCTGCTGCTCGGTCTCGTCATGATGACGTCGGCCTCGATCTCGATTGCCGACAAGCAGGTGCACGAGCCGCTGCACTACCTGGAGCGCCAGATGGTCGGCGTCGTCCTCGGGCTGGTCGCCGCCGTGATCGCAATGATGATTCCGACCAGCGTGTGGGAGCGCATCAGCCTGCCGCTGCTGTTGCTCGCGTTCCTGTTCCTGCTGATGGTGTTGATCCCGGGCATCGGTCACGAGGTCAACGGCAGTCGTCGCTGGCTGCGCGCCGGCTTCCTGAACTTCCAGGGATCCGAGC
>DATENH010000134.1:0-4888 GCA_035275145.1 Steroidobacteraceae bacterium | reverse complement strand
AATGATGAGCGGACCGGAGTACGCGCAAGTACTCGCCGTCCAGCCCATCATGAAGACGGAGAAGACAGCCCGCAAAGTGTGCGAGGACGTATCAGTGACTCACACGCGCGAAGCGAAGGATCAGCACAAGGTCGCGGGCACGGTCATCGGCGCAGTCGTCGGCGGCGTGCTGGGCAATCAAGTCGGCGGCGGCGACGGAAAGAAGATTGCCACCGTGGCTGGCGCCGCCGCAGGCGGCTACGCCGGCAATCGCATCCAGGATCGGATGCAGAAGGGCAATACCTATGAGACGACGGAGCAGCGCTGCCAGACGGTTTACGACACGCACGAGAAGCAGGTCGGTTACGACGTGCGCTATCGCCTCGGCGATGTCGAGGACTCGGTGAAGATGGATCACAACCCGGGCGAGCGCATCCCGGTGCAGGACGGGCACCTGGTGCTCACGCAGGACGAGCCGAAGAAGACCTGAGAACAGTCTCGATTCGAGCGAGCGAAGGGCCGGGGCGATCCCGGCCCATCTCGACAGCGGGGTCGCCAGTCATGAGTGCCGAGCTGCAAAACACGCTGATGGATTTCGCGCTTCGGCTGTATCACGCCTTCTTCCTGCCGGGCGATCAGCTCTTGTCCCTCAGTCCCGGCAGTGTGCAGTCAGGACTCATCTCCGCTGTGGTGTGGGTCGGCGCGATCGTGCTGATCGTCGCGACTTACAGATTCATTCGTCAGCTCGACCGGACGCTGACTGCAGTCGTCGTGCGACTGTATGAAGAGTCGCGACGCGCAGTGCGAGTCGTTGGGAGGCGGATGGGCATTGCCGTTCGATCCTACGCACTGGAGCGGCAGGCACGATTGGCGCGAACCGAAGTTGCGGAGCTGCCTGCGCTGACCGCGCTACAGCTCGAAGTGCTGCGCACTCATGCCGGGCTGCCGGCCGGTCATCTGTTGACGCCGAGCGACGTGGCGAGTGCTCTCGACATGCGCCTCGCCGACGTCGAGCGCACCTTGGGCGGACTCAAGAAGCTGAGCCTGGTCGAACGCTCGTTCGGCGCGGGCGACGGCGAAGACGGCTATCGGTTGACGCGTCCCGGCGAGGTGCTGCTGGCGGCGTGCAGCCAGGAACGATCGGGGCGGATCGAACCGACGCTCGGGAGTATTTGATCGCAAGCACCGTCGCCAGCATGCCGGACTCGAGCGGCACCTCCTCAGCAAGATAGCGCTCGTGCACGAGCGGCAGATGACAGCTCGGACATTGCGGCCAACGATGATGCGCCGAGTGATAGTTGAAGTTCAGGTCGTAGAGCAGCACGCGTTCGAGCATGCGCGTTGAGTGAGAACGAACCAGCCCGGCCTGATCGGCTGCATGCCGCGCACCGTGCTCTGCCAAGCCCCGAAGCTGACTCAGAAACAACCCGAACGTTGCCGCTGAGGCGAACGGCAACAGAGCGAGAGACAAGTATCGTCCGCCACCCGTGACGATGGAGAACATCAGAAGCTGCACGGTTGCGAAGAGAATTGCGTCGCCTCGGCGCGTGGCTCGCCACAAGTTTCCTGGATGGAGCAACGTTTCGCGCACCACGTAACGCGCGTTCGCGCCGAATAGCGGTTTGAGCAGATGCCAGGCGAACTGCGCGCGACTCGCTCGCTCGACGCCCAGGTAGTGAAATCCCTGCGGGTCCTCGCTGCGACCGTACGTGCGGTGATGCTTCATGTGCAGCGTTCTGAAGCGACCCACATCGATTCCGGTCACGGCTCCCAGCAGCGCAGCGCTCCAGCCGTTGACGCGTGAGCTGCGGAACAACGTGCGATGCACGCAGTCGTGCATCACGATCGTGACTTTGTAGAGAAACAGGCCGATCAGCGGTGCGAGCAACCACGCGGCTGCAAGTGTGCGAGCTGCCAGCAGCGGAGCGACGGCCAACAGCGCGAACAAAGGCAGCACGTTGCGTATGACGGCATACGCGCCGTACTGATTCGATGGCTGCAGGTGTTTGAAGTCGATCTGCATCTCCTGCAAGGGTGTTCCTGTGCAGGAGAGTTCTCAACTCGCGGAACTCAGTGAAACATGCGAATTGCGCGAAGGCCGCCGTCTCAGCGTGCAGCCTTGTACCACTCGATATTTTCGAACGGCTGTCCGATCTCGACGACTTCACCGACCCGCGGCGTAACCAGTTTGACGTGCTGCTCGGCCGCGGCGCGCACCGCGCGCAAAATCGGCTCGTCCCACGCGTGATACGAGAGGTTGAACGTTGCCCAGTGCACGGGCAGCAGGACGCCGCCACCCAGATCCTGATTCGCGCGGATCGAGGACTCGGGATCCATGTGAATGTCGAGCCAGCTCGGCGGCGTGCCGTAGGCGCCGATCTTGATCAGATTGAGATCGGTGTCGCCGTAGCGCGCGTGGATGGTGCGAAAGTGATCGGCGTAGCCGGTGTCGCCGCTGAAATAGAACGAACGCTGTGCGCCTTTCACGAGCCATGAGCTCCACAGCGTCGAGTTGTCCTGGCGCTTGCGCCCGGAGTAGTGGCGCGCCGGGGTGCAGTTGATCTGCACATTCTTGAGCTGCAGCGACTCCCGCCAATCCATCTCGTGAATCTGCGCAGGCGCCACCTTCCATCGTTCGAGATGTGCTCCGACTCCCAGACCCACGTAGAACTGCGTGCCTTGCGACGCCAGGTGCTGGATCGTCTTCATATCCAGGTGATCGTAGTGATCGTGCGAGATCAGCACCGCGTCGATGCCCGAGAGATCGGCGAGCGGGATCGGCGGCGGATGCATGCGCTTCGGTCCGATCGGCACGGGCGAGACGACCTTGGACAGCACGGGATCCGTCATCAGCCGCACGCCTTCGATCTCCACCAGCACGCTGGAGTGACCGAACCAGATCGCGCGCAGTCCGGGCGCTGGCGGCGCGCGCAGCGCCTCCCGTGCGAGCGGGATCACCGGAATCTCGAACTGCGGCTCGCGAACCTGACCTTGTCGATACAGCTTGATCGTTTCCCAGAACGCGCCATCGGTCTTCTGCGGCGGCGTGTTCTGGAAGCGCCCATCGATGAACTCGGGCGAGCGGCGCATGCGCTCGAGGCGCTGGCCGTCGAAGCGGCCGCCGAAGGCGGGGAGCTGGAAGATGCCGTAGCCGGCGAGTACCAGGAAGGCGATGAGGCCGAGCAGGATCCTGGCGAATTTCTTCACCAGTCCAGCGTAGCACCGTCGGATTGGAGCTCGCTCGTTATTCGATGTACGTCAGCGTCGCTCGATAATCATCGAGCTCGCGCTGCTGTAACGCGAGCTCGCCCTCGAGCTGCGGGATGCGTGCCTTGATCTCGCCTTTGCGCTCGGCCATGTGCTTGGTGTCGATCACGAGCTGGGCGCGCTGCTCGTTCGTGGTCGTCGGGTCCACCAGCTGCGCGCCGATGGTCACGAGATTTCGCTCGATCTGTTCCATCTCGGAGCGCATGGCGTAGATCTCGTCCTGAGTCGAGCCGACGCGCGAGCGCAGTACATAGAGCTGGCGTCCGGTGTGGTAGGCATCGGCGAACGACTCGTCGAGATCGGCGGGGCAGACGCCGCTGTAGCCGCCGCCATGCGAGCCGACGCGGAAGCCGTTCGCCGGCTTGCAGAATTCACGCAGGCCCTGTTCGCGACCGGCCTGGTACTGCTCCAGGTTCGGCGTGATGCCGTGCTCGCTGCAGGCCTTGCGGTAGTGGCCGATGCGATCGCCGGTATAGCCGTTGACGCCGTCTTCGTAGCCGACGGTGCGCCAATCGGTCGACTGGCATTCCTGTGCGCTCATCGAATTGCAGCCGCTGAGCGCCGCGGCGGCGGCGAGAATTCCCAGACCGAGCAACGACCTCGAATGACGGATGCGCATACGTGCCTGCGTGGCGAGTCAAGTTGGGCAGAACTTAAACGTGGACCGATGTCCGGGACGTGAACGGCTTCACAGCTCGCAGGTAATTCTATGTGTTGCGTTGCCGTTCAGCTAAGCCGCCTACAGTTCGTCACGATTGCTCACGGCGGCCCTGCACCCCGGTGCCTAACCTCCGGCTCGAAAACCCACTTTCGGGAGGCGGCCATGAGCGCAGTCATCAAGCCGGCTTTGCAGCGTGCCGCGGCGCTGTGGTTCATCACCGCGGTCGCCGGCCAATGGCTGTTCGTCTACTACATCTCGGTCTTCTACGGTCCCGCCACCGCGTCGGGCGACTGGGCGGCGTGGGATCGGAACAAGAACATGACCGACGGGTATCTTGCGGGCGACGGCATCGGCAACACGCTGTTCGCGGCGCACGTCATGGCGGCGGCGGCAGTGACATTCGCGGGCACGCTGCAGCTCGTGCCTTGGACACGAGAGCGCGCCATGGTCTTTCATCGCTGGAACGGGCGCGTGTTCATGGTCGCGGCACTCACCGGCGCTCTGGGCGGACTGTATCTGGAGTGGGTGCGCGGGACGGGGTTGCGCGCGCCGACGGGGTTGGCTTCGGCGTTCGGGGTCACGCTCAATGCGGTGCTCATCCTCGCGTTCATCGCTTGCGCGTGGCTTGCCGCTCGCAACCGCAACATCGCCGCACATCGAGTCTGGGCGACGCGCCTGTTCCTGGTCGTCAACGGCACGTGGTTCATGCGCGTTGGCGTCCGCGCGTGGTATGGCCTGACCGGCGACACGTTCGACGGATTTCCCTTCTTCAGCTATTGGTCGTTCGCTGCCTATCTCCTGCCGCTCGCCATCTACGAGCTGTATCTGCGCGCGAAGACGTCGCGCCCGGCGGCTCAGCACGCAATGGCAGCCGCCCTGGTCGTGCTGACGCTGGTGATGGGAGTCGGTGAGGTATTGACGTTCCTGCGGAACTGGCGCCCGCTTCTGGCGCTGTGATTACAATCCCGCACAGATGAGTCA
>DATENH010000133.1:0-12602 GCA_035275145.1 Steroidobacteraceae bacterium | reverse complement strand
AGGCAGGAGCGCAGCAGTGAACGGGATCAACTCACCGCTGGCTCGGGGGCGCGACAGCGCCGAGTCGATCGAAGCCCGCGCGAGCGCGAGCAACTCGCGGCGCTCAGGCGTGTCCAGGCTCATGAACAGCGAATGCTCCGTAGCCGACGACTCTCGACTGGTCGCCTGCCGTGTCGCCGGAATTGCAGCGGGCGATCTCCGAGATCGGCAGTTGGCGCTGATTCGCGAGCCAGGTCAGGCCGTTGATGCCGACGGCGCCGCACGCCTGCTCGCCGGCGAGCGTCGTCTCTCGCCTCAGGATCGTCGCGGCCGTCGCGGCGTCGATCTGCTGCGCTTGCGTGTAAGTGTGATAGTGACTCAGATCGGAGCTCACCAGCACCAGCGTGGCGGCATCGCCCCAAACCTGCGCGAGCGCAGCAGCGACCTGCTCCGGCGCGACCGAGCCGAGCACTAGCGGCAGCAGCGTGAAATCGTCGAACAGCAGTTGCAGGAACGGCAACTGAACTTCGAGGCAGTGCTCCTGCGCGTGCGGAGTGTCGGACTCGATGACGGCGCCGCTCTGCAGGAGCGCGGCCTTCAGCGTCGGATCGATCTCGACGTTGCCGAGCGGCGTCGCGAACGAGCTGGCGGCCGGCACGGCCATGCCGCGTAGATAGACCCGATGGCTCGGGCCGATGAGCACGACGCGACGAATGACCTGCCGCAGCGACGCAACGGTCGCGTAGGCAGCTGCCGCGATCGCGCCTGAATAGATGTAGCCGGCATGCGGAACGATAAGCGCCTTCGGCGCTGCGGCCGAGATGTTGGAGCTGTGCTGTCGAAGGTATCCCGACACGACATCGCGCAACTCGCGCTCGTCCTCAGGATAGAAAAGTCCGGCAACTGCCGGTAAACGGGCGCTTGTGTTTCCTCGATTGCGGAGCATGATGCCTCGTATGTATCACCCGACGAAGTACTGGCACAAGCTCGACGACGGTCGCGTGCAGTGCGACGTCTGTCCGCGTGCCTGCAAGATGCACGAGGGGCAACGCGGCTTGTGCTTCGTGCGCGGCGTGGAGGACGGCGAGGTCAAGCTTTACACCTACGGCCGTTCCAGCGGGTTCTGCGTCGATCCGATCGAGAAGAAGCCGTTGAATCATTTCCTGCCGGGCACGTCGGTGCTGTCGTTCGGCACAGCCGGTTGCAATTGTGCCTGCCGATTTTGCCAGAATTGGGACATGAGCAAGTCGCGCGAGATGGACACGCTCGCGGACCGCGCCAGCCCGGAACAGCTCGCGTTGTCAGCGCAACGCCTGGGATGTGCGAGCGTTGCCTACACTTACAACGATCCTGTCGTATTCATGGAATACGCGATCGATGTCGCCGATGCGTGTCGCGAGCGCGGCGTTCGCAGCGTCGCAGTTACGGCTGGCTACATGTCTGCGCGACCGCGCAGTGAATTTTATCGCCACCTGGACGCGGCGAACGTGGACCTCAAGGCGTTCACCGAGCGGTTCTACTGGAAGATCGTCGGCGCTCAGCTCGGCGCCGTGCTGGAGACCCTGGAGTACCTCAAGCACGAGACCAAAGTCTGGTTCGAAATCACCACGCTCCTCATCCCCGATGAGAACGACTCGAACGCCGAGCTCGACCAGATGACGCGCTGGATCGCCGACAAGCTCGGCCTCGATATCCCGCTGCACTTCACCGCCTTCCATCCCGACTGGAAGATGATGGACAAGCAGCGCACTCCCGCGGCGACGCTCACACGCGCGCGCGAGATCGCGGTGAAGAACGGTCTGCACTACGTTTACACCGGCAACGTGCACGACCCGGCCGGTTCGAGCACGTACTGTGCTGGTTGCGGCACTCGTGTGATCGAGCGCGATTGGTATGTGTTGGGAGAGTGGCGGCTGGACCAGCAGGGCCGCTGCCTGCAATGCGCTGCGCAGATTCCCGGCGTCTTCGACGGCGCGCCGGGCACTTGGGGTGCCCGGCGCTTGCCCGTCAGGATTGCGATTTAGGATTGCGGCCTAGAAGCGCCACGCGCCCGAGAACCAGAACGCGTCGGAATCCTTGATCACGTCGGAGTCGATGCGCTGGTATTCCAGTCGCGCGTTGAGGCGCTGGAAGAACGTCATGCCGACGCCGCCGCCGTACGTGAAGTCCGACTCGCTCGAGCTGGAGTCGAAGCCGGGGCCGTTGTCGAGATCCACCGACGCGTCGACGTCGTAGAACAAGTAGCCGACCTTGCCGAACAGCTCGACTGGGCCCAGCGGGATCGTGCCGAGGATCGACGGCTCGAAGCCGCTGATGGAGGCGCTGAAATCGCCGCCCGAACCGCTCGCTGTCGTCGTCCGCTGGCTCGGGCTGCCGAAGTCGACGTAGGCAAGTTCCAGCGAGAAGTACGGGTTCATGCGCCAGCCGGCGAACGCCTTCCACGAGGTGTCGCTGTCGTCCAGCCGCTGGATCGCCTCGTCCGTCTGATTGACATCGTCGAGTTTCAGATTGAACTGGCCGACGCCGCCGCCGAGGTAGAAGCCTTCGTCGTTCTCGTCTGGCCCTTGCGCGAAGGCGCTGCTGCAGGCGAGGGAGCCGGCGGATGCTCCTGCGACGACCATTGCGAAAACAAATGCTCGATTCATGTGCTCGATCTCCTGCGTGCCTGCGGTGGCAAGCTCGTGCCAGCAAAACGGCGAGGCGCAGCAAGCAGTTCCGCGTCCGTTGTTGTAAACACGCTGCAGGAAACGTCGGTCAGAATTCGCCGTCAGCGATTTATTGGCCGAATACCCAGCGAATCAGCTCGGCCTGAATCGCTTCGCCGCTGCCGGCGTGCGCGCCCGGATGATTGATCATGATCACGAGCACATAGGTGCGGCCCGATGCAGCGTTGACGAAACCAGCGAGCGCGCTGACGTCATCGATGCGGCCGGTCTTGAGACGGATGCGTCCGTGCATGCCCGGCGAGTTGAAACGGTTGCGCAACGTGCCGTCCGTTGCGGAGAGCGGCAACGACGCGGCGAACTCCGGCATGAACGGGCTGTGCCACGCGACATCGAGCATCTCACCGAGCCCGCGCGCAGTGACGCGCTCGGTGCGCGACAAGCCGGAGCCGTTCTCGAGCACGAAGCCATTGGCGTCGATGCCGCGCTTGGTGAGCCACACCCGCATCGCGTTGCGTCCGCGCTCGGCCGTTGCAGGCGGACCGAACGCTTCCGCGCCCAACGTCAGCAATAAGGTCCGCGCCATGACGTTGTTCGAGAATTTGTTGACGAGACGAATGATCTCCGCGAGCGGCAGCGAGTCGTATTCGAAGACCAGCTTCGCATCCTGCGGCACCGGAGCCAAACGCGCGGCGCCGTCGATCACTCCGCCCGATTGCGTCCACATCGTGCGAAACGTGCCGTATGCGTAGTCGGGCGCAGTCATGATCGCGCGCGATACCGAGTAGACGCCGCACGACACCGGAAAAGTGCCGCGTACGACCAGCGTGTTCGGATCGGTGCGATCGGGCATGTCGAAGGCGATACCGCCGTCGGCGGGATTGCAGCGGCCGGTCCCGAGCCGCACTTCGTTCTTCAGCACCAGGTTCGCCGGCAGCGGGCTGACGACGATCTGTGGCCGCGAGCGCTGGCCGAACGGATTCACCGTGAAGCGCGAGCTCTGAAAATTCACCATGAGCGCGTCGGGCAGCACGTTGTAGCTGCGGAACGGCTGCGCGTCGAAGTCGGCGCGGCTGTCCGTGATCGGTGCGAAGTAGTTGTTGTCGATGACGACATCGCCGGTGATCTTCGCCAGGCCGCGCTCGCGCAGACCCTGGACGAAGCTCCACCAGCGCTCGTCCGTCATGTACGGATCGCCGCCGCCGGCCAGGTACAGATCGCCGTAGAGCACGCCGTGATCGATGCGGCCGGCCGCGTAGGCGCGCGTCTTCCACGTGTACGCGGGCCCAAGCGAGTCGAGCGCAGCGAATGTGGTCAGCACCTTGAGCGTCGAGGCGGGACTGCGCGGCGTATCGCTGGCGAGATCGACGACGACCTCGTTGGTGCCGGCGTCGCGCACGTAGATGCTGACGTGCGACGCCGGGACGCCGGCCTGCGCCATTGCGCGCGAGACCGCGGGCGGCAACTGGGCGCCCTGAACCAGACCATGCGTGCCGAGCGCGAGGAGCGCAGCCAGCGTGGTGACGAAGTTGAGCATTCTGAAGTTTATACTGCGCCACCTGTTCGTTGGCGCGCAGCGGAGCCGCAATGCGTCGGTTGTGGAATACCTTCCTCAAGGGCCTGGTCGCCGTATTGCCGGTGACCCTCACGGTCTATCTGGTCTGGTGGCTGGGCAGCACGGCCGAGCGGATTCTCAGCGGGCCGCTGCGCGCGCTGCTGCCCGAGGACCGTTACTGGCCGGGGCTCGGGCTGGTGGTCGGCTTCCTGCTGGTGCTGCTCGTCGGCGTAATGGTGAATGCGTACGTCGTGCGCTACCTGCTGCGCATCGGCGAGGCGTTCCTCGCGCGCATTCCGATCGTCAAGACCATCTTCGGCGCCTTCAAGGACATCACGCAATTCCTGCCCGCGGGCGGCAAGGCGCGCGATCTCAAGCGCGTCGTCCTCTGGCGCTTCGGCGGCGCGCAGCTGATCGGCTTCGTGACGGAAGAGAACGTCAGTCCGCGCCTGTTCGGCGCCAACGCGGCCGGGATCGTCGCGGTGTACTTCCCGATGAGCTACCAGATCGGCGGCTATACGCTTTATCTGCCCGCGTCGGAGCTCACCGAGACGGACCTGTCGGTGCAGGAAGCAATGCGCATGGTGCTGATCGGCGGTGTGACGAGCCACTCCGCCGAGCCGGCAGCAGCGGCTCGTTAGAGGTCCGCCGTCATGCTGCTCGGCCACGTGGCGGTGCGCGCGCCATTCCCCTGGCGCCACATGCTCGACTATTTCGCCCACCGGCTCATCCCCGAATTCGAGCGCATCGAGAACGACTGCTACGTGCGGCGCGTCGGCGCACGCACGATCACGGTGGGCTACGACCCGGCAGCCTCGCAGCTGCGAGTCGCGGCAGACGGGCGGGTCAAGGCGGCCGAGGTGCTGCACAACGTCGGCCGTCTGCTCGATGTGAGCTACGACGCCGAGCAAATTCACAAGCATTTGCGCCGCTCGCCGGTGTTGAAGCGGCGCATCGCGAACGTCCCCGGCATGCGGCCGCTCGGTGCGTGGTCCCCGTTCGAGCTGTGCGTGCGCACGATCCTCGGTCAGCAGGTGACCGTGGCGGCGGCGGGTACGCTGATGCGTCGTCTGGTCGAGCGCTGCGGCTCGGTCACGCCGGAGTGCGTCGCGGATGCGAACTTCGCGAGCATTGGCATGCCCGGCAAGCGCGTGGAAACGATCCGCACGTTCGCGCGCGCGGCCGCGGAGGGCCGCGTAGACTTCGCGCAGCCGTGGGCCGAGGTCGAGACGGCACTCAAAGCGCTGCCCGGATTCGGTCCGTGGACCCGCGCGTATCTGGCGATTCGCCTCGGACGCGATCCGGACGCGTTCCCGGAGACGGATCTCGGGCTGATCCGCGCGGCACAGGTGGACTCGCCGGTGAAGCTGCTGAAGCTGGCGGACGCGTGGCGGCCGTATCGTGCGTATGCAGCAACCTACCTCTGGGCAGTAAGCGAAAGCACCCCCGCGATGTGACCCGCGTCTCGATCTGTCAATTTCTGTCACCCACGAAATTGTGCCCCGTTTAACAATTCCTGCTGGTGCAGGGACGTGCTCAATTGCAGTACTGCTAGCATTTGCGACCAGTTAAACCTGCACCCGCACATTGATCGTGTCCGAAGCAAATCTTCGACAAATACGCATTCTGCACGTGGTGAGCTCGGCGGCTGTGGCGGCCGGGCTGCAACAGTCTTTGCTCCTGCCGCTGCTCACGCGCATGCCCAAGGAGCGCGTCAAGACGCAGGTGGTTTGCCTCGCCGCCGGTGCCGTCCCCGCTGCAGTGCTGCGTCAGAGCGGCGTGCCCGTGCACGACGTTGCGCTGTCACGCGCGAAATTTTCTTTCGGCGGTTTCGGCGAGCTGGTCAAGGCGGCCAAGGCTTTTCGCCCCGATGTCATTCACGCGTGGGGCTACACCGCCCAGATCTTCGCGAACAGCGTACGCAAGAAGGTCGATCGCAAGATCAAGGTCGTGTGGACGGTCGGCAATACTGCGCCGCTGCCGAAAGGCGCGGGACTGATCGACCGCCAGAAGATCAAACACGCCGCCAAGGCTGCGACGACCGCCGACCGCATCGTGTACGCGTCGGATGCAGGCGGGGCGCAGCATCGCCGCACCGGCTTCCCGGAAGCCGACAGCCTGACGATTCCGCCCGGCATCGATGCCACGCGCTTCAAGCCCGATCCTGCTGCCCGCCGCAAGATGCGCGAGCAGCTGCACCTCGCCCCGGAGGCATTCGTTATCGGCATGGTCGCGCCGTTCCAGCCGGAGTACGACCACCCGACGTTCCTCAAAGGCGTCGGCGAGCTGATCAAGTCGAATCCGCAGATCGCGGTCGTGCTCGCAGGCCATGGTGTGCAGAAAGGCAATGCGCCGCTGATGGCACTCGTCGGCGGCGGCACGATGGGAACTCGTACGCAGCTGCTGGGCGAATGGTCCGACCTCGCGTCGCTGTTCAATGCCTGCGACGTCGTGTGCTCGAGCGCTCTGAACGACGGTTCACGCATGACGCTCGTCGCCGCGATGCTGTGCGGCGTGCCGTGTGTCGCGACCGGTATGGGCGCGCAGGGCGAAGTGATCGGACACCACGGGGTGGCGATCGAGGCCGGCAGCCCGCCCGCTTTCGTGAAGGGCATTCAGCGCGTGCTGCAGCTCACGCCGGAGAAGCGGGCTGCGATGGCGCAAGGCGCTCGCAAGCACGCTTTGCAGAATTACGTTTACGTGCGCTCGCTGCAGCGGTACCTGCAGCTCTACTATGACCTGATCGGCCGTCAGACGCTGGTGACGCAGGAGATGCCGACGCCGGAGATCGACGCCACCGTGCCGGTCCCCGCAAAGGTCGGCGCCACCGAGAAGCGCAAGTCGATGGTCACGATGGCGGAGCTGGAGGATCCTGATTCGCTCGAAACCAAGGTGACCGAGCACTCGGCCGAGAGTCTGCCGAAGTGGCGTCTCGAGCAGGAGCAGGCGCGCAGCAAGCGCGAACAGGAACAGGCCGAAAAGATTGCGAGCTCGCAAACGAACGGCGACGTGCTGCAGGTATTCGAGGCCGAGCTGGCAAAACCGCAGAACAACGACCGGGCGTTCAACGAACGCGCGCGCGGCGTAGCGGATGAATCGGAAGAGTTGCTGTCGATGGAGGCGCTCGCGGCGCCGAAGGCCGGTGCTGCTCAGGTGACGCCTGCTCCGGCGGCGGCGCCAGTCCCCGCAGCAGCGCCGGTACCGGCACCGGTCCTGAAGGTGGAGCCGGCTCCGGCTCCCGTAGTCAAGACGACACCGGCGCCAGTGCCGGAATTGCAGCTCGCGCCAGCAGAGTTGGCACCGCCGGCAGCGCCGGCACCAACAGCTACGCCGGCAGCAGTAGCGCCATCGCCAGCAGCAGGCGAGCCCGCATCGGTGACACAACCGCTCGCGGCGCTTTCGTTGCTGGAGACGCCGGTCGAGCAGCCGCTGCAGCTGGGATTGTTGGGGGATGAACCGACAGTTCCGGCGGCGACGGAAGCATCGCCGCAGTTGGAGTTGCTGGGCGAGGATAAGAAGCGGATGTCAGGCTAAAGCCTGACCCACATAGATCCGACCCACACAGATCCAGGCTGGACTTGCCTGTGGGTCAGGCTTCAGCCTGACACTCTGCGCAGCGAAGCTGCGTCTTTCGCCAACTCCTCGATCACCTGCCATTCCCCCGCTTTCACGCGCTCGGGCGGTGCGACCCACGACCCTCCGACGCACGCAACGTTCTTCAGCGCCAGATAATCGGGCGCCGTCGCGCGCGTGATGCCGCCGGTCGGGCAGAACATCACATTCGGGAACGGACCTGCGAAAGCCTTCAGCATGTTCACGCCGCCGGCCTGTTGCGCGGGGAACAACTTGAACGTGTCGTAGCCCCAGCCGAGTCCCGCGAGCAATTCGGTCGGCGTCATCACGCCCGGCAGCAGCGGAAAGTGACCTTCAGCGGCGGCGGCTGACAGCTCCGCGGTCAAGCCCGGACTCACGCCGAACTGCGCGCCGGCGTTGCTCGCGTCGACGAAATCGCGCGGCCGCGTCAACGTGCCCACGCCGACGATCGCCTCGGGCAGTGCCTTGCGCATCGCTTCGATCGCCGGCAGGCAGGCCGATGTCCGCAGCGTGACTTCGAGCGCGCGCAGTCCGCCGGCGCACAGCGCGCGGCCGAGCGGCACGGCATCTTCGACTTTCTCGATCGTGAGGACCGGGATCACAGGCGCGAGCGCCAGCAGCGAGCGGATGTTCATGGCGGTCATTATCCGACACCGAACAGCGACACTGCACCGGTTTCGGCGTCGCTGGCGGCTTGCCGGAACGTCGCGAACAGCTCGCGGCCGAAGCCGTGCTCGTTGCCTGCGAGGCTCGGCTGCGGCGCGGGTCGGGCGCGCAGCGTTGCCTCCGCAACCTTCACTTCGAGCGTGCCCGCATAGCTGTCGAGCCGCACGATATCGCCGTCCTGCACTTTGCCGAGCAATCCGCCGGCGAGACATTCGGGTGTGAGATGAATCGCGGCCGGGACTGCGCCCGACGCGCCGGACATGCGTCCGTCCGTGATCAGTGCCACTTTGTGACCCTTGCTCTGCAGCGAGCTGAGCGTCGGCGTGAGCTGGTGCAGCTCCGGCATGCCGTTGGCGCGGGGTCCCTGATAGCGCACGACGACTACGCAATCTCGCGAGAGCGCTCCGGACTTGAATGCTGCGATGACCGAGTCCTGGTCGTCGAACACTGCAGCGGGCGCTTCGACGACGCGGTGTTGCGGTTGGACTGCGGAAGTCTTGATCACGGCGCGACCGAGATTGCCGCGCAGGACCTTGAGCCCGCCGTCCGCGCCGAACGGATCGTGCATCGGCCGCAGCACGTCGCGATCGCCGCTCGCTTCGGGCGCCGGGCGCCACGCGAGCGCACCGTCCGACAGCCAGGGCTCGCGCGCGTACGCGCCGAGACCTTGGCCCATGACTGTCATGGCATCTCCGTGCAGCAGTCCGGAGCCGAGCAGCTCGCGAATGAGAAAGCCGCTGCCGCCGGCCGCGTGGAAGTGATTCACGTCGGCGCCACCGTTCGGGTAAATGCGCGCCAGCAGCGGCACGATTTCCGCGAGCTCGGAGAAGTCGTCCCAGTCGACAAGGATGCCGGCGGCCCGTGCGATCGCGACGAGATGCAACGTGTGATTGGTAGAGCCGCCCGTGGCGAGCAGCGCGACGATGGCGTTCACGAGGGTGCGCTCGTCGACCACACTGCCGATCGGCAGATAGTCGTTGCCGAGCGCAGTGATTGCAGCGGCGCGCTTGGCTGCGGCGCTCGTCAATGCATCGCGCAGAGAAGTATTAGGCGGCACGAATGCCGCGCCCGGCAGATGCAGTCCCATCACTTCCATGAGGACCTGATTGCTGTTCGCCGTGCCGTAGAACGTGCAGGTGCCCGCCGAGTGGTAGCTCTGCGCTTCCGACTCGAGCAACGCGTCGCGCCCGACCTTGCCTTCGGCGAAAAGCTGGCGCACGCGCGCCTTCTCCTTGTTCGGAATACCTGAAAGCATCGGGCCGCCGGGGACGAAGATGCCCGGAAGCTGGCCGAAGGCGAGCGCACCCATCAACAGGCCGGGCACGATCTTGTCGCAGATGCCCAGGTACAGCGCGCTGTCGAACATGTTGTGAGTGAGTGCGACAGCAGTGCTCATCGCGATGACGTCGCGACTGAACAGCGACAGCTCCATGCCGGGCTGGCCCTGCGTGACTCCGTCGCACATGGCGGGTACGCCGCCGGCGAATTGCGCGACTGCTCCGGCTTCGCGCGCGGCGAGCTTGATCAGCTCCGGAAAGCGCTCGAAGGGGCGATGCGCCGAGAGCATGTCGTTGTACGACGAGACGATCGCGATGTTTGCCCAGCGTGCGCTGCGCAGCCGTTCCTTCTCCGAGCTGTCCATCGCGGCGAAGCCGTGCGCCAGATTCGTGCACGACAACGCGGCGCGGCTCGTCTGCGAGCGGCGGGAATGCTCGATGCGCTGGAGGTATTCGCCGCGAGACCCGGCGCTGCGTGTGCGGATGCGTTCGGTGACTGAGCGCACGCGCTCGTGCAGGGGGGCGGCAGTGTTCAACGCTGGTCCTCGAGTCGATGGAGCGACCGGGGATTCTAGTGAGTTGAGGTCAAACGTTGCATGTCTCGGTCAAAACGGAACTAGGATCCGCGTGCTGAAACGTGACCGGGTGAGTTCACGAACCCGGTCATCCCGGCGTAGGCGGTTACGAAGTAGCCGCAGGCGGGACTTTGCTGACATACAGTTCCTTGGTTAAGTTACTCGCCGTTTGGCCCTCCATTGAAGGTTTTGCATGCAGTCACTTCCTACGTTCGATCTCGTCCTGTTCGGCGGCACCGGCGACCTGGCGATGCGCAAACTCCTGCCTGCCCTGTATCGGCGCAGCTGCGCCGGCCAGATCGTGGGCGCGGCCCGCATCATCGGCGCCGCTCGCAGCCAGCTTTCTCGCGAGGAATACCTGGAGCACGTACGCACGAGCTGCGAAACGCACGTCGGCAGCGCCTTCGATACGAAGAAATGGCAGCAGTTCGCCGAGCAGCTGCAGTACGTGCCGGTCGACGCCCAGTCGGACGACGGCTTTCAACGGCTCGCCGGGCTCTTGAAGGGGCAACAGGACCGCGTGCGCGTGTTCTTCCTTTCGACCGGCCCTGACCTGTTCGCGCCGATCACCGACGGGCTCGCCCGGCACTCGCTGATCACGCCGACCTCGCGCGTCGTGCTCGAAAAGCCGCTCGGCTACGACTGCGCTTCTTCCGCGGAGATCAACGACCGCATCGGCAAGTTCTTCCCCGAGTCGAACATCTTTCGCATCGACCACTATCTCGGCAAGGAGACCGTGCAGAACCTGCTGGCGCTGCGCTTCGGCAATACGCTGTTCGAGCCGTTGTGGCGCCGGGGCCGCGTGCAACACGTACAGATCACCGTCGCCGAGGACGTCGGCGTCGAGCGTCGCGCACAGTTCTACGATCAGGTCGGCGCGCTGCGCGACATGGTTCAGAACCACATGCTGCAGCTCCTGTGCATCATCGCGATGGAGCCGCCGGCACACGGTGCCGCAGATGCGATGCGCGACGAGAAGCTGAAAGTCTTGCGCGCCTTGCGGCCGCTCACCGGACGCGACGTGCTGCAGAAGACCGTGCGCGGGCAATACAAGGCCGGCGCAACCAACGGCAAGCCGGTCGTCGGCTATCTCGAGGAGAAGGACGTGCCCAAGGGCAGCACCACGGAGACCTTCGTGGCGCTGCGCGTGGAGATCGATTCGTGGCGCTGGGCCGGCGTGCCCTTCTACCTGCGCACTGGCAAGCGGCTGCAGGAGAAGCAGGCCGAGATCGTCATCACCTTCGAGGACATCCCGCTGTCGATCTACGACCGGCCGGATCGGCCGCAGTCGCTCAACCGGCTGGTGATCCAGTTGCAGCCGGAAGAGAGCATTACGTTAACCGTGCTCGCGAAGAGCCCCGGCCAGGGCATGGTGCTGAAGCCGGTCGACCTGGGCCTGGACTTCGCCGATGCCTTCAAGACGCGGCAGCTCGACGCCTACGAGCGGCTGCTGACCGACGTGATCAACGGCACGCTGACGCTGTTCATGCGGCGTGACGAGCTGGAAGCAGCCTGGTCGTGGATCGACCCGATTCGCGCGGCCTGGCAGCAGCACGACGAGCGTCCGAAATCCTATACTGCCGGCAGCTGGGGCCCGGCGGCCGCCAGCTCGCTGATCGGTCGCGACGGGTTTGCCTGGAGAAACGAGTTGTAATGCCGTCCCGCTGGGTCCACGAGCACCGCTTTCCCGACCGCGAGGCGCTGGCCGCGGCGCTCGCGGGCGAGATCAAGGTGGACCTGGAGGAAGCGATCGCGGCGCGCGGCGCCACGAGCCTTGTGCTCTCGGGCGGCAAGACACCCGTGCGACTGTTCAAGCAGCTGCAGGCCGAGATCGTCATCACGTTCGAGGACGTGCCGCTGTCGATCTACGACCGGCCGGACCGCCCGCACGCGCTCAACCGCCTGGTGATCCAGCTGCAGCCGGAGGAGAGCATCACGCTGACCGTGCTGGCCAAGAGCCCGGGCCACGGCATGGTGCTGAAGCCGGTCGACCTGAGCCTGGACCTCGCCGATGCGTTCAAGGCGCGGCAGCTGGACGCCTACGAGCGGCTGCTGACCGACGTGATCAACGGCACGCTCACGCTGTTCATGCGACGTGACGAGCTGGAAGCGGCCTGGTCGTGGATCGACCCGATCCGCGCAGCCTGGCAGCAGCACGACGAGCGCCCGAAATCCTATACTGCCGGCAGCTGGGGCCCGGCGGCCGCCAGCTCGCTGATCGGTCGCGACGGGTTTGCCTGGAGAAACGAGCTGTAATGCCGTCCCGCTGGGTCCACGAGCACCGCTTTCCCGA
>DATENH010000132.1:0-11613 GCA_035275145.1 Steroidobacteraceae bacterium | reverse complement strand
AGAAGCAGCCATCGAAGGCGCACATCCTGATCGACCAGGGAGCGGCCGATCAGTTTCTGGAGCGCGAGCTGCAGCCGCAGCGCTTCGTCGAGGCCGCGCGCTCAGCGGGCCAGCCGGTCACGCTGCGAATGCAGGAAGGGTACGATCACTCGTACTACTTCGTGTCGACGTTCATCGACGACCACCTGCGCTGGCATGCCGAGAGATTGTCGGGCTAAAGCCCGACCTACAGCCTGATAGCCGGCGTCGGTTCGTGCGCTGTGGTCGGGCAGCCCGACAGCAACCTTACTGTCGCGGAACCTTGTAGTAGTCGAACGCGCGATCCGCGTAGGCTCGCCCATCGCTGCGCGTCAGCTCTTCGAGCGAATCCGCCGGCGCGGCCTTCAGCTGTTCCTTCGTCAGGTTGATGATGTACGCGCCTTCGCTCTCGTTGTAGTCGAGCGCGGCCCACGGCACCGCGTGATATTTCTCGCCTATCCCGAGCACGCCGCCGAAGCTCATCACGCCGAACAGAATGCTGTTCGACTGTTTGTCGAGCACCACGTCCTTCACTTCGCCTAGGCGCTCGCCGGAGCTGTCCTTCACTGTCGTGCCGATGACTTTGGATGCGCGAATCGCGGACGTGTGTCCAGTGGTAGTCGTCATGATCTTTCTCCTGGGTTTGAGATCAGAGAATGAGAACGCACCGCGCGCGGTTCCAATTTTTGAGTGCGCGCAAATTTCCTCGACACGCCTGTCCGATGTGTCAGCACAGGTCGCCGATTTACGGCGACGATGGAACGAACGACGCGCGCGTTCGTTGTGGTGCCGATAAGAGACAGGGAGATTTCCGTGACCACCGCATCAGTCCGCCGACGGATCGCAGCGTCGATCTTCGCACTTGCCACCGCACAACTCGTCCACGCCGAGCTGCCGGAGCGTGCGCCGCTCCAGGTCCTCGAACCCGTCGTCGGACAGGACACGACCAACAGTCCAGATGAGCCGCCGGATCCGCCGTACTTCGGTTCCGGACTGGCCATGCAGGGAAACATCGCGCTCGCCGGCATGCCCGGCGCGTTTGCGGAGCGAGGCCGCGTCGCTGTATTCGTGCGCGACAGCGCGGGCCACTGGATCCGTAGGCAAACATTGACTCCCAGCGATCCGGCTGTAGGCGCCGGCTTCGGCGAGCACATCGCGATCTTCAACAGCCACGTGCTGATCGCTTCGCGCAGCAGCGTCTACATCTTTCAGTGGCAGTCCGGAAAGTGGCTGCAAGTCGGCAAGCTGTCATTCGGCCGAGCAGTGCAGGTGCACGATCTGGATTGGCACTGGAGTACTGTGGTCGTCGGCGCCAGCGATGCGACGGGCAACGCGGCTTTCGTCTTTCATATGAATACCGACGGCACGTTCCAGCGCATCGCGCGGCTTGCGCCGCCGGATGCGGATGCCAGCGATCGCTTCGGCGAGCACGTTGCGGTTTTCAGCACGACCGT
Source organism: Steroidobacteraceae bacterium (assembly GCA_035275145.1). GTDB lineage: Bacteria > Pseudomonadota > Gammaproteobacteria > Steroidobacterales > Steroidobacteraceae > Steroidobacter. Next base: position 10,141 of record DATENH010000132.1, on the reverse strand, counting down.
GGCGGCGGCCGCTCCGGGCTACAACTCCGAGCAAGGCGCCGCCTACATTTTCACGTGCAGCGAAACCAAATGCGTCCAACGTCAGAAGCTGCTCGCCAACGACGGCGCGAGCGGCGACGGCTTCGGCGGCGCGCTCGATCTCGCCAACGGCGTTCTCGTGCTGGGCGCGCCCGGCGCCGATCCGGTGGAAGGAGATCCCGCCGAGCCACCGAGCGAGAAAAATCATCACGCCAGCGGCGCCGCGTACCTGTTCGTGCGCAGCAACGGCACGTGGATCGAGCAACAGAAGTTCCGACCCAGTGCGCGGGACTTGAACTGGTATTCGATGTTCGGCTACCAGGTCGTCGTGTCGGCAACCCACGTCATCGTCGGCGCGCCCTACGGCGTCGACACCTTCGAAGCGGGCTACGCGCTCGAGTATCGCTGGTCGGGCGGCTCGCTGGTCGCAACGCATGTCATGCCCGGCGAGGCCAGCCAGGGTGCAGTGTTGACCCTGTACAACGATGCGCTGCTGGTCGGCGCTCCGCAAAACCCGGGGTTCGACGGCGCGGCTGCGATGTACAACCTTGCGGCTCCGTAGCTCGCCCGGTTAGCCGACACCGTTCGGCGCGCGGCGCCGTCAGTCCGACGCAATTGCGTTGATCCTCCGCTGCCTTGCGCCTAGCGTCGCGGCATCCTGGAAGGAGGATGCCAACATGTTGCGAAAGGGGACAGCGTTACTGCTGCTGGCGGCGTGTGCCGTGCATGCCGACACGAACACTCAAGCGAACAATCCCGAAACCGTTGCCGAGCGCTCTCAAGCAACCGCGCGTGCCGTCTTGGACCAGGCAGTCGCGGCGCTTGGCGGTGCCGAGGCGCTGCGCTCCATCGAAGTCGTGCGCTTGCGGCTGGATGGCGAGAACTGGCCACGCCTGCAGATGCCGACGGCCGCACCGCCATTCGAAGCCGGCACGCAGCACGAAACGCTGCTGCTGGATCTGAAGAACAATCGACTCAAGCTCGAGCAGAAAGTCAGCGGTGCAGGCTTCGACGGTGACAACACCATCGTCATCCAGTCCGGCCAGGGCGCGAACTACGACAACCGGGCGCACACGATCACGCCGATTCCGGCTGCGCAGTCGAGTCAGCAACAGTTCGTTCAGTACAATCGCCGCGTCCCGCAGCTGCTGCTGCGCCAGGCGCTCGATCGCGAAACATCGTTGCGCTCGCTCGGCCAGGACACGTTCGAGGGTCGGCCGCACGATGTGTTCACGTTCGTGATGGCCGATACCCAGCAGGTCGCCGTGTACGTCGACTCCGCCACGCACCTGGTGTCGAAGTACGAGCTGATCTTCATCGATCCGTTCACCGGCGCCGAAGCGTCGGAGATCATGTTCGGCGACTACACGCGCGTGGGCAATTTCCAGGTGCCACAGAGCTGGCGCACGCGCCAGGCGGGCGACATGGTGACGCGTCTGCAGCTCAAGGTCGAAATCAATCCGCCGGTCACGGACCAGTCGTTCGACGTGGCAGCAGCCGGCTACACGCGCGTCGCAGCGTTGCCCGATACTCTCGACGAGAAGGTCGAGAAGCTCGCCGACGGTGTGTTCGTGATCCAGAACGTCGCGGGCCAGAACCAGAACACGCTCGCGGTGGAGTTCAAGGACTATATCGTCGCGGTCGAAGCGCCCGGTTCGAGCGCCGGCGCGGACGAAGTCATCAAGCGCATCAAGACGGCGATTCCCGGCAAGCCGATCCGCTACGTCGCGATGACGCATCATCACGGCGATCACATCGGCGGCCTGCGCAGCTTCATCGCCGAGGGCGCAACGGTCATCACGACTCAGAGCAACCGCGAAGTCGTCGAGCGAATGGCGGCTGCGCCGCAAGTCGACCGCCTGGCGAAGAGCCCGCGCAAGCCGGAATTCCTGCTGATCGAGCACGGCAAGCGTGTGTTGACCGATGGCACGCGCACGGTGCAGCTCATCGATGTCGGCCCGAATCCGCACGCGCGCGAAATGGTGGTTGCGTACTTGCCGAAGGAGCGCGTGCTGTTCCAGGGCGATTTGTTCTTCGTGCCGGCGAACGACGCGCCGACCGGTCCGCCGCAGCCGACGACAGTCAGCTTCGCGCAGAAACTGAAAGACCTGAAGCTCGGCGTCGATCGTATCGCCAGCGTGCACGGCCGCACGACCACGATCGACGAGCTGAATCGTGCGATGCAGAGCACCACGCCGAGCACTTGAAGTCTTCACCAGACTTCACTTCTCTTCACACCGAAAGCCGACGTGCAGCACCGCTGCACGCCGGCTTTTTCCGCAGAATGGGCTCGGCGCCGCGTTGACAGTTCTGCAATGGTGCACTGTTGCCAACTCAATGAACTAAAAGCGGGCAGCGCCGCACTCAACGGCAAAGAGTCGTGAATTTTTGCGCGCTGCACGGTGCGCGCCGCCGGAATCTGATTAAACTCCGCGTCACTCGATCGCATCCGCCAGCGAATGGCGCGCGCCCACTCCTGCATGAGTGTGCGTCACGACGGAGACAACGGTTTTCTGCTTGGTATGGAGAGGAGACGAAGATGCGAAAGGCGGCGGCCTTGGGACTGTTCGTGCTGGCTACGCTTGGATCGTTGGAGGTCGATGCAGCGGACTATCAGGCTGCGGCCTCGCTGGAGCGCAAGCTGCCGGCCACGACCGACACGGAAATCGACGGCGTCAACTGGCGGTGCACCGGCGACAAGTGCATCGGCACACCCGTCGGTCGGGTGTCGCCCGGCTCGGGCATGGCCGAATGCCGCAAGATCGCCGCGGCACTCGGGCGCATCGCCAGCTTCTCCAGTCGCGGCAAAGAGCTCAGCAAACGCGACCTGGATACCTGCAATCGCAGCGCGCGCTGACCGCAGAACGGAACTGCGACCCATTCCTGATTAATCGTCACGTCACTAGTTCGTTTCCCCCGATTGGTTGCGGGCCTGCATTTGCCTAGAGTGCACGCCGGACAACTCTGAGGAGCAGAAACGAGATGACGAGCGACAAGCTTTCGATGTTGAAGTTGGCGATTGTCTGCGCGATGGGGCTCGGAACGAGCGCCATCGTTCAGGTAGCCGCGGCGGCTGGCAGCGGGCCCTATCGGGCCGAAGCCACGCTGGCCACGCCGGTGGCGTCCGCCACCGAAAAGGACGTCGGCGGGGTGACCTGGCGGTGCGAGGGCGACAAGTGCATCGGCAAGGCCGAGCGGTATTCCTCGCTGGATTCTTATATGAAGGAATGCCGCAAGGTGTCGGCGGGTCTCGGCAAGCTGACGCGGTTCTACAGCCGCGGCCGTGAGATGACCGGCGGCGACCTGAAGAACTGCAACACCGCCGCAGCTTCGTAGTTCGACCCCACAGCCGACCCGGGTCAGGGCATCCGTGGCCAACGCGGATGCCCTAGAATCGCTGGCATGTATCACGCCCCTCTCAAAGACCTTCAATTCGTTCTCCACGACCTGATCGGCGATGCCGACCTGCAGGCCTGCCGGGACTTCGGCGACTATTCCGCCGACCTCGCCGACAGCGTGCTCGCCGAGGCCGGCCGCTTCGCCGAATCGGTGCTCGACCCGCTGTATCGCACCGGTGACCGCGACGGCGCGAAGTGGACGCCGCAGGGCGTGGTCACGCCGCCCGGCTACAAGGAGGCCTACGCCCAGTTCGTCGAAGGCGGCTGGCCGTCGCTTTCGCATAGCACCGAATTCGGCGGGCAGGGCATGCCGCGCGTGCTCGCGACTGCAGTCGAGGAGATCTGGACCTCCGCGAACTGCGCTTTCAAGTTATGTCCAATGCTTACGCACAGCGCTATCGAAGCGCTGGAGCAGGTCGGCACCTCGCGCCAGCAGCAGACGTATCTGCCGAAGCTGATCAGCGGCGAGTGGACCGGCACGATGAATCTCACCGAGCCGCAGGCCGGCTCGGACCTTGCGCAGGTGCGCATGCGTGCCGTGCCCGAAGGCGATCACTACCGGCTGTTCGGCCAGAAGATCTTCATCACCTACGGCGAGCACGACTTCACCTCGAACATCGTGCACCTCACGCTGGCCCGCATCGACGGTGCGCCGTCCGGCGTGAAGGGCATTTCGCTGTTCGTCGTGCCGAAATTCATGCCGCGCGCCGACGGCTCGCCCGGCGAGCGCAATGACGTGCACTGCCTGTCCATCGAGCACAAGCTCGGCATTCACGCGTCGCCGACGTGCGTGATGGGTTACGGCCAGAAAGACGGCGCCATCGGTTACCTGGTCGGCGAGGCGAACGCCGGCCTCAAACACATGTTCATCATGATGAACGCTGCGCGGCTCGCCGTCGGCCTCGAGGGCTACGGCATCGCGGAGCGCGCGTTCCAGCAGGCGGCGGAATGGGCGCGCACGCGCATCCAGGGCAAGCCGCCGGTCGCGGCGGCCGGCGGGCCGGCGCCGATCATTCATCATCCCGACGTGAAGCGCATGCTGCTGACGATGAAGTCGCACACGGAAGCGATGCGTGCGCTCGCGCTCTATGCGGCGTATCTGCTCGATCTCGGCGATCGTCATCCCGATGAGGAATTGGCAGAGGGCGCCGCGACCCGTGCCGCATTGCTGATTCCGATCGTCAAGGGTTGGAGCACGGAGTCCGGCATCGAGCTGACTTCGCTCGGCATCCAGGTGCACGGCGGCATGGGCTTCGTCGAAGAGACGGGCGCAGCGCAGCCGTATCGCGATGTGCGCATCTCATCGATCTATGAAGGCACGACCGGCATCCAGGCGAACGACCTGCTGAACCGCAAGCTCGCGCGCGATCAAGGCGCTGCCATGAATTCTCTGCTCGCGGAAGCGACGCACGAGCTCGAAGCAGTGCAGTCGACCGATGCGAACATTCGCGCGGCGAAGGCTGCTGCGTTGGAAGCGCTCGATACGATGCGACGCGCAGCCTCAGGTGTGTTGAAGTCGATGATGAGCTCGCCCGCAGATGCGTATGCGGTTTCGATCCCGTTCCTGAAACTCTGCGGCTTCGCGCTCGGCGGCTGGCTGCTCGCGAAGTCGGCGGCGATCGCGGAGCGCAAGCTCGCGGGCGGCGCGTCGGATCGACAGTTCCTGGAAGGAAAGATCGCGAGCGCGCGTTTTTATGCGGATCACATCCTGCCGCAAACGCTGGCGCTGGCGCGTGTCGTGGAAGGTGGGGCGGGCAGCGTGATCGAGACGGATGCTGAGTTGATCTGACTCCTACAGGCAACTATAAATCGTCGCGCACAACTCGCGCGCGCGAACGTCGCCTACCAGATCCGGCCCCATCTGATTGCACACATACCCGATCGCAATTCTTTGCTCCGGATCCGCACAGCCGAACGAGCCGCCCCAGCCGGAGTGACCGTAGGTTCGCGGGTTCGGTCCGAAGAACGTGGTCGTGCCATTCAACACGACCCCCGCTGCCCACTGCGCTTCCATTCCCAACGTCAGATCCATCCGCTTACTCAGCACCCGCGTCATGCGCTCGATGGTCGCTGGTGACAAAAGCTTGCGGCCCTCGAACACACCGCCATTCGCGAGCATCGCGTAGATCCGCGCAATTCCCGCTGCGGACGCATGACCGTTGAGCGCGGGCATCTCGGCCTGGCGCCACGCAGCCGTGTTCGCAGCCCGCGGGTGGAGCATCGGGTTCGTGACGCTGCCGCGGGTTTCCTCGATGACCGGCAGCGCGCTCGGATCGACCAGGTTCTTCGGCATCAGAGTTTCGGCCGCGCGCCGCTGCAGCGCCGGATCGAGCCCGATGAAGAAGTCCGCTGCGAGCGGAGCCGCGAGCTCCTGCTGCACGAACTCGCCGATACTGCGGTGGCCGCTGGCGCGACGCACGATTTCTCCGGCGAGATAACCGTACGTGATGGGGTGATACGCAGTCTTTTCGCCGGGCACCCAGCGTGGCTTCTGCCTCGCCAGCGCGGCACAGCATCCCTGCCAGTCGAACAGATCCGTGATCGTGGTGGGCTCGTCGAACGCGGGCAGTCCTGCTTGATGCGAGAGCACTTGCGCGATGGTGATGTGCTGCTTGCCGTTCTGTGCGAACTCCGGCCAAACGCTCGCGACTGTGTCTTCGTAGCTCAGCACGCCGCGGTCGACCAGCATCGCGACGCATACGGCGACGATGCCCTTGGTCGTGGAGTACACGTTGAGCACTGTGTCCTTGTGCCACGGATGCAGCCGACTGCCATCCATGTGCCCGGCCCAGAGATCGACGATGCAGCGGCCGCCGTGGAACACGCTGAGTGCGGCGCCCACTTCGCGACACTGGTCGTCGCGTCGAAAGTTCGCGGCGAAGCGCTCGCGCACGGGCTCGAAGCCCGGCGCTACGATGCCGGCCACGGGATCCGGTCGATTGGGTTGTGCGCTCATCTCATCACCTGGGTCTCAGTCCAAGCCGCGACAGGTCGACCATCTGATCGGCGATCTCCCAGCGGCGCGCGGCAGCGCCGGCGGGCAGCCATTTCGGAATCCAGCCGAACATGCCGGCGCCGGCGAGCGCGATCGCGTCGACGTCGCAGCGGCGATTGCTGCCGTCGGCGATGCCTTGATGGCCCATTTCCGTGAATCGACGGTGCAACTGCGCGAGCCTGGCTTGCAGCGCTTTGCGCGGACCGGGCGCGATCGACTCGAATCCGATCAACGGCACGAGCGGGGAGGGCCCGGCAACTTGTGCCTGCACGTTGAGATGCAGACCGACCATGCCGCGCTCGAGCCCGGTGCTGCCGCTACGTTCCGCGAGATCCGTCATCTTCTCGTCGAGCTCGGCGGAGCGCTCGTAGCAGCGCAAGATCAACTCGCGCTTGTCGGAGAAGTAGTGGTACAGCGCGCCCTTGGTCGCGCCGAGCGCCGCTGCGATCTGGTCGAGCGAGGCGCCGTCGAGCCCGCGCTCGTTGAACAGGCGCGAGGCGGTCTCCAGTAGCTGATCGACTTTCATAGCGGCCGCGTGCTCGCGATCGAACATGTTCGCCGGCGCACTGACGAGCGCTTTCACATCGATGCGGCAGAGGAACGGCGCCGTCGGCGAGGCGGCGAGCCCGTGCTCGAGGTGATCGACGACTGCCTCCGACATGCGCAGCGCGAACGCCGCATCGCCGCCCTGGCCCACCCAGCCGGGCGACAGCACGATCCAACTGACGATGCCGAAGATGGCCTGCGCTGTGACGTGCGCATCGCACTCGCGAATCGTTCCGGCGCGGATACCGTTGCGCACGAAGCTTTCCAGCGCCGCGATATTGCGGCCGTGCTCGGCCTCGATCACGGCGCGCTTGGCGTCGGAGAGGTACGCGATTTCGCTCACGACCGCAGCCTGCGGGCGTTCGGGTGCGAGCGCGCGGCGAACGAATTCCTTGATGCGTTCCAGATCGTCCGCGCCGTGTTCGTGGGCGTGTGCCAGGTCGTCTGCTGTGAGCTGACAGGCACGCAGATAGCACTGGAAGACGAGGTCTTCGCCGTCCTTGACGTAGTAGTAGACGGCTGCGCGCGTCAGCCCGACGCGCTTGGCGACTTGATTGACCGAAGTTGCCGCGATGCCGCGCGCATTGAACTGTCGCGCGGCCTCGTCCAGCAGCGCTTCGCGCTGCGTCGGCCGGGCCGGCGCGCTCGCCAGCTGGGGGCGTGCTGCACGCACGCGCCGGCGGCCGGCCGCCGCCTTGCTCCTGTCCTTCTGCTCGCGCGCCTTGGGCAAGTTGCTCTCCAGCTCGTCTGACAGCGTCGAATGCAACCATAACCGAACGTCAAATCGCTTGACAAGAGGATTCGACAGGGTGTTAGCTCCACATACCGAAGTGTCAAACAGACGCCGGTGCAGGGGGTGGACGATGCGCATCTTCATGGGCTCGCTCGGGTTGCTCGCAGCAGCGGCCACGGTTGCCCAAACCAATCCGAACCCAGGTAGTACGAACAACGGCGCGGACACGGCTGACGTACCGACCATCGGCGAAATCGTCGTCACCGCGCAGCGGCGCGAAGAGAGCAACCTCAAGGTCGGGCTGACGCTGACCGCGCTGTCGGGCGACGCGATCGCGCAGCAGCGCGTCGAGCAAGTGCTGGACCTGAAGGGCCGCGTGTCGAACCTCGACATCAAGGAGCAGGTGCCGGGCGCGATGCCGGTCGTCACGATTCGCGGCGTCGGCCTCAACGACTTCGGCGCCGCCAACAGCCCGAGCGCCGGCGTCTACGTCGACCAGGTGTATGTCGCCTCCATCGCGATGATGGCGTTCGACATGTTCGACATCGAGCGCATCGAAGTGCTGAAAGGGCCGCAGGGCACGCTGTACGGCCGCAACTCCACCGCCGGCGCGCTCAACATCATCACTCGCAAGCCGCAGCAGGAGTTCGATGCGTATACGACGCTCGGCTACGGCAATTACGACACGCTGGACTTCGAGGGCGCGGTGAACGTGCCGCTCGGCGAAACGGCTGCGCTGCGTTTGAGCGGCAAGACCATTCAGCAGGGCGAAGGGTACTGGGAAAGCCGACGCCTGCCGGGCGAGACGATCGGCAACCGCGATCTGACCATGGGTCGGCTGCAACTCGCGCTCGCTCCGAGCGACAGCTTCGACCTGAACCTGAAGGTGGAAGGCTCGCGCTCACGCTCCGAGATGGGTCAGCCCGAGTTCTTCGGCACGGTCAACCCGCTGACCGGCGGCACGTGCGCGCCGATTCTCGCCGGCCACATCGACAACACGCAGTGCACGGACTTTCTCGGTTACACCGACACCGACGGCGATCCGTTCAAAGGCGACTGGGCACGCGAGGGCGTTTACGACATCGACAACACGGGCGCCACGCTGACGATGAACGCGGCGCTCGGCGACACGACACTGACCAGCGTGACCGGCTACGTGGACTTCGATCGCACTTTCGACATCGACGTCGATGCAACGCCGGCGCGCGAGCTCGACTTCGTCGAGAGCGACGACATCCAGCAGTTTTCGCAGGAGCTGCGCCTCGCCGGCGGCGGCGAGCGGCTCGACTGGATCGTCGGCGCGTTCTACTCGAAGGACGAAGTCGGCATCAGCATTCCCGGCGACCACCAGGATCTGTTCTTCACGCGCACGCTGGTGACCGCCGACCAGGACACGAAGTCCGCAGCGGGTTTCGCGCACGGCGAATGGCATCTCAGCGACAAGCTCGATCTCGTGACGGGCTTGCGCTACACGTGGGAAGAGCGGCAGTACGCCGGCGGCACGACCGATTTGAATCCGTTCGGAGCGAGCTGCCTGCTGAGCCCGGTCTGCGCGCCCGGCTTCGTCGGTCCTGCGCAGCTCACGTTCGTCGATGAGACGATCGACGATCACAACTGGTCCTGGCGCGCCGGTCTCGAGTATCAACTGGAGCAGTCGCAGCTCCTCTACGCGACGGTCTCGCGCGGTACCAAGAGCGGCGGTTTCTTCTCCGGCATCTCGACCACGAACCTGCAGCTCGCGCCATTCGAGCCCGAACAGCTCACGGCGTACGAGGTAGGTTTCAAGCGCAGCTCCGGTAACGCGTATCTGAACGCCGCGGTGTTCTACTACGACTACTCCGACATCCAGACTTTCATCGCAGTCGATATCGGCCCGTTCATCATCCAGAAGCTCGGCAACGTCGACGAGGCGACCGTCTACGGCGTCGACCTGGAAGGCACCTGGGCACCGACTTCGCATCTCACCTTGCAAGGAAGCGTCGGCTGGCTCGACACCGAGCTCGGCGCGTTCCGCACGCTCACGGGCGACATTCCCAAAGGCAAGAAGCTGCCGAATGCGCCGGACCTGACACTCGGCGCCCTCGCGCGGTACGAAGCGGATTTTTCCTCGTCGCTCGGCGGCTCGATCCAGGTCGACGGCAGCTATTCCGACAGCGTCTTCAAGGATGCGATCAACGACCCGATCATCGCCGCGGACAGCTACGTGCTGGTGAATGCGCGCGTCGCCATGTTCAACGCGGCGCGTTCGTGGGAAGTGGCGTTGTGGGGCAAGAACCTGAGCGACGAACAATACGTCGCTCAGGGGCTCAACACCGGCTTGGGAGCCGGCAATCGCAACTACAACGCGCCGCGAACCTACGGAGCGTCGTTCACCTATCGGTGGTAGCGGCCGATCATCACTTCAGCTGGAACGTCACCGGCACGCGTTTCCACATCGAGACCGCGACGCCG
>DATENH010000131.1:0-60315 GCA_035275145.1 Steroidobacteraceae bacterium | reverse complement strand
GTCAACCAAGATTGCAATCGCGTTGAGCACTGCAGTGCTGGCCGCGGGTTGTAGCGGTGGCGGCGGCTCCCAGGAGTCGATGACGCCGCCCGCGGCGGCGAATGCCGCGCCGACGATCAGCACCATCGCGAGTCAGACCATCGACGAAGGCGGTGCGACCGGAGTGCTGGGCTTCACGGTCGGCGATGCCGAAACATCAGCGGATGCGCTGAGCGTGTCGGTGAACTCGTCGAACAGTAGCATGGTGCCGGCCGACGGCTTCGAGATGACCGGGAGCGGCAGCAGCCGTGCGCTGGTGATCTTCCCGGCTGCGGAGCAAAGCGGCACTGCGACCATCACGGTCGCAGTCCGCGATGGCGGCGGCGCCGTCACCAGCAGCAAGTTCGATCTCACGGTGACACCGCTGCTGCGCGCGCAGTTCTCGGGATGGTTCCGCGGCACCGTGTTGCCACGCGAGCTCACGTCGAATCCCGTGGGCGAAGCGGCGGAAGAGGGTCAGCCTCTGCCGCAAGTGGAAGACATCAATCGCATCAGAGTCCAGGACGACACCGCCGGTAATCCGGCCGCGTACGACGATCTGATTCCGCCGGAGCAGCCCGACGAAGTGTAACGACGAGGATGCAAGAGAGTGCCCTCCCTCAGCAGAGGGAGGGCATAATCGTTTACACCGAAGAATTCGTGCAGGACTACGTGCTCGACGATTCGGTTGCGTATGCGACCGTCACGCCTTGCCTCGACGCCGATCTCGAGGCCGCACCGGCCTGGCCCGTGCGTCGCGAAGAGATCCACACAGAATACAGTCACGATGACTTCCTGGTGAGCAGGCGCGTGACGCGCGTCTATTGGAAGAAGGAAGGCGGCGAGGAAGAATCAGCTCGCGTCGTTGACGGCTGCTCGGTCGAGCGCAGCTCACAGACAGGCGAAAAGTACGGCAGCCTCATCGCTCACGGCGGCCGATCGAGTCGACCGTCCCGGTCGGCGAGAAGCAGATCAGCGGACGCACGACACGCCTCGAGCTGGGACCGAAGGAAGGACCTCGTCGATCGCAGCAACTGGGTCATGCCCTAACGCGCGAGCGCCTTCATCACGTTTTTCGGATCGTTGCGGATGGCGCGCAACAGTGCCCGGGCCGGGCCCGTGGGTTCTCTACGTCCCTGTTCCCAATTGCGCAAGGTACCGACGTCGACGTCGAGAATCAGAGCAAACTTCGGCTGGCTCAATTTGGTCAACGCCCGAATAGCCCGCACGGCGACCGCATCGACTCGAGTCTCGCGAGACGGCGCGCGGCTGCCGCGAATAATCTCGTTGTGCTGCTCCATGCTCTCGACCAGTCGCTCGAACAACTGCTTCTTCATGAATGCCACTCCTCATTCAACTTCCGAAGGAGTTTCTTCTCCTTCGGCGTCAAATCGTCCTTGATCCCCTTCTTGTAGATCAGGATCATCCGAATCTGCGCGTCGGCCACCACGGGCAGGAGATTCAATGAAGATCATGTGCCGTCCGATGGCATCGTTGATATGGCGCCATCCTAGCGATCTCCATGCAGTAGGTCAATGACGCAGGTGAGTCATTGACCTACTGAGGGATAGAGATCATTGGATCCTGGTGTACTGCGCACATCGACGATCGTCACCGCGTACCAGCCAACTGCGCGCGACCAGACTCATCGAAGAATGCAGGCTCGCCGAAGCGCTGGCCGTAGTGCGCGTAGAACGGCAGCGTGAACCAGATGCCGTCCAACCAGACCTGGTGCGGTCGCCACGAGGGACGCGACCGATCTTGTCGACGAATTGACACGAAAAGACAGTCACTCACGGTTCTTCACCTTTTTGCTCGGAGTGATCGTGCAAATTTTGCAATCTGCGCCACCGTTGTAAGAGTTCTTCCGAACTGGAGCGGCTGTACATCGATGCTAGATTTCCCGATCGTTTAACGAGCATCGGCAAGATGAAGTGACGAGATGAATGCAACGGCGGGAGAGGATCAGCGGATACACGCGCTGATCGATGCGGCCAACAAGGCGCGCGCTGCCGGCCGCAGCGATGAAGCAACGAGACTGGTCGGGCAGGCGGAGCAGGAATCTCCGCAACATCCGCTGGTGCTCAACGAGATCGGGCAGCGCCTGCTGCTGTCCGGCGATGTGGCGCGCGCCCACGAGCTCTTTGCTCGCGCTGTCAACGAAGATTCATCCATTGCGTCGTTGTGGATCAACCTCGCCGCCGCGTTGCGCGGACTCAACCGCCACGACGACGAGCTGGTGGCTCTGGACAAGGCGCTGTCCATCGAGCCAGGCAATCTGCGCGCGCTGTTGCAGAAGGCATCGATCCAGGAGCAGCAGAACAATACGCGCGGTGCCGCTTACACTTATCGAACGGCATTGCAGTCGATCACTCCGACCACTCCGGTTCCGGTGTGGATGCACGAGGTGCTGCGACACGCCGGACAAGTCGTCGAATCCAACAATCGTGCGCTCGAGTCGTTCCTCGAAGAGCGCTTGACGCAATTGCGGAGCGAGCACGCCGACGTGCCGCTGCGGAGATTCGATCGCTGCCTCGCGACGTTGATGCAGAAGAAGCGCATCTATCGTCAGCAACCTTCGTTCCTGTACTTCCCGGAGCTGCCGTCGATCGAGTTCTACGAGCGCGCGGATTTCCCCTGGCTGGATGCCATCGAAGCGGCCACGGATGACATTCGCGCGGAGCTGGTCAACGTGCTCGCCGAGGACCGTGCCGATCTCGAGCCGTACATCACGCATGGCACCGGCCAGTCGGTGCGCGAGAAATGGCGCGAGCTGCATCAGTCGCGGCGGTGGAGCGTCTACTACTTCTGGCGCGAAGGCGTGCCGCATCCCGAGCACCTCGCTCGCTGTCCGCGCACGGTCGCTGCGCTCGAGAGCTGGCCGCGTTGCGAGATTCCCGGTTCGAGTCCGAGCGCGGTGTTCTCGATCCTCGATTCCAAGACACGGATTCCGCCGCATCACGGCGTGAACAACACGCGCTTGATCGTGCATCTGCCGTTGATCGTGCCGCCGGGTTGCGGGTTCCGCGTCGGTGCCGAAACGCGGGAGTGGGAGCCGGGCAAGGCGTTCGTCTTCGACGACACGATCGAGCACGAAGCCTGGAACGACAGCGACGAGCCGCGTGCGGTCTTGATCTTCGACATCTGGAATCCCGCCGTCCGCCCCGAAGAACGCGCCATGGTCAGTATCACGATCGCCGGCATGAGCGAGTGGTACGGCACGAACCCGCAGCGCGGAGACGTTTAACCTCCTGTCATCACTTCTGACGACAAACGTGCTGCCCGGCCGCAGGCGGCAGTAGACTTGTCGCATGAGCATCCGCGTCGCGGTGGTGGAGGACGATGCGCGCTTCCGGGCGGCGTTCGCTGCTGCCATCGAGGGTTCCACTGACTTGAGCCTGCAGGCGCAGGCACCCACGCTCCAGGAAGGACTCGCGTTGCTGGCCGGCACTGCGCCCGACGTCCTGCTGGTCGATCTGGGATTGCCGGATGGATCGGGTGTCGACCTGATCAAAGCGGCGCGCGTTGCCTGGCCCTCGTGCGACATCATGGTCAGCTCGGTCTTCGGCGACGAGTCCCACGTACTGCTGTCGATCGAGGCGGGCGCCGTGGGCTATCTGCTGAAGGACAGCGAGCCCGAGCGCATCGTCGAGCAGATTCGCAGTCTGAGGGCCGGGGGCAGTCCAATCAGTCCGCTGATCGCCCGCCAGGTGCTCGCTCGTTTGCGCCCGCCGACCGCGGCCTCGGCAGAAACCTCGCTCTCCGCGCGCGAGACCGAGGTGCTCAACTACATCACCAAGGGCTTCAGCTATGACGACATCGTGCGCCTGCTGCAGGTGTCGCGACCGACCGTGCTGACCTACGTGCGTCGTATCTACGCCAAGCTACAAGTCAACTCAAAAACCGAGGCGGTATATGAAGCGCGCAAGTTGGGCCTTACGCGCGATTAGCCTGCTGGCAGCCTGCGCCGGCTGTGTGTCCTGTACTTTCATCGAACCTGCCGAGCCGCCGCCGGGCACAGTCCATCTGACTGCCGCCGCCTTGGCGACTTCTTTCCCAGGCGATCTGCGGACTCCGCCCGACAAAGTTCTGAGCGAACTTCCGGCTCTGACGTGGACGCCGGTCACGCTGCCTCATTCACTCCCGCGCGCGGTCATGGGCGGCGGCAGCGATCCGTTTCAGATGGAAACGATGACCGTGTGGTACCGGATGCAAGTGCCCGCTGCGCAAGTCACGCCGCAGATCACCGACCTGTACCTGCCGCGCTGGCACACCTGGGGCCATCTGCGCATCTATGCGAACCGGGAGTTGATCTATAGCTCGATGGAAGAGGGCATCTTCGCTGCCTTCAACGATCCCTTGCAGGTGCGCTTGCCCGCAGACGTGTCAGCAACGCGGCGTCCGCTGGAATTGCTGGTGCGCATCGACTGCGTGCGTGCCACCGGCGGTGCGCTCTCGACGGTCTGGATCGGTTCCGGAACGGCAATGCGCTCGATGTTCGACAAGCGCCGGCTGCTGCAAAACCTGGTGCCGCAGATCACGAGCTCGATCTTTCTCGTGCTCGGACTGTTTGCGCTGGGCCTGTGGGCGCGCCGCCGCCGCGAAACGACCCAGCTGCTGTTCTTCGTCCTGTCGGTGCTGTTCTACGTCCGCAATCTTCATTACTACATCCCGGACCCGTCGCTGCCGGAGGCGTGGTTTTCCTGGCTGCAGGTGAACTCGGTCGGCTGGCTGGACGTCGTGACCTACTTCTTCGCGCTGCGCCTGTTCGATCTGCGCCATCGCATCTTCGAGCGGATCCTGCTCGGCGCCATGATCGCGGCGTCGATCGTGACACTGCCGCTCGGCCTGATTCAGAACAATCTCGCGGTGCTCGGACCGCTCGCGTATCTGGTATTCACTGCGGTGTCGCTGGTCGTGGCGATCATGGTGACCGTCACGTCCGTGCGGCTGCGCTCCGCCGAGGGTGGAGTACTCGCGGTGATTCTCTGGCTCAACCTCGGCCTGGGTGTGCACGATTGGATGCTGCAGAACTGGCGCACCGATATCGAAAGCATTTACATGCTGCCGATCGGCGTGGTCGCGCTGTTCGCGATGTTCCTCGCAACGTTGGTGCGACGCTATGCAGCCGCGTTGTCTGCGAGCGAGAAGGCGAGCTCGCTGCTGGAAGCGAAGCTGTCGGAGCGCGAACGCGAGCTGCACGAAAGCTACGACAAGCTGCGTGAGATCGAGCAGGCAAGCCTGCTGTCGCAGGAGCGACAGCGACTCATGCGCGAGATGCACGACGGTCTCGGTTCAGCGCTGATGAGCTCGCTGGTCGCTGTCGAGCGCGGCCAGATGGCCTCCGCCGATATCGTCCAGGTGCTGCGCGAATGCGTCGACGATCTGAAGCTCACGATCGATTCGCTGGAGCCGGTCGGCGACGACCTGCTGATCCTGCTCGCGACGCTGCGCTATCGACTCGAAGGCAGGTTGGAAGCTGCCGGCATCAAGCTGGAGTGGAACGTGAACCCGGTGCCGAGCCTGCCGTGGCTGAATCCAACGCTTTCGCTGCACATCCTGCGCATCGTGCAGGAGATCCTGACCAACGTTCTGAAGCACGCGCGGGCGAAGACGATCAGGCTCGCCGCCACGCACGACGACACTCACATCTCGATTGCGGTAGAGGATGACGGCGTCGGCTTCGACGTCGACCAGGCAGCTCACTCGGGCCGCGGCCTTGCAAACCTGAGACAACGTGCTGCGCTGCTGAATGCGCTGCTGCAGTTCGAATCGCGCCCCGGCGGCGGTACGCGCGTGTGCCTGCGGTTGCCGATCGCTACGGCCGATTGTTCCCAATCGTAGTGGTGCCGCTGATCGTGTGAGCGTCGGCGAACGCGCGGGCATCCGTGTCGCTGAAGCCGATGTTGTTGGTGATCGTCAGGTCGCGCATGCTGCCGACCTGCAGCAGGCTCAACGACGGACCGTTGAAGGTGTTGTCGTCCACCTGCAGGTCGTGGGTGAGTCCCGGGCTCTCCAGCGTCGAGCCAAGCGTCAGGTTTCTATTGCCGATCAGGTTGAGACCTCCGCTGGCGCTGCCCTGAATCCGCACGGTCGAGTCTCTGGTATTCCTGATCGAGAAGCCGTCGGTGGCTCCGACGGTCAGATCGAGGGTCGAGGCCACGACGGCCTGAACGTTACCGATAGTGATACCGGAGCTGACGCTATCGGCCTGTAGTCTGAGATCGAGGTTGCTGGTGTTGGCGATATTGACTGAAACCACTGCTCCGGCTCTGACTGTCATGGTGCCGCAACCGGCGGTGGACACCATCCCCGTGGTAATCGAGCCGGCAGCATTGGGGCGTGCGTCACCGATCGCGACGTTCACAGTCGAGCGGCAGCTCGAAAGGAGCCCGAGGTTGCCGACGGTGACTCCCGGCAGATCGAGCTGGATCGGCAACCCTTCATCCACCAGCAAGATGTTGAGAGTGCCGATTTCCCCGATTCCTGCCAACGTTTCGCGGACGCGACTCATGAAGCTCGCGACATCGCTGACTGGCGCCGTGAACTGGATGACGGTCGTCAGATTGGAAGTGCTGGGATCGAGATCGCTGAAGCTGGCGCGCAGGACGCCGGGCACGCCGCTGCGCTCATCAATGGACACCGCTGCGTAGCTGGTTCGCGCCGGATTGGTGATCGTGGTCGTAGCTGATTGCGACGCGAGGATTGGAGTTCCGGCGTCGGCGCGTGCAGTGGCCTGCAATGAGGCGGAGGTACAGCCAGGCGCAGGCGTGAGAACCGTCGAGATCGCGCCGTTCGCGTCGGTGCGCCCGCTGCTCGGGTTCACACTGGCGCACGTCGGTGTGAGCTCGACCAGCACGTTCTCGGCCGGCGCGAACTGTCCTTGCCCGGCTGGAACTTCGACGTCGACTGTCATGGGAGTCGGCGCAGCGATCTGTGCAGGCAGCTGCATGTTCATCCGCGCGCCGACGCAGTGGTCCGGACCGAGCAATTGCGTGCGCACCTGATCGTTCTGGCCGCCGTTGTCCGACGCGTACAGCGGCGAGTAGGCGTAGTAACAAAGAATCTGCAGGTCCGAGAGAGCCGCCTCGTTGAAGGCGATCTCGTAGCCTTCCAGTGTCTCGTTGGCTGAGTTGAGGATGGCGTGGCCGTTTGCATCCAGCCCGTTGACATCGAGATCGAATGCCGTCGTGATGACGCCGCCGGTGAAGCCGTCGCCGTTGAGATCGAGGCGGCTGAAGTCGCGCGCCGACGGAATCGTCGGCGTGTTCGGATCTGCCAGGCCGTACGCTTCGGCGAATTTCTGCAGATCCAGCGCGGTAAAGCCGCCGTCGCCATCAACGTCGACCAGCCCGCGTCGCACTGGCTCGGAAGCGGCGTTGTCTAGCTGCAAGACCGCCGCGTACGCATCGACGACTGGCACGGTGGGACTGTTCGCCGTGGTGCGGCTGGTTCGCTTGATGAGATCGACTGTTGCCGACGGCGGCGCATTGCTGAGCGCGCTCGACAGGTTCCACAGATACGCCGCGAGCCCGGCCACTTCCGGCGTCGAGAAGCTGGTGCCCGGCTCGACCCTGCCGAACAGCACGACGCCTTCGCCGACCGCGCGCACGTTCGCGCCGAGGAAGTCGAAGTCGGATTGCGTCACTTCCTCGAGCGTTTCCTTGTTCGAGCCGCTGTCGACGATGAGCAGGTTGCGCGCATCGAGGGTCGTGGCCGGGGCCAGGTCCGGATCGTTCTGGATCAGGAGCGCAGCTTCATTCGCACTGAACGTCACATCGGGCAAGGACGGCTGCGTCGCGCTCTTCCACAGCGCCGGATCCGTCAGCATTGCCTGCAGTTCGCCGATATGAGTGGCGAGCGCCGCCGGAGACGCGAGCGAGGCGCTGCGGAAGCCCAGATAGTTTTGCGGGAGAAATCCGTCCGGCGGGCCGTCGACATTGCCCGCGGCTTGCGTGACCAGCATCTTGTCCTGGAGATTGCGCGTGCGTGTCAGCCGCGACCACTCGCCGGCGACCGCCGCGTGGTACCCCATCAGTACCTTGAATGTCTCGACCGGCGTGGTCGGTACGGTCTGCGCATCGCACGGCTGATCGGAATTCGGACCGCAGAAGCCGTCGTTGTTGTGGACGACGGATGAGGTCAGGATGACGCGCGGATCGCCGTCCGCAGCCACGGCAAGCAAGGCGCGGCGTACCGAGGCCAGGTAATCGGTAGCGCGGAACTCGGCAGCGTGAATCACGACGCAATCCGGGAACGGGTTGGCGCCGGTCGGCAGGTCGGTATCGAAGCGCGCAGCCAATGTCGAGGCGACGTCATAGCCATGGCCGTCGATGTTGTCCGAGGCCATGCCCGCCGGGTCGGCGAAGAAACTGCCGCGGTCGATCTGATCGAAGAACTCCGGCCGCAGCGACGCGGGGCCGAACAGGTCGGTCACATACACGTTGACGGAGTGCGGCAGGCAGTCCGACCCGATCGCCTGGCGCGCGTTCCAGGCCTGCGGAAAGCGGTTGGCCCGCAGGTGCGTCAGACTGCTGATATCCACCGGACTGCCGCCCGGTGCTGCAGGCAGCACCGCAGCTTTCGCCATTTCGCCAGGCCAAGCCAGCGCGATGCCGGGTTGCGCACGCATCGTCTTCGCCAATGTTTGCATCGCAGCGACGCTCGACTGTCGCGGCACTTCCAGTGTGACGAATAACGAGCCCGACTCCGACGAGGTAATCGAGGCTGCACCGACGACCCGCGCGGCAGCGTTCACTTGACCGACTGTCGCAGTCGGCGTGAACAGCACGGCCATTCGAGTGAGCAGAAAGTTGCCGCTCACATCCTGCGCCGCGAGCGGATGATCGCTCTTCTGCGTGAGCACGGCCGAGACGAGCGCCGCCTCGCTGCCGCTGATCAAGACGCTCGCCGGCGGGGGCAGAGGCGGCGGCGTGACAGCTGGCTCGCGACCACCGCCGCCGCCACAACCCGCAAGAATCAGCGACGCAAGCAGCAGCGCTAGAACAGGCTTGAGCATTCGATGAACCCTGGTTTGGCCGGATTGGAGCAGGGCAGCAGGACGTAGTCGACGTCATCCTGTTGGCCGCCGTCGGGGAGGACGTCGTGGAACTGGATCAGGTGCAACTCGCCGCTTGCCGAGCTCCAGCTGCCGCGAAAGTGCTGCGGGCTCGGCTGCTGCACGGTGATCTGACCGCACTCTCGCATGGTACCGACGAAGTCGACGCCCGCAGCCGTGTTGCTGACAGTCAGGTCCCAGCTCTCGATGCCGCATGAGATGTGCGAGATCAGCTGGAACCCGTTCGCAATGTCGGGGCTGACGTTGACGTTGAAGGTGAGCGGGATGTCGCGCGGCGGATTGGGCAACGACAGATCCGTGTAGGACGTTACCTCGTAACGACCTGTGAACACGTGCTGTTGCCCGACAGTAGCCGTAGCGCGGCTCTGTGCGAGCGGCGCGGTTCCTGCGGCGGCGCGCGCCAGCACCTCGATAGAGACCGAAGTGCAGCCGGCGGTTGGCGTCACACTCGCAGAGATCGCGCCGTTCGCATCGGTGCGTCCGCTGAGCGGCGAGACAGTCGCGCAAGTCGGTGTGAGCTCGACCAGGACGTTCGGTGCGGGCGCAAACTGTCCCTGTCCGGCCGGCACTGCGACTGTGATCTTGATGGGAGCCGCCGCCGTGATCTGCACGCCGAGCTGCACGTCCAAGCGCGCACCGATGCAATTGCGCGTCCCGAGTATCGCGGAACGCTGCGCGAGGTCGTCCGGTGTGTTCGCATAGAACCGCGGTTGCGCCGGATCGCCGTTCACGTCCGCGTAGGCGTAATAGCAGAGCACCTGAAGATCGGACAGCGCGGCTTCGTTGAAATCTACGTCATAACTTTCCACGCCTTGCTCGACGCTCCCGATCGAAGGCAGACCGCCAGCATCGAGGCCTGCGACGTCGAGGTCGAAAGCTGCCGTGATGATCCCGCCGGTATAACCGTCTCCGTTCAGATCGAATCGGCCGAAGTCCCGCGCCGCCGGTATCGTGGGACGATTCGGATTGGTCAGCTCATAGGCCTGCGCGAACAGTGCAAGGTCTTGTTGATCGAACCGACCATCGTCATTCGCATCCAGCAATGCGCGCCGCACCTTGGGCGTGCCATTCGGCTGATCGAGGGCCAATGCCGCGGCATACGCGTCCAGCAACGGCACGCCGAGCAGCCCGACGCCCGCATGCTTGCGAGCGGTGCGGAGAATCAGACGCTGCGTGTCTGCCGCAGGTCCGTTCGCCAGATCCGGCGACAGGGACCACAGATACGCCGCAAGGCCAGCGGCTTGTGCTGCGGCGAGACTGGTACCCGCGCCGGCAAACTGCGTCTGACTCAGGTCCGAAGGGTTGTCGACTCCGGTGAGCTTGACGGGATCCGCAACGGCCCGCACGTCCGCATTCTGGAAGTCGAAGTCGGAAGGTGTTACGGCATCCGCCGATTCGGCCGCAGTCCCGCTGTCGGCCACGATTACATTGGCACGATCCAGTGTCGTTGTTCCTGCCGCCTGCAGAGACCGGTGAAGACGAGCGAGCGCTTCTGCGTCGAACGCTGCATTCCTCGTCGGCGTCTCGCTGTCGGTCCACAGCGCAGCGTTTTGCAACAGCGCATCGATCTCGTTCAAATGCGTGGCCAGCGTGAACGGATTCGAGAACCGCGCATCGCGAAATCCAGGGAAGCGCAGCGCGAAGAATCCGGCACCTTCGACGTCGGTCTCGGCGACATTGCCCGCCGACACGGTGACGAGCATGCGTTCGGTGCTCACGCCGCCCAGGCTCGTCAGGTGCTCGATCAACCCCTGTGCCAGCACTGCCCGCTCGATGAGCTCGTCGCGCACATCCTCGACGTCCATTCTCTGTGAGTTGTCCGGCGTGCAGGAATCGTTGCCGAACGGCCCGCAGATCGAGGGGTCGGCGAAATTGAGCGACATGTTGAGGATGAAGTGGCCGGTCTCAGCCGTGACCGCAGTCACCAGCTCGTAGCTCGCGGAAACCGCATCCGTCAGCTCCGAGTTGACGGCGTGGATCTGCACGCAATGTGCAAACGGGCTCGTGCCGGTAGGCGCGTCGGCATCGAACTCTCCCGCAATCGTCAGTGCGACGCGCATGCCGTGATATCCGGCTGGGTCGTCGCCGGTGGGGCCGAGGAGCACCAGCGGTTCGCTGGCGAAAGAGACGAGCGCCGCGCTCGAAGGTCCAAATCGATCCGCGACGAAGACAGGCACAGGGCGGCCTTGCAGCTGCGAACAGTTGCCGCCGGCTGCGCCATGCGCGTTCCAGGCTTGCGGAAAGCGGGTCGCGAGCAGGTGGCTCAGAGACGCCGCGGGCTGGCCGCCGCCGGTGGGTGGCAGCATCGACGGCGCCAGCATTTTTGCAGCGAACGCATCGGCGATGCCGGGTTGAGAACGCAATGTACGGGCAAGCGCTCGCAAGGCTGCAATGTCCGTTTGACGCGGCACTTCGAGCGTCAGCGCTGCTGCATTCGGTCGCGCCGACAGGATGTTCGAGGCGTTCACGCTGCGTGCCGCCGCATTGAACTGATCGACGGTGGCATTCGCCTGCAGCAGGACGATCAGGCGGGTGAGCAGGTAACCGTGCGACTCATCGCTGGCAGCGACCGCAGTCGCAGTCTTCGACGGAAGCGCGGCGACAGCTACTGCGGATCCGGGTGCATTGAGAACGGTCGCCAGCGGTGGAGGCGGGGGCACAGTGGGGGGTGGGACCGACGACCCGCCGCCACCTCCGCTGCAGGCAGCGACAGCCAGCGCCAAGAACAAAAGAACTACCGCCAGTGCCCGCTGCATCGTGCGCGACCCTTTCTTTTGGTGAGTGCCCGGGGCCAGTCTATGAACAGGTGCGCTGGCGCTCTGTCATCAGAAGTGATGACGACTTTCGGCAGCGCGGACGTTGCCCGAATGGCCTATCTCACCGACGTCGCTACAAGCGATCAGGGCCGCCGTCGTACACTTCCCCCATGGCCTGGATAGGACTCCTCCTCGTCGCGCTGTGGCTGCTCTGGCCGCAGTATGTGAAATGGAAACACCGTCAGAAGCTTCGTCAATTCGAAGAAGAGCAGCGACGTAAGTGGCAGCAGCATCGCCGCGAATGACCGCGCAGGACGCGATCGCGATTTATCTGTTGCTGGCCGCTCGCGGCTTCGCGGCGCCCGAGACCCACCGCGGCTAGGCAGCGCGCCGCGAGTCCTCGTCCGCTTTGAAGAAGCCGACCTGTTCCACCAGATGCTGGGTCTGATTGTCCATCGACTTGCCGGCCGCCGCGGCCTCTTCGACCAGCGCGGCGTTCTGCTGGGTCGTATTCTCCATGCCGGCGACAGCGCGGTTGACCTGCTCGATGCCGCTGGCCTGCTCGTCGTTCGCCGTCGAGATCTCGGCGACGATGTCGCTGACGCGCTTGGCGCTGTCCATGATCTGCGCGATCGCCTGTCCTGAGTCGTCGACCAGTCCCGCGCCGACCTTCACCTTGTCCATCGACTCGTTGATCAGCGCCTTGATCTCTTTCGCGGCGCCTGCGCTGCGCTGGGCGAGATTACGCACCTCGGAGGCGACCACCGCAAAGCCACGGCCCTGCTCGCCGGCGCGGGCAGCCTCCACCGCAGCATTCAGCGCCAGCAGGTTGGTCTGGAAGGCGATCTCGTCGATGACGCCGATGATGTCGGCGATGCGCGTGCTCGACGCGTTGATCTCGGCCATCGCCGCCACGGCGCGACGCAGGATCATGCCGCCGCGGTCCGCCTGCTCGCGCGCGTTGATCGCAACTTGATTCGCGGCGCGGGCGTTGTCCGCATTCTGCTTCACGTTCGCAGCCATCTGCTCCATGCTCGCGGCCGTCTCCTCCAACGCCGCTGCCTGCATCTGCGTCCGATGACTCAGATCGTCGTTGCCTTGTGCGAGCTCGCGCGCGGCCGCGTTGACCGCGTGTGCGCTGGCCTGCACGGACGAGACGATCTCGCTCAGTCTGGCGTCCGTCGTGCGCAGCGACCCGAGCAGCTGACCGAATTCGTCGTGGCGGTCGACTGCAACGGCGCGGCCGAGCTCGCCGTTCTCCATCCGCTGGATGACGCCGGTGAGACTGGCGATGCCGCTGGTGATCGCGCGCACCATCAGGAACGACACAGCGAATGCGACAACGGCGGCGAGCACGACGATGACACCGCTGACGAGCTTGGCGCGGCCGATGCTGGCCTGCGCGCCTTGGTCGGCGGCGGCGGCGTTCGCCTGGATGACATCGCTGACCTTCGCCAGGCGGCCCTCGAGCTCTTCGAACGACGCCAGAAAGTCCGGCAACATTGCTCGTGCCGCGGCCTTGTCGGACTTGGCCGCCGCGACCAGCGCTTCCGCGCTCCTGATGTACTTGTCGAGAACCGAGCCGACGGCATTCAGTGCCGCTTTGGTGTCGGCAGGCGCGAGCTGATTGTTCGCATCGAGCATTTCACGGAAGTGGCGGCTGTGCTCGACGAGCGCGGAATTGACCTGTTCCCACTCTGCCGGCGATTCGGCGAGGAGTGCAGCGAGCACATCCGCGCGCAACGCGTCGTGCATCATGTCGCCCTCGAGATGGTTGCGCAGCGCACTGCCGGTGCGGGTCACTGTGGCGAGGTTGCCGCCGGCGCCGCTCAGTGCGCGGTGCGCATTGGCGCCCAGCACACCTACGAGTACCAGCATCAGTGCTACGAGGGAAAACAGTCGCGCTCGAATGGTGAGTTTCATCGTGGTCTTCGCTTCAGGCTCATCCTGCCGTTTATCGGCGCGGGTCGGCAAAAGCTGAGTCAAGTTTCGTTGTCGGGCCCGTCAGGGAATGTCGTAAATCGCGTGATGCGCTCTACGCAATCGCGCGCCGGCTGTTCAGTCGCGCAAGCGAATGCCGAGATACGGGCGTATGACCAACGCCTGCCGCTGCGCAATTCTCCTGTTGCTGTGGTCCCCGGTTGCATTCGCGGACGACGCCGAAACGGTGGTCGCCGAGGCGACTTACACCGGCGAGATCTGGCGTCAGTTTTCTGGCGGTCTCGAGAACGGCGAGCGCTACCTGGACAACCTGGATCTCACGCTGGAAGCGAACGGCGCGGGGCTGTTCGGCCTGGAGGGCCTGCGATTTTTCGGCTACGTGCTCTACAACAACGGGCACGTGCTGTGCGAGGAGCTGAGCGGCTCGGCGCAGTGCCTCAGCAACATCGAAGCGACGCGCGCCGTGCGGCTCTACGAGCTGTGGAGCGAGTGGCAGCTCGGCGCGGAGGGACAGTCGGTCCGCTTCGGGCTCTACGATCTGAACTCGGAGTTCGACAGCATCGAGACGGCGGGTCTGTTCATCAACCCGTCGCACGGCATCGGTCCCGATTTGTCGCAGACCGGCGAGTATGGTCCGTCGATTTTTCCCGAGACCGGTCTCGGCGTGCGCGCCATGGAAAGCCTGGGCGCATGGACGGTTCAGGTTGCAGCGGTCCAACCGGTTGCCTCGGGCACGCTGCTGGTCGGCGAAGTGAACTTTCGCGCCGAATCGGGACTGCGCCTCGGCGGTGGCTATTGGCAGTACGCGCGCGACGACAATTCCGGCGCCTACCTGATTGCCGAAAGCCCTGCGTTCATCGCCGATGCCGAAGACCGCGGACTCAGGTTTTTCGTGCGCGCCGGCCGCGCGCAGCCCGACCTCAATCCGGTCGCGACTTACCTCGGCGCCGGCGCGGTGTATTCGCTGCTGAGCTCCACGGAGCGCGAACATCAGATCGGCTTGGCCGTTGCGAACGCACGACTCGGTTCGCCGTACCTGCGCGAGCAACGTGAGGCTGGCGTCGATGCTGTCCCGAACGAGCGCAACTACGAGCTCTCTTATCGCATCGTCGTAGCGCAGTGGCTGGCATTGCAGTCCGACCTGCAATACGTCCGTCACCCGGGAATGGTGCAGTCCGCCGACTCCGGCTGGGCCATGGCGTTGCGCTTCGAGATCGGCAGCCGCTGGGCGCGCTAGCGTCCCAGATAGCGATCGAACCAGTCGGTGACGTCCGCGGCGACTGCGTTCGGCGGCAGCGTGAAGTGCCCGGTGTCGTATGAGATCTGCTGCTTGTTGCCCGCAGGCGTGCCGAGCAGCTCGAACGTGCGCTTCTGCGATTGCTCGTACGGATAGATGTGATCGTAACGCCCGCTCAGCATCAGCACCGGAATGGTGATGCGCGGTGCATAGTTGATGAGATCGATCATCGGATGCAGCGGGCTGTGAATCCAGATGCCGCCCGATGCGAGCACCGCGGCGCGGATGCGCGGCTCGAGCGCGAGGTTGATCACACCCGCAAAGCTGGCGCCACGGCTGATGCCGAAATAGCCGATCCTCTGCGCATCCATGTCGGGCAGCGATTCGAGGTAGTCGATCGTCGTGCCGAGATCGTGCTGCCATTGCAGCGGCAGGCGCCGCTCGCGATCCATCGCCTCGGCCGGCACTCGCGACTCGGGCGAGTAGCGTTCGTAGCCGCCTGCCCAGATCGGCAGCACCAGCGCGCGGCCGCTGTTCACGATGAATCCGGCAATCTGGAGCTGTTCGAGCGCGTCGCGATTGGGCCGCTTCATGTAGCAGCAATCGCCGACGCCTGAATACACGATCGGCTGCAACTGTCCCTTGTGAACCTTCGGTCGCACGACATAGAGCGTCGTCGGCTCTTCGGCTGCGAATGTCAGTGTCACTTCGTCGGCTGTCCACAGCGGCGTGTCGTCGACGCGATTGACTGCGACCGAAGTCGGCGCGACGTGCGGCGTCGTGAACTGAAAGCGCATCGCTTCGAACGCGTCGTCCGAAACCGGCGCGCGATTCGCGAACGGTGTATCGCGCACGAGCTTGATCGGCTCCAGCAACGCTGGATCGAGCGGCGCATCGTTCAGGAGCTGCATCAGTCGCATGCCGTGGTCAGGCAGCCGCGCCATCGGATCCGCGGTATAGACGCGCGCGAAATTCGATGCGTACTCCGGCCAGCCGCTGCCGAGTGCAACTGCGTCGCCGTCCGCGAAATTCGAGACCCACTCGCGCGCGTTGCCCGCCATGTGGTACGTGCCCCACGGCCCGAGCCCGTGCTCGCTGCGCGCCGATTCCGGCCCGTCGGCGAAGAAGCGGCTCTGCTTGGTGATCGCCGCAGCAGTCGGAAACATCGGATCGTAGGGAGTGAACGCGGCGCGCATCCAATGATGGATCGTCGGCAGCATCTGCTTGCGGAAGCGCGCGTACGCGGCAGCTTCGTAGAAGCTGATGCCGACGACCGGCAGATCGTCCTGCCCGCGCGGATAGGTGCTGAGCTGCCAGCCGGCCGGCCCCGGCCGGCCGGTGGAATCGACGAAGAGCTTGCGTGCCTGCGCCCATGACAACGACTGGGCGCGGTAGATGAACTTCGCGGGCTTGCCCGCGTCCTGCCAGTACTGCTCGTTGTCGTAGCCGCCGGCGTCGATGAATTCCTTGTACTCGCGATTCGTCACCTCGGTGCGCGCAATCGCAAACGCGGCAATGTCGTGGCGATCGCTGCCGAGCAGGCTCGTGGACCAGCCGCTGAGATAAACCGGCACGTCGGTTCGCGGCACGTACACCATGTCTGCGGGCAGCTTGCCCTCGGCGACGAGCTCGAGCGGGACGGCCGGCCGGTCGAACGGAAAGCGTCGCGGCAACTGCGTTTGCACCGAAGGACCGGGCACGGCCACCACGAACTCACCCGCGCGAAACCCCGGCTTGGCGATCTTCAGTCGCAGCGCGCCGCGCGGTGCGTCGATCCACTCCTTGACTGGCGTCGTGCCGCCATCGATCCACGCGCCGCTCGCATCGTCATAGCCCTTGAAAGAGACGCTCGCGCCGTCTTGCACGACCAGCGGCTTCATCGGCACGACGATCTGGCGCCACAACGCGGCGAAAGTCGGATTTGCCAGCATGTGCGAGTCGCGGCTCAGCGGCCGTGCGAGCGCGAATGCCGCGCCGTATTGGTCTTTACCGACCAGCTCCGCAATCTGCGTCAGGAGCACGGCCTGTTGCGCTCGCTCTCGCGACCGCTTCTGCACGATGCCGATGTAAATCGCAGCCCCGATCACCAGCGCTGCGATGACGACCAATGCAATCCAACGCAAAGGGTGCGTGGCTGCCGGATTCGGTACTGCCGCTGCCGGCGCGGCGGCTGTTTCCAGGGTCAGTCGGTAACCGACACGGGCGATCGTCTCGACGGCGAACCCGCCGTGCGCTTCCGCCAAGCGGCGCAACTTGCCGACGCAGCGGTTGATCGCGTCTTCGCCGACGACCCGGCCGGCCCAGCAGGCCTCGATGAGCTGGTCACGGGAAACGACCTGGCCGCGGCGGCGCGCCAGCAGAACCAGCACCTGCATGACGCGGGGCTCGAGGATCTCGCGCTCCGCACCGCCCACGACTTCGCGAGATGAGGGACTGACCCGGAGATTGCCGAGCGTGAAATCGCGCTCGACCGCCAGATCGACCGGCTGGGCCCCTTCATCGGCAGTCATCGGCATTCGATCGGCAATCCATCGGCTGGAGATCCTCGCCTGGAGGGGCGCAGGAAGGTGTCATGCGTCGCGTCGGGCTGGTGCCCTGTTTGATCCGAGCATAACGCATGTCGAGTCCCGCTCAGTACTTGGTCGCTGCCGCCGCTGCGCTCGTTTGGGCTTTCGCCGTGTATGCCGACCCCTTGCCCGAGCATCTGCGGGACACCGGCCTGTACGACCCGCGGACGTTGTCATTCTCGCCCCAGTACCCCCTGTGGTCGGACGGCGCGCACAAGCGTCGCTGGATCAACCTGCCGCCGGGTACTGCGATCGACGCCTCGCGGCCCGACGCCTGGCAGTTCCCGACCGGCACCCGCCTGTGGAAGGAATTCTCGCTCGGCGGTCCGGTCGAGACGCGGTTCATCGAGCGGCTCGGCGACGGCACGTGGCGCTACGCGGCCTACGTCTGGAACGAGGCGGGCACAGACGCGACGCTCGCGCCGCCCGAAGGCATCGCGGTTTTGCCGGCGCACGATGGCTATTCGATTCCGTCCGAGTCCGATTGCCGCGCCTGTCATGAGAGCGCCGCTGTCCCCGTGTTGGGTTTCAGCGCGCTGCAGCTTTCGTCCGATCGCGATCCGCTCGCGCCGCACGCGGACCGGCACACCGACATCGATCTCGATCGTCTCGTCGAGCGCGGGCTCATCGAGAATCTCGCGCCTGGCAGCACGCGGCCGCGCGTCGAAGCGAGCTCTCCCATCGAGCGCGCAGCACTCGGCTACCTGCACGGCAACTGCAGTCATTGCCACAACGAAACTGAATCGCGCGTGCCTGTCGATCTGACGCTTGCGCAGAGCGTCGTCGACGCCGGCAGCTCGGATCGCGTGCTGCGCGCACTTTTACGCGCTCGTTTCCTGGCGCGCGTGAGCTCGCGCAATCCGCAGCAACAGATGCCGCCGCTCGGCACGCGCCACATCGATGTCGAAGCGCTCGCATTGCTCGAGCGCTGGATCTCGCAGAAATCATCCACAGCAGAGGAGTCGCAGCCATGAATCGATCGAAGCAGACGTGTGTGTGGCCCGTAACGGGCATGCTCTTGTTGAGCGCAGTGACCTTGGCGACCGAACCTGCGCACGCCGCAGACGGCGACGCGGCCAGGATTGCGCGCGGCAAATATCTCGTCACCACCAGCGCGTGCAACGACTGCCATACACCGTGGCACGTCGGACCGGCCGGTCCGGAGCCCGACATGAGCCGCATGCTTTCGGGTCATCCCGAAAGTCTCGTGATCCAGCAGCCGGCGACGATGCCCGCCGGCCCGTGGACGCTCGCCGCGGCTCCGACCAACACTGCGTGGTCCGGCCCGTGGGGCGTCAGCTTCACCGCGAACCTGACGCCCGATCCCGAAACCGGGCTCGGCAAGTGGACGCAGGCGACCTTCATGCAGGCGATTCGCACCGGCCGGCACATGGGGCGCGGCCGCCAGATCCTGCCGCCGATGCCGTTCGCCATGTACCGCAACTTCACCGACGAGGACCTCGGCGCGATCTTCGTGTACCTGCGCAGCATCCCGGCGATCAACAACCGCGTGCCCGAGCCGCTGCCGCCCGGCGCAACCGCGGCGGCTGCAGAAAAGTGAGCCGGTTTTCCGGCGCTTACCGCGTTACATCCCCATGAGAGTCGCAAAACCTACGGAGCCTTCCATGACCATTCAACGGACCACGACCAGACTGGCGGCAGCCCTTGCGCTGCTGCTCGGTGCGACGGCAGCCGAAGCCACGCCGATCACGGTCGATTTCACAGTCACCAGCAACAGCGTCTCCAATCCGTCGTACGACACCGGCGTGACTGGCGGCGGCTACTTCACGTTCGACGCCGCGCTCATGCCCACCAGCGGCAACGGCCTCATCGGCAATCCCATTCTCGGCCTGCCGACGCTCGATCTGTTCTTCAACTGGTTCGGCGTGTCGTTCGATGAGTCGACTGCCAAGATCGCCACGCTGACGTTCACCAACGGGCTCCTGACCAATTGGCAGATCGGCGGCACGTACTCGCCGGCCACTTGCGGATTCCTGCGCTATGCGTGCACCTCGAGCGGGGGTTCCACGCCGGACTTCGATGCGCTCGGCTCCGGGGGTCTCGCCTTCACCGACGCGCAGCGCGCAGGCCTCGCCTACGGCCCGGTGCAATGGTCGGTGCGCAGCACTGCCGTTCCCGAGCCCGGCACGATCGCATTGTTCGGCCTGGGTCTCACGGGGCTCGCGTTCGTGCGCCGGAGGAGAACGACATGAAACTCTATTTTCATCCGGCCTCCACGACCAGCCGGCCGGTCGCGCTGTTCGCGGCCGATCACGGGATCGAGCTCGACTATCAGCTCGTCGATCTGTTCGCCGGAGAGCAGGTGCAACCGGCGTTCGGCGCGATCAACCCGAATCAGGCCGTGCCGGTGCTCGAAGACGGCGACTTCCGCCTCACCGAGAGCTCGTCGATTCTCAAGTACCTCGCGGACAAGTTCGGCTCGCCGGCGTATCCGGCCGAGCTGCGGCAGCGCTCGCGTGTCAACGAGCGCATGGACTGGTTCAACACCAGCTTGTCGCGCGAGCTGTGTTACGGCTTTCTCTATCCGCAGATCCTGCCGGCTCACAAGCGGCCCGATGAGCACGCGCAGCGACAGACGATCGCGTGGGCGCGGCGCAATGCCACGCGCTGGCTCAGCGTGCTGAACGATCGCTGGCTCGGCGACAATCGCTACGTGTGCGGCGAGCGCATCACGATCGCGGACTACCTGGGCATTGCGCAGCTCACGTTCGGCGAAGTCGCTCGGCTCGACTACTCGCGTTGGCCGAATGTCGCGAGATGGATCGCGCGCATGAAGGACCGGCGCACCTGGGACTCTGTGAACGAGGCGTTCTACAAGCTGATCGTGCAGCCTTCTGCCGAGGCGCAGTTCGAGGCGCTGTGAGGAGTGGGCGCTGTTCGTGCGGCTACTTCTTCAACGCCGACAGCGCCCCATCTGCAGTGAGATCCGTGACGAACGCCAGCGCGAAGATCGTGAACATGTCTTTGAGCGTGCCGATCCAGGTGTCGTAGTTCATTGCATAGACTCCAAAGATGAACAGCGCGGCGACGATTGCCGTCTGTCCGATCTCGAGCCAGAAGGTCTCGAGTCGCAGCCGCCCGCGCTCGCTCTCGGTTCCGGTCAGCGTGAACGGTCTGAGGCCGGAGGGCTGGGCTGCGGGGCGTTGGTCCAGCTCAGCGGAGTCGAAACCCCCTGTTGCTCGCCGGTCGCGACTTGTGTCCAGCGACTCGTTGATGAACGTCGCTCCCGACGACGGAATCTCCTTCGCGCGAGGCGGGGGATGGATCGCCGCAGCGGCGGCGTCGATCGCGCTGTCCCAATGACCGGCCTTGGCCTGTTGCTCGATCGCGGCGCGTTGTGCGGCCGGAACGAAACCCATGAGCGAGCGCTCCCAATAGTCTGCAAGCAATTCTAGCTGCTCGCTGGCCGCTCGAGCTCGTTCATCTAGTTGCTCGTCCAAAGGTGCGCGAAGGTTCGCCTGCAAGCTACGCGTGTGATCTTCGATAAGTCTCCCGACAGGGAGCTGAAGGCCCTTCTCGCGGGCGCGGTCGAGCAAGTCATCCAGTCCGTCGGCGCAATTCGAGACGATCTTCTTCCCGCCATTGAACGCGCGATGAGTGAGCTCCAGCTCGGCGTCCGCGCTGGCGATGTCGGCGCCTGTCGGCAGAGAGTTGGCGACGGGCATAGCTCGAATTGCTTCTGCACCCGCGTGCAGCCGGTTGCGAGCCTCGTCGCCCAGAGGTGCCAACGGACGGTCGAGCACCGCCAGGTATTCGACGAACGATTCGCGCCAACGGATGGATTCTGTAACGACCGCGAGCAGGCTTTCGCGATTCAACCGCTTCAAGCGCTCGCTCGCCTCGACGAGATTGTTGTGGCGAAACGCGGCCACGACGTGCTCGCAGCGGGCGGCGACCGGCGCAAACGCCCGCTGGACCGGCGCCGGCAGAACGAAGCTCTTCGCCAGCAGCGCGTCCACCTTCTTGACTTCGGGCTCGAACACCGCGCGGCGGTCGTTGAATTCCTTCTCGATGGATTGGAGCGCAGTCAGGGCGCTGCTGGCCGCGGTCACGATCTCGGTGGCCTTGCGTCTCGCTACGGTGGAGTCGAGCGTCGCGATTTCGGCGTCCAGCTTCTTGCGCACTTCCGGATCTTCGATGCGCTCCCGCGAGAGGCCGAGCTTCTGGCGTGCGAGCGACGCGGTGATTTCGGCCTCCGCAAGCTCTTTGCGACGCTTGAAATGCACCCGCGCAAAGTAACCGAGCACCGCGCCGAGCAGGGCCAGCACGACCAGCCATCGCGGATCCTGGCGCGAAAGCACGGTGACGTTCATGGCCAGCGGCGCAGCGAGCTGCGGGCTGCGCACCGTGATCTTTCCTGTGTGCGTGCCGTACGGGAAGTTGCCGCTCAGGGAGACTTCGCACTCGACACTTTCACCGGCGGCGAGGCGCGAGGTCCCTGGGCAGACCACGAGCGTGCCGCCAGGGGCCGGTGTGCCGGCCTTGCGTTCGAGGTCCGAGGCAAAGGTGAGGCCGGTCAGATTCGCGACGCGGGAATCTTCGGTGAGGCGCACCTTGCCGGTGACGATCGTCGCCGGGTCCCACCAGTTATCGATCCGCTCCACCAGAACCGAGGAGCCCGCCGTCAACGCTGCTGCCGGCTTTGCCAACGTGAGTGCCAGCGATTGCGGCTTGCCGGCCGCTGCCGCCGGCTGCACCTGCAAGGTCAGGACATAGTTTCCGGGCAACAGCTCTTCGGAATTGGCCGGCACGTCGATGACGAGTGCATCGGCCTGCGTACTCGTGGCCGGCTGAGGGGTCACCACGAAGCGCGACAGCAGCTCGTTCGACCTGCTCTCCTTGTACTGGACCTCGAAGACCTTGAACGCGAGCCCGGGCAATCGCGGGCCAGCCTCGCGCGTAACCACGCCGATGCGCGTGGCATATGCACCGTCGGCCTGGAGCGCCAGCGTCTGGGTGGTGCCGGACGGGACGGCAACGAATGGGTCCTCGGCAGCGAGCAACATGCCCGGCAGAGCCAGCGCGAATGCCGCGAGTCCCAGGCGCGCAGACGCCATCCCTTTTCCTTGCTTGCTTCTCGGTCAAGTTCTGTCGCGGGCTAACAATGCATCGCACCGCTGCCGATCGCAAGACCTTCGGACGATACTCTGACGCGGTGCGCTACGTGTATTTTCCCGCCGATGACACAGCAACCATGCGGTAGCATGGCCTGCGTCCCGGCCCGCCAGAACTCAAAGAAGGACACGCCATGGAGACTGCACCGCTCGGAGCGTTCCCGCGTCTGCTCATGGTCACGATCCTCGTCGCCGTGAATCTTGCGGGATGCGGCTCGCTCTATCTCCGCGACGACTCGGTCAAGCAGGCGACCGCCAATGCCAAAGCGGAGCTCGACAAGGTGAATCTGGTCGCGGTGTTCGACGACGAGGCCGCTTATCTGGACCGCCTGCAGCAGGATGAGAACGCCGCGGTCGCCGAATCGCTCGGCGCACAGCGCGACCGGGTGCTGCTGACGATGCTCCAGGGCCGGCCAGGCAATCCGGATACACGCGTCTTCATGGCTGCGCGCATCGATGGATATCTGCAGGCGGTGGCTGGGAAATCGGATCGCGGCCCCGGCGCGAAGCTATGGAGGCTGATCGACAAGGCACGGGGACAGACCAGAAAGCCGCTCGCAGATGCCCTTGCCGAGGTCCTGAAAAGCGATGGTTCGCAAGTGCAGGGGCCGAAGGGCGTCGACAATCCCGAGCTGCCGAGCCCGAGCGGCAACACGCTCGCTCAGGCGATCGCCGATTCACAGGCCGCGGTCGTCCAGCGCGAGAAAAAGCAGGCCGAGGCGAAGGCGGCACAGGAAACCTTCCAGAAGCAACTGAAAGCTGCGGCAGACGACCTTGCCGCCGGTACTGCGCGGCAGGAGACATTCACGGGCCTGCTCGCCAAGTTCAACGAGCTGCTGAAGAAAGCGAAAGACGAGTCGAACCCCTATATCGGCGAATTCGTATCCGCATCGCTGATCGAAGAGCTCGACGGTCTCATCGCAGTGACCGACCCGAAGGGCATCGATGAGCCCGCAGACTCGAAAGCGCGCGCGGTCATCGGCTTCGTGCACGCGGCCTTCGGCGTGGGCGATGCATTCAGCGATCCACCCCGCGTGCCGCATCCGAACGCACTCGCTGTTGTCAAGGCCTGGCTCACCTATCGAGCGAACCTGACCAGCGCGGATCTGGCACAAGCGCAGGCGAAGGAGGAAGTCGTCCACGCCAAGCTCGCGGCCGTCACCGAGCAGGTCTATTACTTGTCACGCGCCGGCGACCAGCTCGCGAGCATCGACACGAGTCCGGCGCTCGAGAAGGGCGCCGGATTCGCCAGGCTGGTGGCGAGCAACAACGCCGCGACCAGGCAGGCGGCGACGGGGACGCTTCATTACTTCGCCAGCGCGTGGACGAAGGGCTTCATTCCGGCGCAGCAGCTCAATGAGGTCGCAGTGCCGCTGATCGAGAGGCGCGCGAGCCTGCAGCAGAGCCGTCTGGCCGGAGAGGCGTGGTTGGGCGAGCTCAAACCCGCAGTCGCCACGTTGGCAGCGTACGGCGAAGGCGGCATCGATCCGCACCTGATCGCGGAATTGCTGCAGGTTCTCGGTATCAGCGCGATCGCCGTCGGAGTCAACTGATGAAAACCTGCGCTCTCATCGCTGCCGCAGCTTTGCTGTCAGCCTGCGCGACGCCGCAGCCCATCGTCGACACGGCAGCTCTCGTGAGCAAGATGTCGAGCGAGATGGATCGCACGGTGACGTCCTACGCGGACAGCCTCGCGCTCGTGCGGAAGTGGGATGCCGTACGCGTCGAGGGCACGCGTGCGAATGTGCAGAACCAGCGGCGCTCGCTGGCCGACGACCTCAAGATACTGAAGCTGGCCGACGATGCTGTGATCGTGAAGACGCTGACGGCACTGACGGAGGAGCCGCCGCCGGATCCGCTGAAGTCCACGCGAAGCGCGGCCAGCAAGGCGGCGTCGAAAGTGTCTTTCGATGCAGCACCGCTCAAGAACGTGGCGAAGGTGACTGCCGAGATCGCGCAGCCGCGCACTGCGGCCGAGCAATTGCGCTCGATCGTCAAATTTACCAAGGACGTGAACGACGACCTCATCAAGGCCGCCGAGACGAACAAGAAGAAAGCCGGAAGTTGATGGTTCCAATCCACGCGACGCGAGGGGAGATTCATGGCCAGGAAAAAATCCGCAGGGAAGAAAAAGTCCTCTGGGAAGAAGAAGTCGGCAAGAGCCAGGAAGCCGGCACCGAGAAAGTCCGCGAAGAAGAAAACCCGCAGCACGGCTGTTGCCCGCAGTGCGCGGCGCAAAGCTGCTGCGCGCCGGCCCGAACCGCGACGCGCCGGAGCTGCGGCTCCGCGCATGCGCGTAACTGTCGAGACCGTCACCGTCGAAGCAGCAGTGCTCGAGACGGCGGGTGGACGTGTTGAAGCGCTCAAGGAGAAGCTGGCTGCGCTGCAGAGTCTCGAAGGCGCATTGAGCGCACGGCTGACCGGTACGCCGTCCGACGACGACGAGCTCAACCCGAGCCTGGAGGCGATCAGGAATCAGCAGCAAGTGGTGCAGGCAGAGATCGCATCCGCACTGACACCAACGTTGGCGCCGCCGAGTGACGCAGACATGCAGGCGTTACGTGCGGCCGTTCGTGGCGCGGAGGACGTGATCGCCAGGAACGCGGCAGTGAATCAGCTCGTGAAGGCGGCGACCGCGCTGATCAAGACTTTGAACGCTTGACCGGGGTCACGCTCTCAGCTCAGACGATCCGCTGCGAAATCTGCGCGAACAGACCGAGCGTGAATCCGTAGACAGTCTGGGCGAGCAACGTCGTGACTGGCGTTGCTCGCCCGTAGTTGAGTCCCAGGAAGCCCGGCGGTTCCAGTCGGAAGCCGCTCGCCGGGCCGTCGTACTCCGATGCGAGCCGCGGATGCATGTACGCCAGCACGGGCAAGGCACAGAGCAGCAGAAACAAGCCATGCAGGAAGCCGAGCGCGGCACCGAGCCACCAGCTCGCCGTGTCGATGCTGGCGAACAGCGCGAAGTAGAGCAGAGCGAACAACCAGCCGCCGATCACGTACACGATGAAACCCATGATGATTGCGCGGCTGCGATCCGCCGTGAACATCGTCCCGACCAGGAAGGGCAGGCTGAGGCGCGACAAGCCGAGTCCCTGGCTGCCCATGAGAATCGTAGTCATCGCCACGGTCGCAATCAGTCCCCACAACACCAGGCGTGGCAGCAGCTCGAGCGTCATCGCTTGCGCTCCTCGCGGCGCGCGAGCGACAAGGCGGCGAAGATCAAGCCGACATGCGTGAACGCCTGCGGAAAGTTACCGAGCTGGCTGCCGTCGCGCGGATCGATTTCCTCGGCGAACAAGCCGAGGTCGTTGGCACGCGCAATCATGCGCTCGAACATCTGACGCGCGGCAGCGACGTCGCCGCGTCCGACGAGGTAATCGATCGCCCAGAACGAGCAGATGCCGAACGCGCCTTCGCCCGGCGGCAGTCGATCGACGTCCGCCTCGTATCTGTAGAGCAGCTCGTTGCGACCGAGCCGTTGGCGAATGCGGTCGTAGGTATTGCGCATGCGCATGTCGTTCGGATGCTTGTAGCCGAGGCACGGCATGAGCAACAGTCCCGCATCCACTCGATCGCCATCGAGCGTCTGCACGTAGCTCGAGAGCTGCGAGTTGAAACCGCGCGACTCGATGATGCGTGCGATTTCATTGCGACCGCTGCGCACGCGCGCAGTATCGATCTGGACGATGCCTCGCTGCTGCAGGTCGAGCAGACAGTCGAGTGCGACCCAGCACCACACCTTGCTGAGGGTGTAGTCGCGGCGGCCGCCGCGAATCTCCCATATGCCGTTATCGGGCTGTGCCCAGCACTCGAGCACGCTGCGGCCGAAGCCGGCAAGCACCCGCGCTTCATCGGCCTGAACCTTGCCGCCGCTGCGAACATAGTCGAGCGCGGCAGAGAGCACTCCGCCGTACGTGTCGAGTTGCAGCTGCCTGGCGGCGCCGTTGCCGATGCGGACGGGCTGCGAGCGAGCGTAGCCCTCCCAGTGAGATAGCTCACGCTCGGGCACATGGGTTCGGCCATGCACGTCGTACAGCACCTGAAGTCTCGGCCAGGTCAGACGGGTCGTGTGCACGAGCCAGGCGAAGAATGCGCGCGCCTCATCCATGAAGCCGAGCCCGGTGAACGCACGCATCGTCAACGCTGCGTCACGCAGCCAGCAGTAGCGATAGTCCCAGTTGCGGTTGCTGCCCAGGGTTTCGGGCAACGATGTCGTCGGTGCCGCGATGACACCGCCCGACAGCGAATAGGTCATGAGCTTGAGTGCGAGAGCGCTGCGGATCACGACATCGCGATACGGCCCGTCGTAACTGCAGCAACCTGTCCATTGCGACCACCACGCCAGCGTCGTCGCAAGCCGCTGCTCCGAGGCTGCTCCCAGCGGGGCACTGACGCCGATATCGCCCTTCGTGTAGCACAGAGAAAAGGAATATTTCGAGCCGGCAGAGATCGTGACACGCGAGAACGGCAGGGGAGCATCGGTTTTGAGCGTGAGCAGCTCATTGCCCCAGCTCCAGGTGCAACCTGACGCACCCGGTCGGAGCCGCGGCTGGCTGCGTCCGTAGTTGGGCCTGGGATCGACGATCACGCGTACGGTGACGCTGCCCTCGATACCTTCGACGAGTCGCAGCACCTCGCGCATCGGTTCCAGCCGGCGCGCGTTCGCTGGCATCGGCATGAAGTCCGTGATGCGCACGCTGCCGGTCGCCGTGCGGTAGGTGGTCTCCAGCACATTCGTGGCGTCGACATAGCGGCGTGTGCTCGTGTGCGGCAGCTCGG
Organism: Steroidobacteraceae bacterium; assembly: GCA_035275145.1. Taxonomy (GTDB): domain Bacteria; phylum Pseudomonadota; class Gammaproteobacteria; order Steroidobacterales; family Steroidobacteraceae; genus Steroidobacter. The sequence goes on along the minus strand of DATENH010000131.1, from coordinate 32,800 downwards.
GTGCGATGGCGAACACGCCGCCGCTGCTGCGATCGAGCATTGCTGCAAATACGGACGGTGCGGAGAAGTGCGGCAGGCAGAGCCATTCGATCGCCCCTGCACGCGAGACCAGCGCGACGGTGCGCCCATCGCCGATCGCAGCATAGTCTGCGATCGGCGGGTAGGACGGCTCCGCAATGGGTAATGGACTTGAACTTTCGCTTGCGAGGTCAGGTGCGCGGATGCGGTTCATCGCGGTGCCCCGCAACTTCGCCTGCGTGATGCTGAGGCTGCGTCACGCCGAAGACGTGCACCAGGTGCCAGCCGAGCCAGCCGGAAATCACCAGCGCGGCGACTGCGATAATCGAGAGCGCCCGCGGCAACACTTCGACGTCGCCGCCGTCGCCCATGCGCAGCCAGAAGTTCGCTGCCTGCACCGCGACGATGGCGAGATTCAGCACCAGGTGATAGGTGCCGATGCGTACGGCGCGTGCATCACGCAGTCCCAGCAGGTCGATCAACCCTGGCACGGCAGCAGCGAGCGCGCCGACGACGCCGCCACCGAGCGTGAAGTAGGCCGTTATGGCCCAGCGCGCATCGTCGGTACCGAGATAGGCAAAATCGCAGATGAGCGAGAACACCCACAGTCCGATCGGGATGTTCACGAGCATTACATGGACCGGGTGGCCGGCTATCGAGACGCGCGTGGTCATGGGTGAACCCTCCTTGCCTGACGCAAGCGCGTAACGTTCCAGCCGCGAGCGAGGTTGCGAAGCAGGGCTCAGCTCGTCGTAGGCAGAATCCTCGGGTTGCGCAGCAAGAGCGCCGACACCAGCGAGACGAGCAGCCCGACCGGAAAGATTTCCATGAACGTCATCGGGATCCGGAACAGCGGATTGTCGTAATGGGCCCGCATCGATTCCAGCTTCGCCATTTCCTCGGCCGGCGCGGCACCCGAGACGCCCGCCGCCTGCTTGGCGCGCATGATGCCGGCGATGTACTGATCCATGACCTTGTAACCGGTCGTCGCCAGGTAGATCTCCCACACCGCGACGTACGCCACGCCGGCCGCGGCGGCGATCGCGAGCCCCATCAGGAATGCGGGCAGGAACTTGATCACGCCGCCGCGCTCGACATCGCGATAGCGCTTCACGCCGACGAAGATGAAGGTCAGCGCCACCAGCATCACGAGGTAGCCGAACCACTCGGAGCTGAAGAAGCTCTCGTGGCCGCTGAAGACGATTCCCGTGATCATGGTGACGATGATCACGAGGCCCGACAGGAATCCGTAGGTCAGTGCGTATTTCATGCTGGTAAATTCGCCTTGGCAGCTCTGGGATGCCATCACCCGTATGGGTGATTCGGCGTTTCCTGGAGAGAAGAAGGAAGACTCTCGCCAAGACGCCAAGACGCCAAGACGCCAAGGAAGAATTCTGAAAACCAAAATTCCGGACCTTGGCGTCTTGGCGTCTTGGCGAGAGTCTTCTCTTTCTCTTCGGTCGCCTGAACTACGGAATCAGCGCCAGCTCGCGCGCCTTGTGGATCGCCTGCGTGCGCCGCTGCACCTCCAGTTTCTGGAAGACGCTGGCGATATGGGTCTTGGCCGTGTTGGGCGAGATCTCCAGGTGCCGCGCGATCTCCTTGGTCGACTGGCCGGCGGCGAGCAGCCCGAGGATCTCGCATTCGCGCGGCGTGAGGCCGAGCGAGCGGATGGCGGCATCGTTGCGCTCGAAGCCAGGCGATGCGCGGCGCCCGGTCAGGCGATGTCCCGCCCACAGCCCCAGTCCCGCGAACGCCGCCGCGAGCAGCACGACGTAGATCTCCGTCGAAAACGCGCGCGTCAGGTAACGGTATTGGAGCCATTCGAGCCCGGCGACCGCCAGCGCGAGCGCGATGGCGTAGAGGGCGATCATTCTTGTCATGCTCATGGCGGGGTCATACCGGGTCTACCGCGTCGTCCGGATCAGCTCGATGAACTGCTCGCCGTAGCGTGCCAGCTTCGCCTGTCCCACGCCCGCGATCGTGGCAAATTCTTCCAGCGTGGTCGGCAGGCGCTCGGCCATGTCCCGCAGGCTCGCATCGTTGAAGATGATATACGGCGGCATGCCCGCTTCGTCGGCCAGGCGCTTGCGCAAGCCGCGCAGTGCCTGGAACAGCGCATCGTCGCCGCCGGTTGCGACGGGCTTCGCACCTTTCCGGCTGCGAGCAGGCTTGACCGACTCGCCGACTTGAACAGTGCGCTCGCCGCGAAGCACTTGCCAGCTTGCTTCGTTCAGCGCCAGCACTGCGTAGCCGTCCTGCGATTGCGTCATCAGTCCCTGATGCAGCAGTGCGCGGGCCACGTCGCGCCACTCGTTCAAGCCCAAATGCTTGCCGATGCCGTACACGCTCAGACTCCCGTGGTCTCGAGTGATGACACGCTGGGTCTCCCCGCCGCGCAGGATCTCGATCACGTACGCGATGCCGTAGCGCTCGCGCCGCTGCGCCAGCCGCGCGATGCACGACAGGAATTGCTTGGCCTCGGTCGTCCGATCGATCTGCGAGCGCGGCTCGAGACAGTTGTCGCACGCACCGCACTTGCCTTCAAGCACTTCGCCGAAGTAGCGGAGCTGCACGGCCCGGCGGCACTCGCTGGATTCCGCGTAGTTCAATACGTTGCGCAACTGCTGGCGCGCGATGCGCTGCTCGTCGACGAGCGGCTCGAAGCTCACCGGATCGACCTTCTGCGAAATGATGAGCTCGGCCGTGCGGATGTCGCCAGCGCCGAAATACAGGATGCAGCGCGCGGGCTCGCCATCGCGGCCCGCGCGGCCGGATTCCTGGTAGTAGCCCTCCAGCGTCTTCGGCAAGTCGTAGTGCACGACCCAGCGCACGTCCGGCTTGTTGATGCCCATGCCGAAGGCGATGGTCGCCACCATCACCTGGACATCGTCGCGAATGAAGGCTTCCTGGTTGTCGCGGCGGATGCCGGCTTCGAGACCGGCGTGATACGGCAAGGCGCGAACACCGTCGCTCTGCAGCCGCTCGGCAAGCTCGTCGACGCGCTTGCGCGACAGGCAATACACGATGCCCGCACCACCTTTGTCGCGCGCGAGCCCGAGCATTTCGGTGTAGGTCGCCTTCGTCTTGGGCCGCACCGCGTAGTACAGGTTGGGCCGATTGAAGCTCGCAACGTGAATGCAGGGGTCGCGCAGGGCGAGTTGCCGCACGATGTCCTGCCGCACGCGTTCCGTCGCGGTGGCTGTGAACGCAGCGGTCGGGATGTCGGGAAAGCGCGTGCGCAGCCGATGCAGTTGCCGGTATTCCGGACGGAAGTCGTGTCCCCACTCAGAGACGCAATGAGCCTCGTCCACGACCAGCGCGGAAATTCCGTGAGCCGCATGCAAGCGCGGCAGCACTTCGCTTTCGAATTCCGCTTGCAGCAACCGTTCCGGAGCGACGTACAGCAACTTCAGGTCGCCGCGCTCGAGTCTGGCGAAGCGCCGCGAGATTTCCGTGCGATCGAGCGATGAGTTGATGAAGGTCGCCTCGATGCCGTTATCCTGCAGCAGGCGCACTTGATCTTGCATCAGTGCGATCAACGGCGAAACGACGATGCAGACGCCGGGACGAAGCAGCGCCGGTAGCTGAAAGCACAGCGACTTGCCGCCGCCGGTCGGCATGATCGCGAGCACGTCGCGGTTGCCGAGTATGTCGTGCACGATCGCTTCCTGCCCGGGGCGGAAGGAGTCGAAGCCGAATCGTTGCTTGAGCTCGGGGAGCAGGGCGTCGTTCATCGTGCGAAGCACGTCGTTCATCGTGCGAAGCATAACCTCGACGGGCTACGGCTCGCCGGCAGAATCGGGCCGCTCCGCCAACTCTATCAACGCCAGGTCCGACTCCTCGCGCGCGCGATCGAAGACGATGCGCTCGCCGCCGGGCGCCACGTCGAAATCGCCGATGACCGGGCCGGGGCCGAGGTCCGTCAGTGCGCGCTCGGCGCCGTTGCGCAGGTCGAGCGCCCAGAATTCCTTGTGGGACTGCGCGCCCTTCAGGATCACGAGCGTCTGCTCGTCGGCGCCGAGGAACGCGAGCCGTCTCGACCCGCGCGTCAGCGTGACCTTGGGTATCGCGTGCGGCGCGCCGTCGGCGTTCACCGCGCGCAGCTCGAAGACCGTGCCGACGTCGGCCGCGGTGTACACCAGAAATTCTCCCGAAGGCGCCCAGACGGGATCGAGCGCGTACTCATCGGTCAGCTTGACGGCGGTGCCCTCGGGCTCGGCGATCTTGAACAGGCGCGGCTCGGTTCCCTGCAGTGCTGCGATCGCGAGCCACTTGCCGTCCGGTGACCACGCCGGCGCGCCGCGAACATCGAGTTGCTGCGCGATCCGCCGCGCGCCGCTGCCATCCGAGCTCATCACGTAGAGCCACGTCTTGCCGCGACTCTGCACGGTGAAGGCGACTCGCCGACCATCGGTACTCAGCGCGGGTCCATCGATGACGCGGCCTTCGCGTCCGCTCCACAACTCGCGCGCATCCGCGGCTCCCTCGTGTTTCCACAACGCGTCCGTTCCCGCCTTCGGCGCTCTATATATAAGTGTGTCGGGTCCGAGCCGCGGCGAGACGCCGCGTTGCGTGCGAATGGGAATCTGCGTCGCGGCCGCGGCGCCGGCGATCCCGTCGGTCAATGGCACGCTCCACAGGCTCGCTGTCGGCCGCGACTCGGTGACGACCAGGCGCCGGCCGTCGGTAGTCGCAGCGAGCGACGTGTAGGGATTGCTCGCGGACTTCACGCGATGCGTGCGGCGGTTGTCGAGATCGAGCGCGTAGATCCAAGGACCCGAGCCGTCCTCGGACGTCGCGAGATACAGCAGCGTTCGCTCATCGAGCAACGTCGGAAAGCTGAGTCGCGAGTTGTGCCACGTCAGCCGCTGCGGCCCGCCGCCGGTCGCGGCGATCTGCCACAGGTCCATCTCGTCCGGCACGAACCCCTGCACGAAATAAATCGTCTTGCCGTCGTGCGACCAGATCGGGAAGTGGCAATGGATGCCGGCGGGCGCCGAGTAGATTTGCTGGCCGCGCGCGATGTCGTCGGCACTCGCGACGAACAGCGGGTCGCCGGGTGCCGCCGGGTGCGAGACGACGCGCTTGCGATCTCGCGACCAGTCGAGCTCGGCAATGCCGGCCGGTCCGGGACGCAGGTCGCCGCCGACGAGCGGGATGCTCCAGCTCATGTTCTTCGAGGACCAGATCGTCACCTCGGCGCCGCTCGGCGAGAAGTTGAGCATGCGCACGGCGGGGTTGCGCAGCTCGGCAATCCGGCCGCGCGTCAGGTTCTGGAAATCGCCCGTGCCTGTCTGGCCGACGAATACGTCCCACTGTCCATCGCGGTCGGAGACGAAAGCGATGAAGCGGCCATCCGGCGAGATCGCGGCATGCTCTTCCGAGCCGATGAAATCGGTCACGGGCGTGAAGTCCGCGCCGATCAGCGGGTCGTGCCAGGCAGGTTGCGGCCGCAGGGTCCAGAACAGGATGGCGACAGCGAGCGCGATGACGATGAGGCCAGTGATGAGCGGGGTTCTCGACGGGCGAGGGCGCACCTGCGGTTGCTCGACCTCGACGGCCCCGACGGGTGTCACCGGAATCAGCAGCCTCAGCCCCAGTTTCGGAATCGTCTGGATGACCGCGGGCTGCTTCGAGTCATCGCGAAACGCCTTCCGCAGCTCGACTACGCATTGCGACAGCGCGTCCGGCGTGACAGACATTCCCGGCCACACCGCATCCAGCAGGTCATTCCTGGAAACGACCTCGCCGCGCGCGTCCGCCAGGTAAACCAATACCGCCATCGACCGCGGCGTGACGTGCACCGCCTCGGCGCCGCGCTCGATGGTTGCCAGGCTCGGCCGGACGAGCCAGTCACCGAGACGAAAGTCCGATCTGGGCGCGCCCGTGGCTGACATGACCCTCTCTCGCCTTTTTCTCGTGCTTCGGTCGCGTTTCGGTCCGGACGGCGAGGACCCGCGAGCTCGACGATCCCCACCACCGGGAATTTCAACAACGGCGAAGGGAGAAGTCCATGAGGTATCGTGATTTGAGCGCCTGCGGCCTGGGCGTCCTGCTGGCGTTAGGCCTCGGCGAGGCAGGGGCGAGCGACTGGGATTTCGGCCAGCGCGACACGCTGCCCGTGCACTACAGCGGCCTGCTCAACGACCACACGCCATCGGTAGTGAAAGGCGGTCCCTACGAGATGCGCGGCAAATGGTCTCTGGAGATCGACGAGCGCCGGGGCACGGGCAAGTTCACGGCGACGATGGACATGCAGACCTCGGACTACGGAATCACGCTGGGCATCGTGAAGCCGGAGGATCCCGCGACCCGCGGCGCCCATACGCACCACATCAGCATGACGGACGGTGTGCTGACGCTGGATTGGCCGGCGCGCTGTCCGCAGTTCAGTCCGGCGGTCAAGGAGGGGTTTGCCATCACCGGTACCGCTTTCGTAACGGGCAACGGCAACCCGGCGCCGTTCGGCAATCCGACGCCGTTCACGGTGTGCATCCTCGGGTCGGGCAGCGTCAAGTTTTCGAATATGACGATGGCGTTCAGCACCCCGGCCAGCGGCCACTTCGGCACACAGCCGATTCATGGCGTAGTCCTGTGGTGCGCCGGCCGGTTCCTGCGTCCGTCGCACGATTGCAGCCTGGAGGAGTGAGCCCGGGAGGGGGGCCCGCTTGTAGAAACGCGGCTGGCCGGATCGTCATCGACATAGAAGCTCTCAACTGGAGGTGGCCGATATGTCGACGATCCGAGTCAGCGTTTTTCGTGCAGTTCCCCCGTTTGCCCAAGGACTGGTGCGCGACCTGCGCGTGCGGTGGGCGCTCGAAGAGGCGGGGCTGCCCTATGTCGAGAATGTGATCGGGCCGGAGGACCAGAAGTCCGCCGCCTATCGCCGTCTGCAGCCGTTCGGCCAGGTGCCCGCGTACCAGGAAGGCGACGACCTGGTGCTGTTCGAGTCGGGCGCGATCGTGCATCACATTGCGCAGCAAAGCGCGGTGCTGATGCCTGCGGATCCGGCTGGCCGCGCGCGCGTCACGGCGTGGCTGTTCGCGGCGATGAACTCGATCGAGCCGCAGATTCAGAATCTCACTGCGATCGATCTGTTCTACTCGCAGGAGGAGTGGGCCAAGGCGCGCAGGCCGGGTGTCGTCGAGGCCGTGCAGAAGCGTCTGCAGGATCTCGCGGCCGCGCTCGGCGATCGGAATTATCTCGAAGGCCGGTTCACTGCAGCGGATCTGCTGATGACGACCGTGCTGCGACTCCTGCGTCACACGGATATCGTCGCGCAGATTCCGGTGCTCGAGAATTATCGGCTGCGGTGCGAAGCGCGGCCGGCGTTTCAGCGTGCGCTGGCGGCGCAGATGGCAGTGTTTCAGCGCAACGCGGCGTGAGCGGCCGATGAGGGTGCCGGGAGCACAGCACTGCGCTCCCGGCACCTGGTCAAGTCAAGTCATCAACGCCGCGTCGGAGCGAACGAGTAGTTCGCACCGATGTAGAACCAGCGGCCCCGGTTGTCGTACGTCGAGGACTGCGCACCCGTGGCACCGCCCACTTCAGGGATGATCGGCGGATGCTCGTCCGTGAGGTTGATCAAGCCGGCGCGCAGCGACAAGGCTTCGTTCCACCTGTAGGTGGCGCGCAAGTCATGCTCCCAGTAGTTTCCGGTGTAGAACGGATCGCGCGAGCTGGGGGGATCGACTTCGCTCACCGCGTACGAGTCCTGGAATCGCGACTGCCACTGCAGAGTGAGGTCGTGGAATGTCCAGCCCAGCGTACCGTTGACCTTGTACTCGGGGACGGCGCCGTTGACGCCGGTCAACGTGCCGGCGTAATGCGTCGTCGGGCCGCCCGGAACGCCTTGCAGGTCCCAGCGGACCACCTTGGTGCCGTCCAACCGGATCTGCCACACGCCGGCCTTGCCGAAGTCCTGGGTGTGCTGAAGGGCGGCATCGATCCCGGAGGTTTCGATGGCCTGCACGTTCTGCTGCGTCAGGATCACCTCGCTGATGCCGCCGACCAGGCCGCCGGTCGTCGCGCCGGTCGAGTCGCGCAGGATCAGATCGCAGAAACGATTGGCGTTCGGATCGCCCGGGCTGTCGTAACAAAGGTTCGTCAACAGCGTGTTGATGGGAATGGTGTTGATGGCGTCGTCGACTTTGATCTTCCAGTAGTCGAGGGAGAACGTCAGGTTCGGCACCCAGCGCGGCCGGAACACTGCGCCGACCGATTCCGTGTCGGCCGTTTCCTCGAACAGGTCTGGATTACCGCCCTGGAGCAGCGCGAGCGATGGACGTCCCGCGCCGATGTTCGACACGAACGTCGCGGAGTTGTAGCCCGGAATCTTCGCTGAGCAGTTGGCGATGCGAGTTGCCAGCTGCGAAGCATTGCCCGCAATAGCTGCAACCTGAGCGCGGTCGCAGGGATCGTTCGCAGCGGTCGTGAAGTTTCGGCCCTGCGGTGCGAACAGCTCGGTGATGTTCGGCGCGCGCACCGCGGCGGAAGTGCTGCCGCGGAACATGATATCGGCAACCGGCGACCAGGTTGCCTGCAGGCGCCACTGGTCGACGCTGCCGACGGTCGAGTAGTCGCCGACGCGCCCTGCTGCTTCGAACGTCAGCTTCTCGGCAAACGGCAGGCCGCTGAGGATCGGCACCACGATCTCTGCGTAGCCCTCGGTGGTGTCGAACTCGCCTTTCGTGCGGCCGATCGCGTTGTAGAACAGCGCGCCGGATGCGGACAGCGGGTCCTGGATCTGATCGCTCTTTTCCTTGCGATACTCGCCGCCGAAAGCGACTTCGATCGGCCCCGCCGGCAGATTGAACAGCGAGGTGGACAGGTTCAACCCGGCCACCATCTGGCTGGCTTCGCCGTCGGAGCGCGCGCTGGCGTTCACCCAGTCGATGGCGCCCTGCGAGGGCCCGTTGATGAGATCCCAGGGCACGCAGCCGGCCGCGCGGGCAGCGGCGTCGTTGCAAACAATCGAGCCGTTGAGCAAGACGGCGTCGGTCGATTGCTGGACTCGCTGGATGTTCGGCACGTTGTAAGCGAGAGCGTAACCGTCGAGCTCGCTGTACTGCCCATAGACGTCCCACGAGAAATCGCGGCTGAACAGTTTGAAGTCGCCGTTCAACCCGAGGATCGCCCGGTAGCTGTCGCGGGAGATGAGCGAGTCGCGGCCGCCGAGCTCTTCCCAGAACTTGCCGACGTTGGCCGTCGCAGCGCGCGTGAGTGCCAGCCCGGCGCCGGTCCACTGTGAGCGCAATTGGGCTGCCAGGGCGCCACCGCCATTGAGATATGCGTTGTCGCCGCGCAGCGCCACCGGCAGCAATCCGCCGCCCGCAGCGCTGGAGAACGCGGGTTGAAAGATGGCGCGGCCATCGACCTTCGCATACGACACATCGGCGAATGCAGTCAGGTGGTCAGTGATATCGAAGTCCAGATAGGCGCGCGCGACGCGTCGATCCAGCTCGCCCTGCAGCGCGTTGTACTCGGCGGTGTAGAACAGCCACGGGTCCTGGCACAAGGGCCGCACGGTTGCGGTACGACATTCAGTGGTGTTCACGTTGACCGCCGAATAGTCGCGAGAAATCGAGGACGAACGAGCCGTCGCCGCATTGTTGCCGCCGACGAGCTGGAACGTTGCCGTCGGTACCGTGTTGCTGCGCGAGGCCGGCACGATCGTCTGCGGCGCGACTGTGTTGTCGCGACGCACGCCCGGGTAGGCCCAATCGCGATCGATCTGATAGATCGGATCGACGTGGCCCCACTCGGCGCCGATCAGGAACGAGCCGCGGCCTTCTGCGAATCCGGTGCCCCAGCCGAGCGAGGTCTTCCATTCCTCGCCGTCGCTCTCGCCGGTCATGCCGCCCTGCACGTCCATCTCGAAGCCTTCCATGTGGTGCTTGAGGATGATGTTGACGACACCGGAGATCGCCTCCGAGCCGTACACGGCCGATGCGCCGCCTGAGATCGCGTCGATACGCTCGATCATCGTCGAGGGAATGATGTTCAGATCGACCGCCGAAGTGCGGAAGTCGCCCGTCAGATGGCGGCGGCCGTCCACGAGGACGAGCGTGCGCGCCGAGCCGAGTCCGCGCAGATCGACACGCGACTGCCCGGCGTTGAACAGCGTGCCGGACGTGTTCTGCAGATTCGAATTGACGAGACCCTGCGGCAGATTGTTGAGGGCGTCGCCGAGCACGGTGAAGCCGCTCTGCGACAAGGCCTCGCCATCGATGACCGCCAGCGGGACCGGCGAATCGAATGACGAGCGCTTGATGCGCGAGCCTGTAACGATGATTTCCTGGATGTCGCCGGAGCGGATCGAAGCGTTCTCCGCTTCCTGTGCGCGTGCCGGTGGCGCATTGATCAAGCTCGCGGCGATGCCTACAGCTAGCGCTGCAAGTGGTCTGTTGATACTCATTAGCGGGTCTCCCTGAGCGGCTGTTGAGTCGTTGTCGGTCTTCCCCACACGCGCCCGATCGTTGTCGGTGCGCGACAAAGTTTGCTCACGGTCTGACGCCGTGTGCGACAAGCGTGTAGCGCATAAAGCTTGTGCGGGCAATGGTTGCCAAAGTTGCGTATACACTGTTGCTCAAATGCAAAGCCGAAACGGCGCGCGCTCGCCGGAAAAGCCGTTTCCGTTCTGGCTCGCAGATCGGCGTCACTCACTTTCGATAGAGGTCAGATCAGCGTCGCCGGCACCCTCACAGGCGAGCTGAAAACGCATGCATACAAATACTCACGCGCACCCGCGTGAAGAATCCGCCGCAGCGCAATTGCACTTGGCCCTGTTCGACTTGGGGTATGTGGCTCTTCTAGGTCACTGGTCGCTTCGGCATCCTCGGGCCCGGCACAAGGCGGATTGCAGGCTGTCGAAAACAACTCGCGTTGCTGTTGCCGCTGGCATGCGCGACAGTTGCTGGCCGATATCAGCGGGGTAGGATCGGTCCCTTCTCACTATGAAGTCTTTCATGTCGTTGCTGCGCGGCTTGTTTGGCGCAGCCGCGCTGCTTGCCTCTGCCAGCGCACTCGCCGAGATCAAGATCGACGGCCAGCTCACCGAACCGGAATGGGAGCGCGCCCAGGTCTTCACCGATTTCCGCGTGACGCAGCCGTACACGCTCGGGGTGCCGCGGCATCCGACCGAAGCGCGGCTGCTCGGCACGCCGCAAGGCATCGTGGTCGGCTTCCGCTGCACGCATCCGCCGAGCACGCCGCGGCAGCTTGCGCAGACGCCGCGCGACGCCGACAACAACGGCGACCGCGTCAACATCTACATCGACTTCAACGCCGACGCGCAGGTCGCTTACAACATCACGATTGCGCTCGCCGGCTCGCTGCAGGACGCGACGCTGACCAACGAAAACCAGTACAGCACCGACTGGGACAGCGACGTCGAGTATGCGATCACGCAGACCGAGCAGGAGTGGTTCGTCGAGGTCCTGATCCCGTGGACGACGGCTCCGATGAAGAACGCCGACGCGCAGAAGCGAACGATCGGCGTCGCATTCGACCGCGTGATCGGCGCGACCCAGGAACGCAGCGCCCTGGCGGGCGTCGCATTCTCGCGGCCTCGCTACGTGTCGGAGTTCCCGCGGGTCGAGATCGATCAGTACCCGGGATCGCTGCTGCACTTCTTCCCGTACGCGAGCGTCGCCAACGACATGGTCGAAGACAAAGTCGACACGAAGCTCGGTGCCGACATTCAATGGAAGCCGTCGGGCAACTTCCAGCTCACAGCGGCGCTGAATCCGGACTTCGGCCAGGTCGAAGCGGACGAGCTGGTCGTGAACTTCGACGCGATCGAAGTGCTGTTCAGCGACAAGCGGCCCTTCTTCGCCGAGAACCAGGCACTGTTCGACATCCGCGTTCCCGAGACCGACAGTCAGCGCCTGACTGCAAGGGATCGGCTGCTCTACACGCGTCGCATCGGCGGCGCGCGCGACGACGATCCAACGCTGGCCGCCGACATCGACGGCGCAGTGAAGCTCAACGGCAACGTCGGCCGTCTCGACTACGGTGTGCTGTCGGCGCTCGAGAGCGATTACAGCAAGGACATCGGCCGCGCGTTTACCGGCACACGGCTACGCTATGCGTCCGGCCCGATGACGCTCGGCTACATGGGCACCTGGGTCGATCGGCCGTTCCTCGACCGCAGCGCGCAGGTCCACTCCGGCGATTTCATCTGGCGTCCCAATTCGCAGTTGATGCTGGCGGGACAGGTGATCGCCAGCTCGGTCGACCAGCTCTCCGCGGACACTTCCGGCGACGGCGAAATCATGCTTGCCACCTACACGCCTTCGCCGGATTGGCAGCACGAGCTCGGGCTGACGCACTACAGCGGCACGCTCGACTTCAACGACATGGGATTCCAGCAGCGCGCGAGCGTGAACCGCGCGAGCTATCTCATCTCGCGCCGCTTTCGCAACTTCGCCGAGGACGACGCGCGTGCCGGCGTGAACTGGCGGGTGCGGCCGGAGCTGCGCTACAACGATTCCGGCGAGCGCCTCGGCAACTACCTCGGCGTGTTTCGCGAGTCGCGGCGGCGTGCCGGGTCGATCTTCAACACGTCGCTGGAAGTCACCGGCGCCGGCGTCGACGATCTCATCTCGCGCGGCAATGGCGATGTGAAAATGGATCCGCGGCTGGTCGCGCTGACTCACAACTATCAGAGCGCACGGTTCGGCAAATGGCGCCTGTTCGCCGCCGGCTCGCTGCTGCAGGAAGGCAATGACGACTTCGCATTCGAGGCCGACAGCAAGATCGAGCACTTCACCCGCGACGACCTGAGCTGGTCGGTGCGCGGCACCATGCGCTGGAGCCGCGACTGGCTCATCTGGCTGCACGACGACCTGCTCGCGAGCTTCGAGCGGCGGCGCGCGATCCTGCAGAGCGACCTCAACTGGTTCCCCGCCAACCATCACGAGCTGCGGGTGAAGCTGCAGTGGCTGGCGATCGACGCCCACAGTCCGACCCCGTTTCGTATAGGTACCTCGGGCAACCTGGTCGAGAGCAACGACGTGGTGCTGCCGTTCTCGGTGAACAACTTCGGCTTGCAGATCCGCTATCGCTGGACGTTCGCGGCCCAGTCGGACCTGTACGTCGTCTATGGACGCGGCGGCATCGCCTTCGAGGAAGGGGAGTCGCGGGACAGCCTCGGCGGGCTGTTCCAGTCGGCTGCCGACTTGCGCGACAGCGACCAGCTGCTCGTGAAGGCACGCTATCGATTCTGATTCTCTCCGGTCGGGTACGTATTTGGTGCGTACTGTTCCTCGATTGCGGCGGGCCGGATGCTGGATATCGTGGCGGCATGAGTCCTGCGCCCGCCGCTGCCGCGGCCAAATCGGCTGAAACCTACGACGATCACATCGTCCGCCTGTTCCTGATGGCGGCCGCGGTGTGGGGTGTTTCGGGCATGTTCGCCGGCGTGCTGGCGGCCGCGCAGCTCGCCTGGCCCGCGCTCAACTTCGACATCTCCTGGCTGACGTACAGCCGAATCCGCTCCAATCACACCTTCGGCGTGATCTTCGCTTTCGGCGGGTCGGCGCTGATGGGCACCTGCTACTACGTGGTCCAGCGCACCTGTCACGTGCGGCTGGCACTCGGCGGCCTCGCGCGCTTCACGTTCTGGGGCTGGCAGCTCGCAGTGCTGCTGGCGATGACGACGATGCCGTTCGGCATCACGCAGAGCAAGGAGTACGCGGAGCCGGAGTGGTTCATCGATCTGATCATCGCCGTCGTCTGGGTCTCGTTCGCCGTCGTGTTCTTCGCCACGCTCCTGCGCCGGCGCATCCAGCACATCTATGTCGCGAACTGGTACTACGGCGCCTTCATCATCGCCGTCGCGCTGCTGCACATCGTCAACAACCTGGCGATCCCGGTCTCGTGGACCAAGTCGTATCCGATCTATTCCGGCGCGGTCGATGCCATGGTCCAGTGGTGGTACGGCCATAATGCGGTCGCGTTCTTCCTGACGGCCGGCTTCCTCGGAATGATGTACTACTTCGTGCCGCGCGAAGCGAAGCAGCCGCTGTGGAGCTATCGCTTCTCGATCGTCAACTTCTGGGCGCTGATCTCCATCTACATGTGGGCAGGCCCGCATCACCTGCTCTACAGCGCGCTGCCCGACTGGACGCAGTCGGTCGGCATGTCGTTCTCGATCCTGCTGATGATGCCGAGCCTCGGCTCGGCAGCGAATGGCTTGATGACCTTTAGCGGCGCCTGGAACAGGCTGCGCGAGAGCCCGGCAGCGAAGTTCATGGTGACTGCGCTGGTGTTCTATCTCGCGGCGACGCTGGAAGGCTCGCTCATGTCGATCAAGTCGCTCAATGCGCTGACTCACTACACCGACTGGACCGTCGCGCACGTGCATTCGGGCGCGATCGGCTGGGTGGCGATGATCACGATGGGCTCGCTCTACGCGATGGCGCCGCGTGCGCTCGATCGCCCCGAGATGCATTCGCGCCGCGCGATGGAGATCCACTACTGGCTGCACACGATCGGGTTGCTCTTGTACATCGTTGCAATGTGGGCAGCGGGAGCGATGCAGGGACTGATGTGGCAGGCGACCAATCCAGACGGCTCGCTCGAGTACAGCTTCCTCGCGAGCATCGCAGCGACGCATCCGTTCTATGTCGTGCGCTTCCTCGGCGGCATGCTCGTGCTCGCGGGGATGGTGGTCATGGCGTGGAATCTATGGCACACGGCTGGCGCCGCGCGCTTGAACCAGATCAAGCCGATCATCGTGCCGATTCCCGAGCCGATTCCGGAACCGGTGCCGGATCAAGTCCCGGCGCCGTTGCCGGTGCGCGGGTGACGCATGGCACACGATAGACGACCGCTGGCAAGAATCGAGCAGAACGTCGGCCTGCTCGCTGTGGTGATCATTGCGCTGGTCTCGCTGGGCGGTCTGGCTGAGATCACACCGCTGTTCGTCAACGCGCATACAGTTGCGCCGGCACCGGGGCTGAAGCCGTACGACGCGCTGCGCCTGGCAGGCCGTGACGTTTACGTGCGCGAGGCCTGCTATCAGTGCCACTCGCAGATGATCCGCAAGCTGCGTTTCGAGACGCAGCGTTATGGCTCTGCGACCGATGCGAGCGAGGTCGTCTACGACCGTCCGTTCCAATGGGGCTCGAAGCGCACCGGTCCGGATCTCGCACGAGTCGGCGGCAAATATTCGGATGCGTGGCAGCGTCTGCATCTGATCGCGCCGCGCCAGCTCGTGCCCGAATCGAACATGCCGAACTATCCGTGGCTCGAACACCGCAAGCTCGATTACGCCGACGTCATGGCACGCATGCGCGCGCTGCGTCGGCTCGGCGATCCCTACACCGATGCAGACATCGCGGCGGCCTACGAAGCGACCAAGGACAAGAGCGAGCTGGACGCGCTCGTCGCGTATCTGCAGGGCCTGGGCGTCACCGCGAAGGAGTCGCCATGAACGAGATCTGGGGACATGCGATCGGCGTGATCACGCTGCTGCTGATGCTGATCTTCATCGGCATCTGGATCTGGGCCTGGCTGCCGGCGCATCGCCCGACCTTCGAGCATCTCGCGCGTATCCCGATGCATGACGACGCGGAGCATCCCGAGCCATGAGCCGCTTCTGGACGATATGGGTCGTCGTGCTGGCGGCACTGAACATCGGCCTCGTGCTGTTCCTGTTCGTGTGGGGGCAGATCGTGAAGATCCCCACGGAATCCGACGGCACGACGGGGCACGTGTGGGCGCACGGTGTGCTGCGCGAAAGCGTGCGCAAGCTGCCGTGGTGGTGGGTCGTGTACTCGTTGATCGGCGTCGCGGGCTGCTTCGCCTACTTGTTCCTGTTCCGGGGCGGATGGACGTCGGTGGGAGACTTGCAGCGTGACACGGCGGCGAACCAGCAGGTCCTCGAAGCGACACTCGCGCCGTTACGCGGAGTGAGTCTCGGCTCGCTCGCCGCCAACCCGGCGGCGACGTCGATCGGTCATCGCTTGTACCTCGACAACTGTGCGGCGTGCCACGGCGCGCGTGCACTCGGCAACACCGCTCTCGGCGCACCGAACCTCACCGATGCCGATTCGCTGCACGGCACCGATCCCGACAGTGTGATGACGAGCATCCGCGACGGTCGCATCGGGACGATGCCTGCCTGGGGCACGGCACTCGGTGTGGACGGCGTGAAAGAAGTTGCGGCCTATGTGCTCGCTTTCAGCGGCGTGAAGACTCCCGAAGATTGGCGAGCCGCGGGCAAGGCGCGCTACGAGACGATGTGTGTTGCCTGTCACGGCCCGGATGGCCACGGCAATCCCGCGCTCGGAGCGCCCGATCTCACCGATCAGACGTGGCTTTACGGCGGCACGTTCAAGCGGGTGGAGGAATCCATTCGCGACGGACGCACTGGCGTCATGCCGGCGTGGGGCAAGCGCCTGAACGAGGATGAGCTGCGCGTGATTGCGGCATGGGTACTCGCCCAAGCCAATGACCAGAGCAATGAGAAGAAGTGAAAGCACCTTGCTGGCACTGCGGTGAGCCGCTGCTCGCGACTGTCGTTCATGCGCGAGTGGGCGGAGAGCTGCGCGCCGTGTGTTGCCACGGTTGTCGTGCGGCTGCCGAGTGGATCGAGCAACTCGGACTCGCCGATTACTATTCGCTGCGCACCGAGCCGGCGACGAAGCCGGATCTCGCCACGGCCGCGGACCGGAACAGCTGCCTTGCCTGGCAACGCGACGAGCTCGCTCGTCACGTAGTACGCGATCTCGGCGAAGGGCGCCGCGAGACGATGCTGTTCGTCGAAGGCATCCGCTGTACGGCCTGCGTGTGGTTGATCGAGCGCGCCTTGCAGTCGTTGCCCGGAGTGGCAAGCGTGCAGGTGAACGCATTGGCGCGACGGGCGCGCATCACCTGGATCGACAACCGCGTCTCTCTCTCGCAGATTCTGGAGCGTCTCGCGCGAACCGGATATCGTGCCTGGCCGCTGCATGCCCGCGCGCTCGACGACCTCCGCAGACGGGAAGCACGCGACGCGTTGAAGCGCCTCGTCGTCGCAGGATTCGGCGCGATGCAAGCGATGATGTTCGCTGCGGTGTTGTACCTGCGGGGCGCGGATGCAGCAGATACTTCCGCTGAAGCGCTCTTCCGCTGGCTGGGCTTCATCGTGGCAACGCCGGTCGTTCTGTATTCCGCCGGACCGTTCTTCAAGGCCGCCGCGCGATCGCTCGCGGCGCGGCGGCTCAGCATGGATGTACCGGTCGCCGCTGCCATTGCGCTGATCTACGTCGCGAGTTTCGTCGAGGCATTGCGCGGCGGCGGTCATGTCTACTTCGATTCCGTCTCAATGTTCGTGTTCTTCCTGCTGGCCGGCCGCTATCTGGAGATGCGGGCGCGCCACCACGCTGGAGATCTCGTCGATGCGCTCGCACGGCTCACGCCGTCGTTTGCAGATCGCAGGCGCGAGGATCACTCGCTCGAGCGCATCGGCATTCACGAGCTGCGCGTGGGCGACTGCGTGCATGTCGGCGAGGGCGGGCTCGTGCCTGCGGATGGCGCGCTACTCAGCGCCGCTTGTCGCGTCGATGAAGCTCTCGTCAGCGGAGAGTCGGCGCCGGTTGTGCGACGTCACGGAGAGGCGCTCATCGCGGGCAGTGTTCTGGTCGATGGCCCGATAGACCTGCAAGTGGAGCGGGTAGGGGCCGACACCGTGCTCGCAGGGATCGCGGCCTTGGTGGAGCGCGCACAGGTCGAGCGGCCACAACTTGCTCGTGCCGGCGAGCAGGCGACCGGGCGCTTCGTGGTGAGAGTGTTGAGCCTGACGGTGCTCACGGCCGCGGTATGGAGTGTCGTCGATCCTTCGCGGGCATTCGCTGCTGCGCTGGCGGTACTCGTCGTGTCGTGTCCCTGCGCTTTTGCGCTGGCTGTACCTGCAGCGATCACACGCGCACTGACTGTGCTCGCGCGCTGCGGTGTGCTGGTCGTGAAGCCGGATGCGATCGCAGCGCTTGCGCAAACATCCGATGTGGTCTTCGACAAGACTGGAACGCTCACGATGCCTCGTCTAACGAACGTGCAGGCATTCAACGAAGCATCGCCGGAGGGCGCACTGCGCCTGGCAGCAGCGCTCGCGCGCGAGAGTCGGCATCCGCTGGCGCGAGCTATCGCGGCCGCATGCTATGAAGCCGTGCTCCCTGCTGCCGCGCAAGTGAGATCAGAGGCGGGGCTCGGTCTGAGCGGTATGGTCGAAGGGCGCGAGCTGAAGCTCGGTTCGAGTCGCTTCGCCGCGCCAGGCCAGCACTTGGCCGGCCATGCCGATGCGGTCGTTCTTGCCGATCAAGCGGGCGTCATCGCGGCTTTCCACGTGAGCGAGCAGCTACGCCCCGGCATGCGCGACGTCATCGATGCGCTCAAAGCGCAGGGCTTGCAGCTTCACATCCTGAGCGGCGATGCGCCCGCCAAGGTTGCTGACATCGCCCGCAAACTGGATATCTCGAGCTGGCGAGCTCGCGCATCGCCGGCCGACAAGTTGAGCGAGCTTGGCGCGATGCGCGCGCAAGGTGCACGTGTGCTCGTGGTGGGCGACGGCGTGAACGATGCCCCAGTGCTTGCCGGTGCGCACGTTGGCGTTGCGCTTGCGTGCGGTGCCGAGATTGCCCGGGCGAGCAGCGACATCGTGCTTGCGGGCGAGCGCCTCGGCGCGCTCGTCACCGCACGCCGGGTCGCACGCGAGACCATCGCGGTGATTCAGCAGAATCAGCGTTGGGCCTTGCTGTACAACGTGGTGGCGATGCCGCTCGCGGCATTGGGCTTCGTCCCGCCCTGGCTCGCAGCGCTGGGCATGTCGTTCAGTTCGCTGTGTGTGATTGGCAATGCGCTGCGCATCGGGCGTGGCCCCGCGGGCGTCGAGGCGCAGGCGAGGCAGCCGCTGCATGCCACGGCAGATGCCGCATGAACGCCATCCTGATCACGATCCCGCTCGCGCTGCTGCTGCTGGCACTGGCGGTCGGTGCTTTCTTCTGGGCGGTCGATCACGATCAGTTCGACGATCTGCAGACACCGGGATTGCTGCCGCTCGATGAAGCGGAACAGGACGCCGATCGTGAGGACCCGCCGCCATGACGGGCATGCTGACGATAGGTGCGGCCTTTCTGCTCGGGCTCGCAGGCAGCGGTCATTGCCTTGCGATGTGTGGAGGCGTGACGGCTGCTCTCGGTCTCGCGACCGCTCGCGATGCTCGCGGTCGCCCTCGGCCCGCTTTGCTGCTCGGCTGCCAGGTCGGTCGAATCGTTTCATATTCGCTCGCCGGTCTGCTGTTCGCAGGTGCGCTCGGCGGCGTGATCGCGCTGCTCGACATCGAGTCGGTGCGCAAGGCGCTGCGTGTGCTGGCGGCGCTGGCATTGCTCTTTGCCGCGCTGGTCGCGTTCGGATATGTGGGCAACTCGGCTTCACGTTTCGGTCAGGCGATCTGGCTTCGGCTCGCTCCCCTGGGCCGCCGGTTCCTGCCGATCGACTCGCTGCCGCGCGCCTGCGGGTTCGGCATGCTTTGGGGATGGATGCCGTGCGGCTTCGTCTACAGCGTGCTGCTGATCGCCACGTTGCAGCAGTCGGCAGTGCGAGGAGCGATCACGATGGCTGTGTTCGGCCTCGGTACGCTGCCCGGCTTGTTCCTGACGGCGCTCGCGTCTCGACGCTTCGTCGCCTTGACCGCGACCCGCGCCGCGCGGCGCGTTGCCGGGTCCGTGCTCCTGGTCAGTGCGATCGTGACACTGCTTGGGCCGTGGTTCGCGCATTCGCTCCCAGGTGCCCACGCCTGGCTGCAGCTCTGAAGAAAACGCGCGTAATTCCTGCACTGAACGCTGCTGCAGCCAGCTCGCGTTGCAGATTCAACGGGAACCTGCGGGAACCCGCGGAACCTTGCGAGCTGTGAGGAACTTTGCCGTGCCCGCTGGATTGCGAGGTCATCTGCTTACGGAAGAGGGCAGTGACCATGACTCTCGCACGCTATTCGCTCGCTTCATCGCTCGCGCTGCTGGTCGTTGCCGCCGGCGCGTGTCGTTCGCTGCCCAAGAACGTCGAGACCGATCCCGCCGCGCGCACGCAGGCTGCGCCGCGCGAGGAGTGGGAAGACAAGATCACCGAGAATTCCCAGCAGCTCCGCGACGAGGGCAAGAAGATCTTTCGCTGGGACACGTTCGGCAGCGAAGCGTTCTGGGGCGATCAGCTCCGGCTGCACCAGGCGATCGTCGGTGAGAAGAAGGGCGGCGTCGGCCCCGGTCTCACGCCGCGACAGGCCTTGCAGCTCGGCTTGAAGGCCGACGTCGGCGCCGTGCCGAAGCTGCTGGTCGAAGTTCTCAAGGAAGGCGGCGTCAGCCTGGACAACCCCGAGACCACTCTCGAGCTGTTGCGTGCCGGCGCGGTCGTCGGTGTGAAGGCCGTGCTCGACGACAAGAACAACGTCACCTCGATCGGCATCACCTGCGCACTGTGCCATTCGACTGTCGATGACTCGTTCGTCAAAGGCATCGGACGCCGCCTGGACGGCTGGCCGAATCGCGATCTGAATGTGGGGGCGATCGTGGCGCTGGCGCCGAATCTCCAGCCGTTCGAAAAGCTGCTTGGGGCAGATACGGCGAAAGTGAAGGCGGTGCTGAACAGCTGGGGCCCGGGCAAGTACGATGCAGAGCTGAATTTCGACGGCAAGGCTATGCGCCCCGATGGCAAGTCCGGCGCGACGATGTTGCCGGCAGCATTCGGTCTCGCCGGCCAGAATCTTCATACCTACGGCGGCTGGGGCTCGATTCCCTACTGGAATGCCTATGTCGCGAACACGCAGATGCATGGGCAAGGGACGTTCGTCGATCGGCGCCTCGGCGTCGAGCAGTTTCCATTGACGAGCAAAACGGGATTTGCGAACAAGCGCGACACTCCCG
This sequence comes from Steroidobacteraceae bacterium, assembly GCA_035275145.1. Classification (GTDB taxonomy): domain Bacteria; phylum Pseudomonadota; class Gammaproteobacteria; order Steroidobacterales; family Steroidobacteraceae; genus Steroidobacter. The sequence goes on along the minus strand of DATENH010000131.1, from coordinate 11,879 downwards.
ACAAGGTCACCTCCAAGCTCGCCGCGCTTCATTACTATCAGCTGTCGATCCCGGCGCCGAAGCCGCCGCGCGGATCGTACGACGAGTCGGCCGCGACGCGCGGACAGGGAATATTCGACGGCAAAGCCAAATGCGCCGGCTGTCATGTGCCGCCGCTGTTCAGCGAGCCCGGCTGGCCGATGCACACCGCCGAGGAGATCGGCATCGACGACTTCCAGTCGAGCCGCTCGCCGGACAAGATGTATCGGACCACGCCCTTGGCCGGGCTGTTCACTCGTGCCAAAGGCGGCTTCTATCACGACGGTCGCTTCGCGGATCTGAATGCCGTCGTGACTCACTACCAGGGCGTGCTGCAGCTCTCGTTGACGGACGACGAGCGGCGGGACCTGGTCGAGTACCTGAAGTCGCTGTAGCGTCCGAGCATTCCACGCGCCTGCGCAGAGCAATTTTCACCTAGCCGCCGCTGCGTTCTTCGCTAGCCTGCAAAGGAGGAAGCCGCTAACGAGGAGACTGCAATGAAACTTGATCGCCGCCTCCTGCTTGCAGGTGGAGCAGGCGCTCTGGGCGCCACGCTCCTGACCGGTCGTGCATACGCAGGGAACGGCGGCAGCCCCAATGGAGCCTGCACTCAGGACGTCTTCAAGGAGCTCGTCGCCGCGGGCCCGCGCATCGTTGCCGGCGAGCCGCCTGCCGCCCGCTTGTTCGATCGGGTCGCCGGATCGTGGAATGTCGACTACGCAGGTATAGCGGACGATGGCACGCGCACCGAGGTTCGCGGCGAGCTGCTGGTGGGTTGGGTGCTCGACGGCCGGGCGCTGCAGGATCTGTGGATCCAGTTCCCGAAACCGGGCGAGGATCGATTCATCGGCACGACGCTGCGCTTCTACGATCCCGACCTGAAGAAGTGGCGCGTCACCTGGGTCTCGGCGATCGCCAAGGCCGTAACGGTGCTCGAAGGCGGCGAAGAAGACGGGCGGATCGCGCTCTACACCGACAGTCCGAAGGGCCGCACGCGCTGGACCTTCAGCAACATCACCGACAAGGCTTTCGTCTGGCAGGCGCATCGCTCGACCGACGGCGGCAAGACCTGGTTCATGTACGAGGACCATCGCATGTACCGCAGGGCTTAGCCCGTCGGTAAGCTAGGTCACTGTGCTGACGTCGAACGAAATCGTCGCTCGCCTCGTAGACGCACGCCGCGCGCGCGGTGAGCGCGGCTCGGCAGCGGTCACGACCATTTTCCGTGGCGAGGGATGGCGACTCGCGGACATCCTCTGCAGCGCCGATGCGAGCGATGCGGCGTTCGAAGAGCAGCACGATTACGTGTCGATCGCGCTCGTCATGGCGGGCGCGTTCTCCTATCGAAGCAGTGCGGGATCCGGCGATCTGTGCAGCGGCTCAGTCTTGTTGGGCAGCCCCGGCGCGGGCTTCAGTTGCACTCACGGGCACGGCGCCGGCGATCGATGTATCGCGTTCCAATTCTCGCGGGAGTGCTATGAGGAACTGCTCTCGGCTCTCGGCGCTTCGCAGGCGAGCACGGTTTTCCCGCGCGTTGCGCTGCCTGTCTCGACCGGCGGTGCCGCACTGTTCGCGAGAACCGAGGCTGTTGCCGGCGGACACGCGAACGGCAGCGCTCATGAGCTGGCGCTCGGCACCGTCTCGTGGGTCATCGAAGCTCTCGGTCGTTTGCGGCGGGACAGGGCCCCGACTCCGGCACAAACCCAATCGATGCTCGCCGTGGCTCGCGCGATCGATGAGGACGTGAGCGCCGATCATTCGGTGCGCACGCTCGCGGCGCTGGCGTCGATGAGTCCGTTCCATTTCATTCGCTGCTTCAAACGAGTCGTCGGCACGACTCCTCATGCCTACGTCCGCATCGCGCGTTTGCGCGCAGCAGGGCGCCTGCTATGCGATCCCGACTTGCCGATTGCCGCGGTCGCATTCGAAGTCGGGTTCCAGGATCTCTCGGTCTTCAATCACGCCTTCCGCCGGACCTTCGGCGTGACCCCGCGCCAACTCCGAGCGAGTATTGCTCCATAGCGGCAAGTTTCCCCGAGACGAACGTCCGCGTGCTGGTTGAGCATTGCCGCCATGATGATGCCGCAGCCAAGACGAGTCTCCGTCGCAACGAACTTCGAGACCCTGAACGCGTTCACCCGCGCACTGGTCGCGAAGCACCGCTCGCCGGAGATCGAAGCCCACGAGGATGTCTACGCCGGGTTGCTCGGCGCGTGGGACGTGCAAGTGCGCAATCGAGCCGACGACGGGACCTTCGAAGTCATCGCGGGCGAGTGGTACTTCGCACGCACCCTGGAAGGGCGTGCCGTGCAGGATGTCTGGATCGCGCCGACTCGGGCGAGTCGCCGCGGCGGCGTCGCACGCGCCAACCTGTACGGCACGAGCGTGCGTGCTTTCGACCCGCAGACGCGCCGCTGGCTGGTGACCTGGATCAATCCGGCGACGGGCGCGTTCGCTGTGCTCAACACGCGCAAGGCCGGCGAGCGCCTCGTTCAAGAGGGCGAGCTGAGCGACGGCCACAGCATCCGCTGGATCTTCCAGGAGATCACCGACACGACCTTTCATTGGACCGGCGAAACGCAACTGCCCGATGGCTGCTGGCGCCTCGACGCCGAGCTGTTCGGACGCAGGTTCGAATCGCTGTAGTCGATCCTCGTAGTCCGGCGCGACTTCACGCGTCGGCCGGGGAGGCGATTCAGTGTCCATCTCATGCCGCGCCTTCGGGGAGACTCCGATACTTATTAAATGGTGTCAGTACCCGAGTGGATGTCTTCCTGGCTGCGGCGCTCCGAGCCGGCGCCGGCCGCGCCCAAATCGCTGATCTATGCCTTGTGCGAGGAATACCGGCACGACGACCTGTGGGCCGCGTATCACGCGTTCCGCCTCGATCCGCGCGAGCACAACTGGCGGCGGCTGCGCCGGCGGAGTGTGCCGTGGCAGAGCGAGCAGACGGTCGAAGGACTGTTGATCCGCTTGTGTCCGTGGAACGGCAAGCGCACTCCGGATCCGAATGCGGTCGGACTCGCCCTGATCACTGCGCCATCCGCTCTCGCTTCCTCCTCCAAGAAAAAGCGTTAAGTTGAATCGCCGCCCGTCGTTCTGTGACGGGCGTCTCATTATTCAGCGCATCGGCAGCGGCGAGGAACCTCGCTCGGTGATCCTTACTTTGTCAGGAATAAGACCGACAGAATAAGGAGGGGTTATGCCGCGGCCAGGCGAAGTAGCCATCGCGCTTTCACTAGCGTTCGCTGCGATTGCAGCGGGGTACGCTCTCTACAGCGAAGTCGGATCGGCCGACGCGCCTCGCGCATCGAGCGCGAGTGCCGTTGCGCAGCGGGAGTTGTCGTCGATGCAGAGCGCGCCGCTCGATGAGCCGCTGCGCGTCGCGAATCCTTTCGACGCGAGCGAAGTGTTCGAGTTTCCAGCCGGTACTACCGAGGCCGACGCGCACGAAGCCGTCGCCGGATTTCTGCTCGAACGTGCGACGCGCAGAGGCGTGACGCGCGATCACCGGCGCGTTGCGTCCAAGGGGTAGTGCGCAACATTTCTCACGGCCGTTGATGTCGCGGCTGATAGAGGCCGAGCGTTCCCCCACCGGGTAGCTGGATGCGCGTCAGGCGGCCCCAACCTTGCTGCGTAACGTCGTCGCAGCTCACGCCGGCCTTCTTCAGGTTTCTAATCTCGAGATCGAGGTCGTCCGTCATCAGGTAGAACTCGTGCAGGTCGTTCTCGTCGGACGGATGCACGGCAATCTCGGCGGGCGGCAGCTTGAAGATCAGCCAGCCCTGGTTGACGTCGACGTACGGGAACTTCAGCACGTTCTTGATGAATGCCTTGTCTGCTTCGGCGTCCTTCGAATAGAGGATGACATGCCCACCGTTGATCATCGTCCGCTCCGTTTGCTGGCCTCGTTCGAGTAGAGCAAGCACTGCCGAGGCTTGTCAAAAGTGTTAGTGGGGCCTGACACTTCGCGGATGGCAAAATCCCACGCCAATGCAGCGCAGCTGCGCCAGGTGCTGCGGCTGTTCGCTCTGTTCGGTCATCCGATTCGTGTGGTCGTCTTTCAGAGGATCGCGCGCACTCCGCAGACTGCGGGCGATCTTGCGGCGGAGTTGCCGGTTTCGCGGACCGCGATCGTGCAGCATCTGAAGCTGCTGGAGTCGGCGAAGCTCGTCGTGGCGGCGTCGGAAGGACGCAGACGGGTCTATCGAATCCGGCGCGATGGACTTGCGCCGCTGGCCAAGTGGCTCGAACGGCACTCGGCCTCGTAATGCGGGATGCGTCTCACGGCCTGAATTCGTGCGGCTCGTCGCGCGTGCATTCGTCGACCGGCGTCGGCTCGCTCCACTTGCCCTTTACTTCCCAGCAATCGTCGAACACCGAGCAGTAGCAGTACTCGATGTCCCATTTGGGCTGGGCATCCGCCAGCATGTCCCAGAGGCGTGCGTTTTCGGCTGTCTTGTCGATACGGAACACCAATTGCTGCTGGCTCCCGGGAATGAATCTCGTCAGCACGTTGTTCTTGAAAACCTTGAGGACCCGCTCATCCCGCGCCTGGGTCACCGCGGCCGCTTCGTCCGGCGGCAGCGACTTGTTGATCCACTCCGCAACGGACTTGACGTACTGGCCATCCACCTTCACGCGCAGGCTCTTCTCGTGCGCCGGTCCGACGCCGCGGTTCGACAGATCGAGCGACATCACGTCGGCGCCCTCGTTGGTCCCGGTGCTGAAGCCGCCGACGAGGTACGGGATCGAGTTGGCCTGCACCAGCTTCTCCATCGTGTGGCCGTGATGGATGGCGATCACGATCGAGCAGACGGACGTCACCAGCGCAGTGCCGGCAATCGTCAGCTCGAGCCACTTGGGCAGCCCGCCACGGCCGTGATGAGCATGCGGGTGATGAACTTCGGGATTCTCCATGGCGCGGCATGTTACGCGAATCGCGCCTCAAAATTTTCGCAGGTAGGCGAGCAGGGCAGGCTTCTCTTCCTCGGTGAACGGTCCGAACGGGGGATTGATGAAGGCCGAGGTCGGCGCGAGCACTTCACGGCGCGCAAAAAATGCCTGGTAGAGCGTCAGCACATCCTCCAGCGTCGCCGCGCTGTTGTTGAGGAAGTAGGGCGCGGTGCGCGCGATGCCATGCAATTGCGGGATATCGAACACGCCATGAGAGTGATCGAACGATTCCGTATCGCGCACATCTCCCGACAGCAGCAATCGCCCCGGATCGCTGGTCGCGATGCGTTTCTTCTTGCCATCCGGCAGCGTCAGCTCGTACGTGCGCACGTTTCGCTCCAGTGCAGGGTCGCAGGCAGGGAACGTGAAGCAACCGAGCTTGGCACACCACGCTTGCTTGGGCCGGGGGCACGCCGACAGGATGGAGTGATATCGCAGCTTCAGCGGCGGCGACGTGACGGTGGATGTCGACGGATGTCTTTCGCTGCCGTGACAGGCCGAGCACGCCCGCTTGAACACCTCTTTCCCTTTTCGCTCCAGCGCATTCAGCGGCGGATCTGGATCGGGCAACGGCTTGCGTCCCTCGCGCAGCGCGAGCGCTAGACGCTGCACACCCGCGGAAGAGAACTGCTCGCTCTCGAATGCAGCAAGCTCGTCGAGCCACTGCGCACCCGGAAGTCGCTGTGCGCCGGCATGAGTCTGCAGCGCCGCGATCGCCTGGTTCTGCAGGCTGTCGATGCGAGCGTCGATCTGATAGCCGCCATTGGGATTCGGCCCGAGCTGCCAGGTCGGCTCGGCGCCGTCGGCGCCAGAGATCGCTACATTCAATATGGAGGGCACCGCTCGCCAGACGTCCGCAACCGTCTCGGTCGATGGCAGGTCCGTCTGCGGATCGATCAGCCGCAGATTCGGCGGCAACGGGATCAAGACGCGAATCAAGCCGCGCCGCAGGTTCGAATAGTCGTGGGCAGCCTGACCGTTCGTCCTGAAGTCGTCGGCATCGATCGGTCGAAAGAGCGGATCCCCGCGATCGGCGGCGTAGCGTCGCTCGACGTTCCCAGGCGAGAGCTGAAACCCTTCCTCCGGCACGTGACACGTCGCGCAGGAGCGGCCGTTCGCGCCGAGGCCGGGGAGTTGCGTGTCGTTGAAATGCGCTGCGCCGACGGTAGACGCAGCAACCAGAATCCATGCATGCAGCGGCATCGGGACCTCCGAGGTGTGCGCCGACGCTCTGCTGCGGTAACTTTGGTCTCAATGGGCTCGCGCTGGTTTCGCGCTTACTTTCTTCTGGTCGCGCCTAAGTGACTGATGCGGCAGATATAACCTTCGACGGCTGGACTGTCCGTCCGCGCTCGGGCGAGCTGCTGCGCAACGGCCAGACGCAGCGCCTTCCCCAACAGCCGCTGCGTGTCTTGCTCGAGCTCCTGGAGCAACCGGGCCAGGTCGTGACGCGCGAGCGGCTGGTGCAAGCGCTCTGGCCCAAGGGCGTGGTCGACTTCGACAACAACCTCAACTCGATCGTGCGCAAGCTTCGGGTCGCGCTCGAGGACGATTCGGAAACGCCGCGGTATATCGAAACGCTGCCGCGCATCGGGTATCGATTCATCGGATCGGTGGAGTCGAAGCCACCGGTTGCCGAGCGCGGTCGAGCGCGATGGGCGACCGTCGCGCTGGTGATCGGGATCGTGCTGGTGGCAGGCGCGGCTGCCTGGTGGCAGACGCATCGCGCTCCTGCTTCGCCGCCGTCGACGCCGGCGCATATCGAGAACACCGGCCGCACGACCAATCAGCGCGCGTACGAGCTCTACCTCGACGGCAAATTCCATCGCTCGCGACGCGATGTGAACGGCAATCCGCTGGCGATCGAACGATTTCAGGCGGCGCTGCGCGAGGATCCGTACTTCGCCGAGGCGTGGGCCGCGCTTTCGGAAACCTATGCCGGCGTCGGGACTCAGCAGCAGATGCCGCTTGCTCAGGCGATGGAGCAGGCGCGCAGCGCGGCGTTGCGAGCGATCGAGCTCGATACGAAGCTCGCGGCCGGCCACTCGGCACTCGGCATCGTTAATATGTACTACGACTTCGACTACGCCGCCGCGGAGAAGCAATTCAGCGAAGCGCGGACCGCGGATGAGCGCTATGCGCGTCTTTGGTACGCGTACGGGTTGCTGCGCGCGTTTCAGGGTCGAACCGACGAGGCGCTCGACTATGTCGGTCGCGCACGCGAGCTCGAACCGATGACGCTGCTGTACACCGCGGGCTACGCCAATCTGCTCTTTTACACGCGCAAGTACCAAGAGGCGATCGAGTACGCTCGTCCCGTGCTTGCCTCGCAGCCGCGGTTCGATCAGCTGCGCAGCGTGCTGATTCGCGCGCTGATCGAGACTGGAGACACCAAAGGCGCGCTGGAGCAATTGCCGTTGCGCTACTCGGAGCTGCCGATGTTGAGCGATGACGGACTTGCCTACGCCCGTGCGGGCCGGCGCGACGACGCTGTCAGACAGTTGGACCGTCTCGAGCGTCACAAGCGCGAGGGTTACGGTGTCTCTTATGAGATTGCGATCGTCCACGCCGCGCTCGGGCAGACGGATCAAGCGTGCGTTGCTCTGCGCGACGCACTCACCGATCGCTCGCCGACGTTGAACTGGCTGCAGCTCGACCCGCGGATGGAGTCCCTGCGGAAGGCGCCTTGCTACTCGGAAGTCAGGCGCCGGCTCTACAAGGAATGATGACTACGCTCGTCGCGGTTTCGGCTGACCGAACAACCGCGTGATCCACGAGCTGTTCTGTTCCGGAACCTTCTTCTTGCCGCTGCGGCCGCGTTGCAGCTCACGAGCTTCTTCCATCAGCTCTTGAGCAAGTGTCTTCTTTCCTTTGGTCGTCGATGGGGTCGTCGATGGGGTCGTCGATTGCGAGCTGGCCGCCTTGGCCGGCTTCTGTGCGATCGGCTGAGCCGGAGCTGCGGGCACTGCAGCGGCCGGCTTGGCAGCGACTGGAGCTGACTTCTGTACCGGGGCCGGCGCTGCCATCCGCTGCGCGAAGCGAGTTTGCTCGGCGCTGCTCACGCGTACGGTGGTTGCAGCAGAAAAGTACGTCCGCAGATGGTCGCAGAGGGCAGCCGCCGACTGCTCGTCGGCGAAGAACCCCAGCCGCAGCGCATGCCAGGTTCCAGTCTCGTGCTTCGCAGCGAGGGCGTAGAGCTGGTGCGACGCAAAGGATTCGAGGCGCGGCATCATTTCCAGGTTGATCGGCCGGTCCGAAATCACCAGCTGCAGGGCAAACCACCGTTGTTGATGAGAGTCATACAGCTCGTCCTGCGACAGGGCACGCATGGTCTGCGTGGAGTCCACATCGAGCGGGGTGCGACGATCGACTCGCGAATGCGCGTTCATATATTGTGTTCCCACTTTGCGACGCCCCGCATGTATCCGACGCTGCGGAGCGCGCGTCAAGGCTAAAATCCCTGGGAAAACCGAATAATTTCGAGTTGCGACGCCGCGCACGCGGCAGTGGAACCCTTTGAGCGCCTGCCTCGTGTAAAGCCCGGCGCGGAGCCTGACGGTGGAAATCACGATCGACGAAGGCCTGGTGCGCGGAATTCTCGCCCAGGAAACCGCACAGGCCCGGGCCGAGATCGAGCAGCTCGGACCGATCGCCGCTTATGAAAACTCGCGCCGCCGGCATGACGCGCGCCTGGCCGCCGCGCCGGACGCTCACACGCTCGCGTGCAAGAACGGCTGCTTCTGGTGCTGCTACTTCACGGTCGACGTTCGTGCCGTCGAGGTCTTCAGCATTCTCGATTTCATGCAACGCGAGCTGAGTCCGGAACAGCTCGCGCGCGTGCGCGGCGAGATCGAAGCGAACAGCGCACTGCTGCAGGGACTGAGCGAGCAGGAACGCATGCGACGTAACGTCAAGTGCCCGTTCCTCGCCGAGGGACGCTGCTCGATCTACGCGGCGCGGCCGCAGACCTGCCGCAACTATCACGCCACCGACGTCACGGGCTGCCGTGCTTCGTACGAGCAGCCGGAGAACGTCGATATCGATCCGGATTTCGCGCCGCTCGTATATCAATCGGGCGGCGCGCACGTCGACGCTTTCTGCAGTTCTCTGCAGGAGCTCGGTTATGACACACACGCATACGAGCTGAGCACTGCACTCGCCGTCGCGATGGTTGATCCGCAGTCGCGCGCACGCTTCGAAGCGAAGCAGGTTCCGTTCGCCACCCTCACAGGCAACGAAGTTCCGACAGAATTTTTCGAGCTGTGAGCGCGGAATATTTCCTGTTGAGTCTGCAACGCAGGCTTGCGATTTAACTCAACATCATTTGCGATTTAACCCAATATCTGTCTCCGGTTTCTCACGTCGTGATTCGACGACGAACTGTGAACTGCATCACACGAAATGTGTGATGCACTCGTGGTAGGGTGCCGCCCGCACGATTCTGACAAAGGCAAACCCACCGAAAGGTGGTGACGCAAAGTCTCCGGTCTAACGAGCGCAAGCTCCACGATAGCGGGACCGCCCGAATCACAACCCTCCGCATGGGTTGCCTTGTCCGAGCACGTGATCACTGGCCCAGGCAGTGCAGACGAGGTAGCCATGAACCGTACTGAGACGCCTGTCATCGCATCCGCCCCGCGAGTTCTCGCGGCGTGCGGTTCCTACCTTCGCCGCCGACTGTCTGATCCAGCTCTCACGGGCTGACCAGATTTTTCTTCGGTGCGCTTGCACGCGCACCGACGATTCACAGAACGGCTTTGTGGCAGAGGTGGGTATGCGCACACTGAAAGGGTTCTGGGTCGCGATGGTTGCAACACTAGTTGCATTGCTGGGCGTGCTCGCCAGCGCAACTGCCATCGCCGACGCCAGTTATCGCGAGCAGATGAAAGGGCTCGATGAGCAGGTGCAGGAGGTCAAGTCCGACGTCCTGAGCATCGCCGCCGAACTCGCCCGGCTCGAAGAGCGCCTGCTCTATCCGTCGAACACGCACCTGGCTGTGTTCATCGCGCTGGCCGAGCGCGACACGCTGCGGCTCGACGCCGTGCAGATCCAGATCGACGGCCAACCCGTTGCGCACAGCATCTACAGCTTCAAAGAGCTCGAAGCCCTGCAGAAGGGCGGCGTGCAGCGGATCTACACCGGCAACGTGCCGACCGGCGAGCACCAGATCGAAGTCACGATCGCGGGCAAGCTCGACACCGGCAAGGACTACACCCGCACCGAGCACTTCGCGTTCACCAAGGGCATCGAGCCGAAGCTTCTCGGCGTGACGCTCGGGTCTTCGCAGCTGCAGCTTGGAGACTGGTAACGCACATGCCGCGCGCGACTGTCATCGTCGGGCTCGGATTGGCGGGTGCGCTCGCCGCGGGTACCTGCGCGAGCAGGGACCTGCACGATCTGTATTTCGGCGAAGCGGTCTATTACGCCAACCAGGGGCACTACTTCGAAGCGCTCGAGCGCCTCGATGCAGAGCTCGCCTTGCACAACGGCGTCGATGAGCCGCAGCGCGACTCGTTGCACTTCCACATCGGCGAGGCCGAGTTCTCGGTCGGCGATTTCGAGCTCTACTACCGCATGCATCAGCGCGCCGGCCGCGCCATCAAGGCCGTGCTCGAAGGCGCGGTGGACGACGAAGTGCGCAACGAGGCGGCGTATCGCCTCGCGCGCATCCACTTCCAGAAGGATCAGGCGAGCGATGCGCTGGTTGCGCTCGATCGCATCAGCGGCAAGGTGCCGGTCAAGATCCGCGACGACGTCGAGTTCCTGCGCGCGAACGTCTACATGGCGCTCGGCCGTCCCGCGGATGCAGCGGGTGTGCTCAAGCGCCTGCAAGGCGCGCAGACGCTCACCGGCTTTGCGGCTTACAACTACGGCATCGCGATGCTGCAGGAAGGCCACGAACAGGATGCGATCGCGCAGCTCGATCGCGCCGGGCAGCTCAAGATGGTGGACGCCGGCCCACTCGCGATCCGTGACAAGTCGAACATGCTGCTCGGCAAGCTGGCGCTGGAGTCCACCGACTTCGCCCATGCGCAACAGTACTTCGACCGCGTGCGCCTCGACGGGCCGTTCTCGAACCAGGCGCTGCTGAGCGCGGGCTGGGCGGACGTTTCGGCGCAGAACTTCGAACGCGCTGTCGTGCCGTGGAGCATTCTCGCCAAGCGCGAAGTCACGGACGCCGCCGTACAGGAAGCGCTGCTCGCCCTCCCGTACGCGTACAGCAAGTTGAACGTCCACGGTCGCGCGGCCGTGTTGTATGGCGACGCACTGAAGTCGTTCGGCGAGGAATTGAACAAGGTCGATGCGTCGATCAAGAGCATCGCCGAGGGACGCTTCCTGAAGGCGCTGGTGCGCGAGGAAATCCAGCAGGACAAGGGCTGGGCCATCCGCCTGCGCACGCTGCCCGACGCGCCCGAGACTTTCTACCTGATGCAGCTGATGGCTTCGAACGACTTCCAGACGGCGCTGCAGAACTACCTGGATCTCGAAGAGCTGCGCAAGAAGATGTCGGGCTGGCAGCGCAGCCTCGACGCGTACGAGGACATGATCCGTCTGCGCAAGCAGAACTACGATCCGCTGCTGCCGGGTATCGATGCGCAGTTCCGCGAGCTGGACGCGCAGATTCGCCTGCGCATGGAGCAGCGCAATCACCTGCAGCAGCGGCTGCAGCAGCTGCTCATCGAGCCGCGTCCGGATCTGCTGGCGACGGCGGATGAGCGCATCGTGATGGAGCATCTGCGCGCCATCGAGCAGAGCCTGGAGAAGACGAACGGCGCCGACAAGCCGCGGCTGGAAGAGCGGCTGCGCCACCTCGAGGGCGTGCTCACCTGGACGCTCTACACGACTTATCCGGAGCGCTTGACCGAAGCCCACGAGCACCTCAACGCGCTGAATGCCGACATCGC
>DATENH010000130.1:0-4531 GCA_035275145.1 Steroidobacteraceae bacterium | reverse complement strand
CGGATCGAACTTTTTTGTGCGGCCGTTCGTTGCAGAAACGAGCGTCCGAGGACAGATTGCGATATGGCGCCGCCTGCGGTGTTCGACATGTGTCGGGTTACCTCTCGACCCTAACGTAAACACCCCAGGGATTCGGTCTCGTTGCGGCAGTGTGCAAGTCCGTCTCGTACGGGAAGCCTTAGCTGCAGCGGCTGCGTCCCACCTATTGCTCCGTGTCGAGAGCAATGGCTCATGACGGCACATGCGGGTGGCGCCGCCCCTCCTTCCGATCGAGCTCTCTTACGCGCGGAGCTGCGCGCCAGGCGTCGCGCTCTGGCGCCGCACGAGCGTGCGAGTGCGTCGCGACAATTCGCGCGCATCCTGCGTCGGTCCAACCTGTTGCGTCCGGGTCGTCGCGTAGCGATTTACATCGCACACGATAGCGAAGCAGACCCCTGCGGCATCGTGCGACTGGCACGGCACTACCGCTGCGAGTTGTACCTGCCCGCGATCGCCGATTACCGCCGTCGGCGGATGGAGTTCCGTCGTTACGCGCGCGCTACTCGCCTGCGACCGAATCGCTACGGGATCCCCGAGCCGGTTCGCGAGGGCGCTACGCGGAGCGCCGTCCGGCACCTCGACCTGGTTCTGCTGCCGTTGGTCGCTGTCGATTCGAGCGGTACACGCCTGGGAACCGGCGCCGGCTTCTACGATCGCTGCCTGCAACATCTGCGCGCCGGACGGCGCTGGCGCCGACCGAAGCTCATCGGGCTCGGTTACGAGTTCCAGCGGGTCGATTGCCTCGCAGCGCGCGCCTGGGACGTACCGCTGGACGCGCTGCTCACCGAGAAAGATCTTTACGCATTGAAGGGCTCGCCATGAACTACTGGCTGATGAAATCGGAACCCGACACCTTCGGCATCGACCACCTTTCGAAGGCCCCCAAGCGCACCAGCGCCTGGGACGGCGTGCGCAACTTCCAGGCCCGCAACTACCTGCGCGAGATGCGCGTCGGCGACCAGGTCTTCTTCTATCACTCGAGCACCGAGATCCCGGGGATCGTCGGCATCGCCAAGGTGGTGCGCGAGGCGTATCCCGACCGCACGGCGTTCGATCCGAAGAACGATCACTACGACGCCGACAGCGATCCCGACAAGCCGCGCTGGTATCAGGTCGACGTGCAGCTGGTGCGCAAGTTCGACCGGGTGATCTCGCTCGAAGAGTTGCGCACGCACGCGAGCGGCAAGCTCAAGGACATGGTGGTGTTGAAGCGCGGCAATCGACTGTCGATCACGCCGGTGACGAAGTCGGAATGGACGTTCATCGAGTCGCTGGCGGGCAAGTGAGCGCGATTAACGTGTGTGATGACGACGCTGCTGCGACTCCGAAGTGCGTGATGCGCGTCGCTCTCTGCATGACTAAATTGCACGCACCCCTTGCTTGCTATTTTTAATTTATGTATATACTGCGCCCGGACTAACTCGACATGGAGATCTACGACTATGGCAACCAAGAAGAAATCGTCGAAGAAGAAGGGCGGCAAGAAAAAGGCCGCTAAGAAGAAGTAGAACCTCTTCTAGACGATTGTGATGAAGACTGTGCCCGCGAAAGCGGGCACAGTCGTTTCCGGAGCCTGTAAATTACGGCACTTCCTGCACGCACGCGACGAAGGGGAATCAGATGAGCGCTGACTCGAAGAAGCGATCGGCAGCAGCGGCAGCACTCGCTTACGTGCCCGACAACGAAGTCCTCGGCGTCGGTACCGGCTCCACCGTGAACTTCTTCATCGATGCGCTGGCTGCGCGCAAAGTGCCGATCAAGGGTGCCGTATCGAGCTCCGAGAGCTCCACCGCGCGCCTCAAGCAGCACGGCATCGAGGTCCTGGATCTGAATGCCGTCGGCGACTTCGAGGTGTATGTCGACGGTGCCGACGAGTCCGACCCGCAACTGCATCTGATCAAGGGCGGCGGTGCGGCGCTCACCCGCGAGAAGATCATCGCTGCGGTCGCGCGCCGCTTCGTCTGCATCGTCGACGATTCCAAGCTCGTGCCGGTCCTCGGCCGCTTCCCGCTGCCGGTCGAAGTCATTCCGATGGCACGCTCGTACGTCGCCCGCGCGTTGGTGCGGCTCGGCGGTCACCCCGTCTATCGCGAGGGGGTGGTGACCGACAACGGCAACCAGATACTCGATGTCCACGGCCTGAAGATCGAGGATCCGGTCGGCCTCGAAGAGAAGATCAATCAGATCGTCGGCGTCGTTACCGTCGGCCTGTTCGCGCGGCGGCCGGCGGACGTGCTGCTCGTCGCGCGCGACAGCGGCGTCGAGACCCTCAAGCGGAAATGATTTCCCGCACCAGGCCCGGCCCTCGATAGATCAGACCCGTGTAGAGCTGCACGAGGTCGGCGCCGGCGTCGAACGCATCCTGGGCGTGGCGGGCCGAATCGATTCCGCCTGCCGCGACGATCGGCACCGCCGCACCCAGCGCGGCCCGCAGCAATTGCACCGCCTGCAGGGCAAGCGGACGCAGCGGAGCACCGCTCAACCCGCCGGCGCGTGCACGCCAGCGTTGTGCGATCCCGCTGCGGTTCAATGTGGTGTTGGTCGCGATGATTCCATCGCTACCGGTCTCGCACGCCAGCCGTGCGCTGCGCACGAGGTCGGCCGGCGCGAGATCCGGCGATACCTTCACCAGCAGCGGCACCCGACGCGTCGTGGCACCTTGCAGTTGGCGACGCGCTTCGACCAGTGCGCCGACGATCGGCTGCAGCTGCTCGGCCTCCTCCAATTGCCGCAGACCTTCCGTGTTCGGCGACGACACGTTGATTGTCACGTAGTCGGCATGCGGGGCGACGATGCGGAAGCACTCGACATAGTCGTCGACCGCGGCGGCGAGCGGAGTCGCTGCGTTCTTGCCGATGTTCACTCCGCACACGCCGCTGAAGCGTCGCCGTGCGAGTCGCGCGGCGACTGCAACAGCGCCCTCGTTCGGAAATCCCATGCGATTGATCAGCGCGCCGGATTCGATCACGCGAAACAGACGCGGCCGCGGTTGTCCAGGTTGCGGACGTGGCGTCACGGTGCCCACTTCGATGCAGCCGAATCCCAGCGCGCCGAGCGCATCGATGTAGCGCGCGTTCTTATCGAAGCCCGCGGCGAGTCCGACACGATTCGGGAAGCGCAGACCCATCAGGGTCACCCCTCCGAGGGGATCGGGTGCGCGAGGGTGAATGAGGTTGAGGGAGTGAGCGTGATGGAGAGCGGTCAATGCGAGCGCATGCGCATTCTCGGTAGGGAGAGCGAAGAAGAGTGGGCGCAGCAGGGGGTAGATGCGCATTGATAACGGAATCGTTGAGAGGTCGGTGGAAGAGTAACCCGAGGACTAGGATGACTACGCGCATCCATGCGCTTCGGCCTTCGGCCCATGGCCAAAACAAAAGGGCCCGCTTGCGCGGGCCCTTCTTGTTTTGGCTGGGGGACTAGGATTCGAACCTAGGTTGACGGAGTCAGAGTCCGTAGTCCTACCGCTAGACGATCCCCCAAGCGGATCAGCGCTTCGAGAACTGCGTGCCGCGACGCGCCTTGCGGAAACCGACCTTCTTGCGCTCGACTTCGCGCGCATCGCGGGTCACGTAGCCGGCGTCACGCAGCGGCTTGCGCAGCGTCTCGTCGTACTCGATCAGAGCGCGGGTCAGGCCGTGGCGGATCGCGCCGGCCTGGCCGGTGATGCCGCCGCCCTTCACCGTGACCTCGACGTCGAAGTTCTTGTCGAGGCTGACGGCTTCCAGCGGCTGCCGCACGATCATGCGCGCGGTCTTGCGGCCGAAGAACTCATCGAGCGTGCGCTCGCTGATGCGGATGTTGCCGCTGCCCTTGCGCAGGAAGACGCGGGCGGTGGCGGTTTTGCGGCGGCCGGTGCCGTAGTTGGACGTAGTCGGCATGGTTGCGATGACTCTCAGATCTCGAGTGCCTTGGGCTGCTGCGCGGTGTGCGGATGCTCGGCGCCCGCGAACACGTGCAGCTTCTTGAACATCTTGCGACCGAGCGGGTTCTTCGGAAGCATGCCCTTCACCGCGAACTCGATGGCGCGCTCGGGGTGCTTGTCGAGCAGCTTCTCCAGGCTCGTGGTCTTCAGGTTGCCCAGGTAGCCGGTGTGGTGGTGATAGAGCTTGTCCGTCAACTTCCGACCGGTGACGCGGATCTTGCCCGCGTTGATGACGACGATGTGGTCGCCGGTATCGACGTGCGGCGTGTAGGCAGCCTTGTGCTTGCCGCGCAGACGCATGGCCAGCTGCGAAGCTAGCCGTCCGAGCGTCTTGTCGGTCGCGTCGACCACGTACCAATCACGACGTACCGTAGCCGCGTTCGCGAAGACGGTTCTCATTGAATTCTCCGGGAAAAACCTAAGTCCGGGGCGAAAAGGCCGGCAAGTCTAAAGGACGACCCCCGGGTTTGCAAACCAGGCCGACCCTCATCAGGGGACATCCTGGGGGACATATATAAATGTGCTTCTATACTGTCGCCCCATGACCCCCCTCCCGGCCCCCCCCCAATA
>DATENH010000129.1:0-6323 GCA_035275145.1 Steroidobacteraceae bacterium | reverse complement strand
CGACGCGTTGCGCGAGATCGCAGACCGGCTGCCCGCTACGATTCGCGACCTCGAATCGATCCGCAGCCTGCCGCCGGGCGTAGTCCGCCGGCGCGGCGAGGAACTGATTGCATTGATCGAGCGCGGCCGCGGCGAGGCGGCCAACGAAGCTGCCGCCAGCAATCCGCCGCGCCCTCAGCCGCAGCAGCTGGCACTGGTGTCGAAGCTGATGAATATCGCGCGCGAAACCGCGCAGCACGCGAAGATCAACGCCGAGGTGCTCGCCACGCGACGCGACATCGAGCAGCTGGTATTCGCACGCCGCACCGAGCACCTGCTGAGCGGCTGGCGACGCGAGATCATCGGCGAGCCGCTGCTCGCCGCCGCACGACAGTCAGGATTGGAGTTGTAACTAACGCCGACGCGCGCGCGTCGTCTTGCGCTTTGCTGCGCGCTTCGTCGTCTTGCGACGGACCGTTCGCTTCGCGACGGTCTTACGCGCGGGCTTGCGACGTGCTTTCGTCTTCTTCGCAGCAGCCTTCTTCTTGCGCGCGACGGGTCGCGCCTTGCGCGTCGTAACCTTCACTTTCTCCGGCGGCACCGGCTTGGCAAGCGCGGCTGCTTCCATCCGCTCGAAAACTTCCTCGAGCGCGCCCTCGCCCGCCACCACCCGCAGCAAGCCGAGCTTGGAGTAATGCTCGATCAGCGGCTGGGTCTGGTTCTGGTAAACCTCCAGGCGCTTCGCGACCACGTCTTCCTTGTCGTCGGGGCGCTGATACAACGGCGCGCCGTCTTTCGCGCACGTGCTCACACCCGCGGGCAATGAGTGAATGTTGTACACGGTGCCGCACGTCTGACAGGTACGACGCCCGGCCAGGCGTTGCATCAACGTCTCGCGCCGCACGTCCATCTGCAGCACTGCATCGATCGGCTGACCCAGCTCCTTGAGGAGCGCGTTCAGTGAATTCGCCTGATCGATGTTGCGGGGAAAGCCGTCGAGGATGAAGCCGGCTGCAGCGTCGGGCCGGCGCAGCCGGTCGCGGATCAGGCCGAGCACGATGTCGTCCGACACGAGCTGACCGGATTCCATCACCGACTTTGCCTTGCGGCCGAGCTCGGTCCCGCGCGCCACTGCATCGCGAAGCAGATCGCCGGAAGAGACTTGCGGCACCCCGTACTTGGCCTGCAGCCGTTGCGCCTGCGTTCCCTTGCCCGAACCGGGCGCCCCCAGCAAAACGATCCGCATAGTCGTCCCGATCCTCCCCAAAAGGAGGCGCTACCCTACAGAAAACGGGCGCGGCTGGGTATCCTTCCGCGCCCGAATCCCTCCTAACAACAGGTCCCGGCCATGCCTTCAGCCAAGCCCCGCAATGCCTTCTACGCCCAGTCCGGCGGCGTCACTGCCGTGATCAACGCCTCCGCCTGCGGCGTCATCGAGACTTGCCGCAAGCACAAGAACCGCATCGCCAAAGTGTATGCAGGCCGGCACGGCATCGTCGGCGCCCTGACCGAGGACCTGATCGATACCAGCAAGGAGTCCGCAGCGGCGATCCGCGCGCTGCGTCATACCCCGTCCGGAGCGTTCGGCTCGGCGCGTTACAAGCTGAAGAAGTTCGAGGACAACCCCGCGCAGTACGAGCGGCTGATCGAAGTCTTCAAGGCGCACGACATCGGCTACTTCTTCTACAACGGCGGCGGCGATTCCGCCGACACGTGCCTGAAGGTGGCGCAGCTTGCCGACCAGCGCGGCGTGCCGATCCAGGCGATCCACGTGCCCAAGACTGTCGACAACGATCTGCCGATCACCGACTGCTGCCCGGGCTTCGGCTCGGTCGCGAAGTACGTCGCCGTGTCGATTCGCGAAGCGGGCTTCGACGTCGCCTCGATGGCCAAGACCTCGACCAAGGTGTTCATCATGGAAGTGATGGGCCGGCACGCCGGCTGGATCGCCGCGGCCGGCGGTCTCGCTGCGGAAAAAACCGGCGATGCGCCGCACATCATCCTGTTTCCGGAAATCGCATTCGACGAAGAGAAGTTCTGCGCGCGCGTGCAGGAGTGCGTCGAGAAATTCGGCTACTGCGCAGTCGTCGTTTCCGAAGGCGTCAAGAACGCCGAAGGCAAGTTCCTCTCGGACGCGGGCCTGCGCGATGCATTCGGGCATGCACAGCTCGGCGGCGTCGCGCCGGTGATCGCGCAGCTCGTGAAGTCGAAGCTCAACTACAAGTACCACTGGGCGGTTGCCGACTATTTGCAGCGGGCAGCGCGCCACATCGCTTCCAAGGTCGACGTCGAGCAGGCGTATGCGGTCGGCAGGGCGGCCGTCGAGCTCGCGCTGAAAGGCCAGAACTCGGTGATGCCGACGGTCGTTCGCACTGCAGACAAGCCGTACAAGTGGAAGATCGGCACTGCGCCCCTGGCGCAGGTTGCGAACCAGGAAAAGATGCTGCCGCGTGATTACATCACCGAGGACGGTTTCCACATCACCGCCAAGGCGCGTCGCTACCTGAGCCCGCTGATCAAGGGCGAGGACTACCCGCCGTACAAGGACGGTCTGCCGCAATACGTGACGCTGAAGAACGCGCCGGTGCGCAGGAAGCTGCCGGAACCCTTTGTGGTATAGTTCCGCGCCTTTTTTCAGGCATCCCGCACAACGCAGCCCCTTAAGAGGGAGGAAATTTGATGTCCACTGATGTCGCGCTTTGGCTCGCGATCGGCGCCGGCGTGCTCGCCGTCGTGTACGGCATGTTCTCGGTCGGCTGGATCAACAAGCAATCCGCCGGCACCGCGCGCATGCAGGAAATCGCCGCCGCCATTCAGGCCGGCGCGCGCGCCTACCTCAATCGCCAGTACACGACGATCGGCATCGTCGGTGTCGTGCTGTTCGTCGTCCTCGGCTTCGCGCTCGACTGGCAGACAGCCGGCGGCTTCGCGGTCGGTGCCGTGCTCTCCGGCATGGCGGGCTTCATCGGCATGAACGTCTCGGTGCGCGCCAACGTGCGCACGGCTCAGGCAGCGAGCGTAGGCTTGAACCCGGCACTCGCCGTCGCGTTCCGCGGCGGCGCCATCACCGGCATGCTCGTCGTCGGTCTCGGCCTCATCGGCGTCGCGGGCTACTTCGCGCTGCTCGGCGCGGACAAAGATGCGCTGCACGCGCTGATCGGTCTCGCCTTCGGCGGCTCGCTGATCTCGATCTTCGCGCGACTCGGCGGCGGCATCTTCACCAAGGGCGCCGACGTCGGCGCCGATCTCGTCGGCAAAGTCGAAGCGGGGATTCCGGAAGACGATCCGCGCAACCCGGCCGTCATCGCCGATAACGTCGGCGACAACGTCGGTGACTGCGCCGGCATGGCTGCGGACCTGTTCGAGACCTACGCGGTCACGATCGTTGCGACGATGGTGCTCGGCGGCTTGATGTTCAAGGGAGCCGACGGCGATCTCGACATGCGCTACATCCTGTTCCCGCTGGTTCTCGGCGCGGTCTCGATCGTCGCCTCGATCGTCGGCACGTTCTTCGTGAAAGCGAGCGAAGGCGGCAAGATCATGAACGCGCTCTACCGCGGCACCGCCGTCTCCGGCGTGATCGCGCTCATCGCGTTCTTCTTCATCACGCCGCGCGTGCTGGGTGAAGGCTCGATGAATCTGTTCTGGTGCGCCGTCATCGGCCTCGGCCTCACTGCCGCGCTGATCTGGATCACCGAGTACTACACGGCGACCGAGTTCAAGCCGGTGCGCGGCGTGGCGGCCGCTTCGCAGACCGGTCACGGCACGAACGTGATCGCGGGTCTCGCGGTGTCGATGCGTTCGACTGCGTGGCCGGTGCTCTCAGTGTGCGCGGCAATCTGGGGTTCGTATCACCTCGGCAATCTGTACGGCATTGCCATCGCCGCGACCGCGATGCTGTCGATGGCCGGCATGATCGTCGCACTCGACGCTTATGGTCCGATCACCGACAACGGCGGCGGCATCGCCGAAATGTCGGGGCTGCAGAAGGACGTGCGCAAGATCACCGACGCGCTCGACGCCGTCGGCAACACGACCAAGGCAGTGACGAAGGGTTACGCGATTGGTTCGGCCGGTCTCGCCGCGCTCGTGCTGTTCGCCGACTACACGCACAACCTCGATGCGCTGGGCAAGCTGCAGGCGTTCAGCCTGTCCGACCCGGCCGTGATCATCGGCCTGTTCATCGGCGGTCTCGTACCGTATCTGTTCGGCGCGATGGCGATGGAAGCAGTCGGCCGCGCGGCCGGCTCGGTCGTCGTCGAAGTGCGCCGTCAGTTCCGCGAGATCAAGGGGATCATGGAGGGCACGGGCAAGCCCGACTACTCGAAGGCGGTCGACATGCTGACGCGCGCGGCAATCAAGGAAATGATCGTGCCCTCGCTGCTGCCGATCCTGGTGCCCGTAGTGGTCGCGTTCGGCATGAACTACCTGATGGGCGAAGGCGCCGGCATCCGCGCGCTCGGCGGTCTGCTGATCGGCACGATCGTCACGGGACTGTTCGTCGCAATCTCGATGTGCACCGGCGGCGGCGCGTGGGACAACGCGAAGAAGTACATCGAGGAAGGCAACTTCGGCGGCAAGGGCTCGGACACGCACAAGGCCGCGGTCACGGGCGATACGGTCGGCGATCCTTACAAGGACACCGCGGGCCCGGCGATCAACCCGCTGATCAAGATCATCAACATCGTGGCGCTGCTGCTGGTGCCACTGCTGTAACGCTGATCTCTTGCTGGACGAACGGCGCAGTCGCAGGGCTGCGCCGTTTTTGTTTCAGAGGACCGGAAGGAAGCTAACTCTCGCAAAGACGCAAAGACGCAAAGGTCGGAAATCGGAAAATTGTGAGTTCTGAAGAATTCGGAATTCTTCTTTGTCTTCCTTGGCGTCTTTGCGTCTTTGCGAGAGTTCTTTCCGGTCCGTACCGGTCCGTACTCAGCGCGTGATCGCGCGTTCCTTCAGAAACGCGTTGATCTTCTCCAGGTCCGCGCGATCGAGCGTCCCCGTCGCGAGCTGCAGTTGCAGGACGTTCAGAATGTAGTCATAGCGGCTACGCGAATACGTCGTCTGCGCATCGAACAGTTGCCGGCGTGACTGCAACACGTCGACCGTCGTGCGCGTGCCGACTTCGAAGCCAGCTTCGGTCGCTTGCAGCGCCGTGCGGCTCGACTCCAGCGCCTGCTTCGACGCTCGCACGCGCGACATCTCGCTCAGCACGCCGAGATACGCATCGCGCGCAGCTCGCTCGGTCTCACGATTGGTCCGCTCGAGCCGCTCGCGCGCGGCACGATGCAGGTAGACGCGCTGACGCACGCGCGACGACGTGGCGCCGCCCGAGTAGATCGGCACCGTCACCTGGATGCCGATCGAGTCGGTCGTCTGCGTTTGATCGGCGGGACTGCCAATCGGCGCGTTGTTGACGCTGCGGCTCACCTGGTCGCCGTTGAAGTCCTGATCGTCGCGGCTCGCGACGATATCGAAGCTCGGCAGATGACCGGAGCGCGCGACGGTCACGTCCTGCTTCGCGATGTCGGTGGCGAGGCGCGCGGAGATCACGCGCAGGTTTTGATCGAGCGCGGAAGTGACCCACTGTTCTTCGTCCGCTGGCGCCGGCGATTCGAGCGGCAGGTCGTCGATGGGCCCGGCGAGGCTGTCGAACGATTCACCGGTCAACTCGCGAAGAAGCTCCTGCGCAGTGGCCAGCGCGCGCTTCGCCTGAATGACTGCCGCTGCGGCTTGATCGTGCGCGGCGCGTGCTTCCTGAACGTCGGTGATCGCAATCAGGCCGACCTCGAAACGCTTGTCGGCCTGCTCGAGCTGACGCGAAAAGGCTTCGAGCGTCGCCTGCGCGGCATCCACGGTGTCTTGCGCAGCGAGCACGTCGAAGTAGCGCTGCGACGTGCGCAGGATCAGGTCCTGCTGCGCAGCCTGATAGTCGGCTTCCGCCTGAGCGACTTGTGCGTCGGCGCGGCGCAGAGCCGCCCACTGATCCCAGTGGAACAGCGACTGAGTCAGCGTGACATCGTACCGGCGCGCCTTGTAATCGCTGTCCGTGTTGATCTCGCGCGGAACCAGATCGCTGTTCGGATTGCTCGGATCCGACGGGGTGAGCGTCGTGCGCCCGAACGACTGGTCGACGTCGCTGTACGAGCCGGTGGCGTTCAGTTGCGGCAACAGTGCCGCGAGCGCCTGCGGCTTCGATTCACGACTCGCCAGACGGTTCGCATCCGCTTCGCGAATCTGCGGATCATTCTGCAGCGCCCGTTCATAGACGCTCAGAAGGTCGGCTGCCTGAAGGGCGCCGGCGAACAGCGTGAGACCGCAAGCCGCAAGGATCTGCGCACGTAACG
>DATENH010000128.1:0-23256 GCA_035275145.1 Steroidobacteraceae bacterium | reverse complement strand
GGTGCCGGTCGCCACCAAGATCGTGCATTTCACCGGCTACGAGGTGCAGTTCGACCAGATCCGCCTCGACGACCACCGCGACCGCAAGCTCGGTCACCTGATCGGCACCGGCGACCTGATCGCGCAGATGGCCGACCGCTGCTACCTCGAGAAGTGTCGCGACCGCCTCTATCCCGAGTTCGTGCTCGGCGGCATCGCGATGCCGAGCGACGGCCTCGGCAAGACATCGGTGCGTTACAACTCCGGGCTCGACGTCCTGCGACACACGCCGGAGTTCGTCGACGACGTGCGACGCACGCGCCTGGACGGCGAGTTCGGCGCGGCCTATCGTTATCTCGAGTCGCTGTTCAATGGCCGCAATCCCTACATGGAAGCGATCCAGCGCAACCTGGACTATCTCGGCGAAGTGCTGCGCACCGGACGCTGGCCGATGCTCCGGCGCGATCCGCCGTGCTTCACCTGGGAGCGCAACCCGGTGCAGAACATCCGCTCGCTGGTCATCGGCCATCTGAAGCAGGTGTGGAAGAGCAGCTGATCGTTCGTCTCGGTGCCGCGCTCGCAGTCGGGCTGCTCATCGGGATCGAACGCGAACGCAGCAAGGGACACGGACCGCGACGGGCCGCTGCCGGCGTCCGCACCTTCACTCTGATCGCATTGGCCGGCGCCATCAGCCTCGAGCTCGGCGGGCGGCCCGCATTCCTGGTCGTCGCTGCCATCATCGGCGCATTCGCGGCGATCAGTTACGTGCGCACCTTTCGGCGCGATGCCGGCCTCACGACCGAAGTCGCGATGATCGTCACGGTGCTGCTCGGCGGCCTCGCGCTGAGCGAGCCGCAAATAGCCGGAGCGCTCGCGGTCGTCGTCACCATCATCCTCGCGTCGCGAACCAAGGTTCACGACTGGATCAACAACGTGCTCACGGACGAGGAAGTCCGCGACGGTCTGGTGCTCGCCGCTGCGGCACTCGTCATCCTGCCGCTGTTGCCCGAAAAGCCGGTCGATCCCTGGGGCGTGGTGGACCTGCGCAAACTCTGGACGCTCGCCGTGCTCGTGATGGCGATCAACGGCCTGGGCTACATCGCGGTCCGTGCGTTGGGCGCGAAGGTCGGCCTCGCACTCGCAGGATTGTTCTCGGGGTTCGTCTCGAGCACGGCCACGATCGGCGCGATGGGCTCGCGCGCGAAAGCTCGCCCTGAGCTGCGTGGCAGCGCCGTTGCCGGTGCTGCGGCCTCGTCGGTCGCGACGGTCGTGCAGCTGGGGATCGTCGTTGGCCTCGTGAGCATGCCGACGCTCGAACTGGCGCTGCCTTCGCTGATTCTGTCGGGGCTCACCGCTGTCGGGTATGCAGGGCTCTTCACTCTGCGCAGCGTTCGTGAAACGACGCAGGCGGATATCGCGCCGGGCCGCCCGTTCTCGCCGAAGACGGCGCTGCTGTTCGTCCTGGTTGTCGGTCTCGCGCTGGCGATCTCGACCACGCTCACGAACTGGCTGGGAGATAGCGGACTGCTGCTCGCGACCGGCGTTGCCGGACTCGGCGATTCGCACGCCGCCGCGATTTCCGCTGCATCGCTCGCAACAAGCGGCAAGACCGCAGTACCGACTGCGGCGATTGCAGTGCTCATCGGCTTCAGCACCAACGCGATCAGCAAGACAGTCGTGGCGTTCTCGCTCGGCGACCGGCGCTTCGCGTTCCAGCTCCTGCCCGGCATCCTCCTTATGGTGGTGGCTGCGTGGGCGGGATGGTTCGTGAGATCCTTGCTCGCATGACCTCACAGTTCGACTCACTCGCGCGCCGCTTCCCTGCGAAGCGCGCTTTCATCACCGGCGCCAGCAGCGGGCTCGGCCTGGAACTGGCACGCGCCCTGGGGCGCGAGGGCTGGAAGCTCGGCCTGTTCGACCGCAACGTCGAGCGCCTGGCGCGCGTCGAGGAAGAATTGTCCGGCGCCGGACTCACGGTGCTGGCCTATCCCGGCGACGTCACGAACACGGACGAGCTCACCGTCGCAGTGAACTCGTTCGCCGCGACCAGCGACGGGCTCGACGTGATGATCAACAACGCCGGCGTCGCCGGCTCCGGCACGATGATGGAAGTGTCGCTGGAAGACTGGCGCTGGATCGTCGACATCAATTTCATGGGCGTAGTGCACGGCGCGCGCGCCGCGATCCCGCATCTGCAACGCAACGGTGCCGGCCTGCTCATCAACGTGGCCAGTGCGGCGGCTTTCGCCTCGGCGCCCGGGATGATTTCGTACAACGCCACCAAGGCGGCAGTGCTTTCGTTGAGCGAAACGCTCAGCGGCGAGCTGGCGGCGAGCAACACGCAGGTCTCGGTCGTGATGCCGACGTTCGTGCCGACGAACCTGATCGAATCGTTTCGCGGACCGACGGAGGCGCGCGAGCGTGCGACTCAGGCGATGCGCGATTCCAAATACCAGGCTGTCGACGCCGCCCGCGACATCCTGTTGCAGGCCGCGGCAGGACGCCTCTACATCGTGCTGCCCGGCTCGGCGCGCATGCTGTGGCGGCTCAAGCGCTGGGCGCCGCGCTTCTTCCTCAAGCGAGTGCTTGCGTTGCGGGAAAGGATGAGGGGAACACAGGCGAATCCACCGCAAGCATGAAGCGGGTGTAGATCTCCGGCAGCCGCGCGAGCACATGCGGTTTGCCGGCGATGGGACTGCCTTCCAGCACGTGCCTCAGCATCGAGAGGCTCAACGATTCCAGCGCGGGCAACGACACCGGCGCATAGCTCAGGTGCCACGGCTCCGGGCTCACGCCGCCGCGATCCGTGCGGTATGGCTTGAAGAATCCGAAACGCTGCATGTTTGCATCCAGCCATGCGGACAAGCGGCCGAAGATGCCATCGCGTGCAAACTCCGCGGGCACGAGCTGAACGGCATAACCTGGAGGCACGCTTGCAGTGTCAATGACGTCGACATCGCTGCCCCAGTGATGGCGGCTGCCGCCCGGAATGGCCGACCAGCACAGGATCGCGTCGACCGCCTGGCTGTCCGCGAGCTGCCGCCGCTCGAGCGGCCGGCTCTGGCGGTCGTAGAGCGGACGCTCGCCGGACCACTTGGCGTTCCAGATCGTCAGCTGGGTGTCGAAGTCGCGAAAGCTGGAGCGGGCTGCCAGCTCGATTCCGTCGCGCTGGGCCGCGTCGCGCATCGCCAGGAAGGAGGCCGCGGCCTCGTAGTGCAAAGCGCAGCGTGGCTGAGCCAGCTCCACGATATGGGTACTCGCGCGTCCGGTCAGCTCGAACTCGTTCATCCAGTCTCGCCTGCGGGAAATTCGGGGAGTATCGCAAAAACCCTGTCAAAAAAACCGACAATCGATGTATTACGGTTTGACCTCTGCAACGCGAGTATCATCTTGCGTTAATGTAAGCACGAACAGCGTCTGATCGATGCAGCGTCGAAGCCGGGGCACTTCGCGCGCGCAGTCGGAATGGCGGCGGCGGAGCATGCGTTGAGATCGCACGGCCTCAAAGCTCGATTACTTTTGATTGCGCTACTCGCGGGATTGGGTATCTCGGCGACGCTGTTCGCGCTCGAGTATCTCGACTATCGCCAGACGCGCGCCGCTGTCGGCGACCAAGGCGAGCGAGCGCTCCTCACCGCCGAGCTGCAACGTCTCGATTCGCTCGCGAGCGATCTCACTGCTGCCACCGCACCCGCGCTCGAGAACGCATTGCGAGCCGGTGACGACGACACCGTCAAGCGCATCGCCGCTGCGCTGCTGGAAAACCACGCGACCGTCGCGGTGCGCGTGCTGCGTCCGAGCGGCACGCTGCTGTTCGAAACGCGACGCTCCAACGCATGGGCCAGCTCGCTCACGACCGAAGAGCAACGCACCGTGCGGCGCGAGCTCGGCGACTTGAAGTTGCTCGGCACGCTCGAGCTGACAGTTGCCCGGCCGAGCCTGCATTCTTCGGCGACGGCGTTGCGCACGCAACTCCAGCACGACGAGCAGCGCGGGTTTGCGCGCAAGGTATGGATCATCGTCGGGGCGGGCATCCTCATCACGCTGTTGCTCATGGCTGTCGGCTGGATGCTCGCGCAGCGGCTCGAGCGCCCGATCGTCGAGCTGATCCGCTCGGCCGAGCGCATCGGCGAAGGCGACTACACGCGGCCGCATCAGGTCACCAGCAGCAACGAGATTGCGGACCTGGAAGTCGCGCTCGATCGCATGCGGCAGAAGCTGCAGCAGACGACCATCACGACGAATTACCTGACGACCGTGCTCAACAGCATGAACGACGCCGTGCTGGTCACTGCGTCGAACGGCGTCGTCAAGCGCATCAACAACGCGGCGGTGCGGCTGTTCGGCTACAGCGAGGAAGAGCTCGCCGGCCGGCCGTTCACGATGTTGCTCGCCGAGAACGAGCGCGCGGCGTTCTCGATGGAAGCGGCCGCACTCGAAACGCGCGAGACGGTGATCGCCACGCGCAGCGGTCAGACGATCCCGGTGTCTTTGTCCGGCGCGCCGATCGCGGCCGAGGAAGCGCAGTTCCAGGGCACGATCTTCGTGGTGCGCAACATCACGGACCGCAAACGTGCCGAGCGCCGGATCCGCTACCTGGCGCGCTACGACGCGCTGACCAAGGTGCCGAACCGGATGCAGTTCCAGCACATGCTGCAGCAGGCGATCGCGCGCGCCCGGCGCAACGATCGCGGCATCGTGCTGCTGTACCTCGACATGGATCGCTTCAAGGAGATCAACGACACCTTCGGTCACGCCGCCGGCGATCGCACGCTCGAAGTGCTGAGCGAACGGCTTACGCACATCCTGCCGAAGGAAGCCGTCGTCGGCCGGCTCGCGGGCGACGAGTTCGGTCTGTTCATCGAAGGCTTCGCGGAAGAGCAGAACGAGCAAGCCGAGGCCGCAAATCTCGCGCGCATGGTGCTGGCTGAAGTCTGCAAGGCGTACTACGTCGATCAGCAGGAAGTGTTCCTCACCGCCAGCGTCGGTGTCGCGTTCTGCCCGAAGGACGCGGAGAACGTGATCGACCTGATCCGCAACGCCGACGCGGCGATGTACCACTCGAAGCAGAACGGCGGCAACAGCTTCGCCTTCTACTCGCCGGACATGAATGCTGCCGCGGTCGAGCGGCTGATGCTGAAGAGCAAGCTGCGGCGCGCGCTCGAGCGCGACGAGCTGGTGATGTTCTACCAGCCGAAGGTCGATCTGCGCGACGGTCGCATCATCGGCGCCGAAGCGCTGCTGCGCTGGCGCCTGCCGGGCCACGGCGACATCTCGCCGTCGCAATTCATCCCGCTCGCGGAAGAGACGAATCTGATCCTCGGCATCGGCGAGTGGGTGCTGAACCGCGTGTGTGCGGACTATCGGCGCTGGACCGAGCGCATCCAGAATCCGGGACGAGTCTCGATCAACCTGTCGCTGAAGCAGCTGCGCCAGGCGAGCTTCATCGGCCGCTGCCGCTCGGTGTTCCGCCGTCACGAGGTCTCGCCGACCAGCTTCGAGCTGGAGATCACCGAGACCACGTTGATGGCCGATCCGAAGCGCACTCTCAAGATGCTCGACGAGCTGTACGCGATGGGCCTGCACCTGTCGATCGACGACTTCGGCACCGGCTACTCCTCGCTGAGCGCGCTCCAGCAATTCCCGATCGGCACGCTGAAGATCGACCAGTCGTTCGTGCGCGATGCGGCGGTGAACTCCGACGACGCGACGATCGTGCGCACGATCATCGACATGGGCAAGGCGCTCGAGGTCGAGGTCGTCGCCGAGGGTGTGGAGAACGAAGAGCAGTTCAACTTCCTGCGCGGCCGCGGCTGCCACTACGCACAGGGACGGTTGTTCGGCGACGCCATGAGCTCCGATGAGTTCTTGTCGCTGCTGCTCGCGCAGCAGAGCGGCCGAGCCAAAGTCTCCCAATTGTTCGCGTAAGCGCGCTCTACAATCTTCCCATGCTTACTTTTTCGGGCCTGGCCTTACGCCGCGGCACGCGGCTGCTCATCGCCGACGCGTCGTTCACGATCTATCGCGGCGAGAAGGTCGGCATCGTCGGGGCGAACGGCTGCGGCAAGTCCAGCCTGCTCGCGCTGATCCTCGGCGAGCTGCAGGCCGACGCCGGCAGCTTCGACATGCCGACTCAGCTCGTGGTCGCACATGTCGCGCAGGAAATGGATGCCACGCAACGCGCGGCAGTCGAGTTCGTGATGGACGGCGACGCCGAGCTGCGCGAAACCGAAGCAGCGATGGCCGCAGCCGAGGCTCGCGATGCCGGCGCTGCGTTGGGCGAGCTTCATGCGCGTTACGCTGCGCTCGGTGGCTACGACGCGCGCAGTCGCGCGGGCCGGCTGATGCACGGCCTCGGGTTCTCAGCCGCAGAGGAAACCAAGCCCGTCGCGGCGTTCTCCGGCGGTTGGCGCATGCGCCTGAATCTCGCGCAAGCGCTCATGTGCCGCTCGGACCTGCTATTGCTCGACGAGCCGACCAATCACCTCGACCTGGACGCGGTCCTGTGGCTGGAGGAATGGCTGCGCAGCTATCCCGGCACGCTGCTGATGATCGCGCACGACCGCGAGTTCCTCGATCGCAGCGTCGATCGCATCGTGCACATCGAGCAGGGCGCGGCAAAGATCTACACCGGCAATTACTCGGCTTTCGAAGAGCAGCGCGCCACGCAGCTCGCGCAACAGCAGTCGCTCTACGAGCGTCAGCAGCGCGAGATTCGCCACATGATGAGCTTCGTCGAGCGCTTTCGTGCCAAGGCGAGCAAGGCGCGTCAGGCGCAAAGCCGTCTCAAAGCGCTGGAACGCATGGAGCGCATTGCGCCGGCGCACGTCGACTCGCCATTCGAGTTCTCGTTCCTTGCGCCGGAGAAGCTGCCGCGTCCGTTGCTGACGCTGGAAAGGCAATCCGCCGGCTACGGCGAGCGCATCGTGTTGCAGTCGTTGAACATGACGATCGTGCCGGGCGCGCGCATCGCACTGCTCGGTCGCAACGGCGCCGGCAAGTCGACGCTGATGAAGCTGCTGGCGGGCGAGCTCAACGCGCGTGACGGCAAACGCACGGAGGCGCGCGATCTGCGCATCGGCTATTTCGCACAACATCAACTGGAGCAACTGGATGTCGAGGAATCGCCGCTCCAGCATCTGCGACGTCACGGCGGCGCGGCGGCAGCGCGCGGCACGGAGCAGGAGCTGCGGTCCTTCCTCGGCGGCTTCGGCTTCAGCGGCGATCGTGTATTCGAACCCGTGGGCCCGTTCTCGGGCGGCGAGAAGGCGCGACTGGTGCTGGCGCTCGTCAGCTTCCGTCGTCCGAACCTGTTGCTGCTCGATGAGCCGACGAACCATCTCGATCTCGAAATGCGCCAGGCGCTGGCGGTCGCGTTACAGGACTACGACGGCGCAGTCGTGCTGGTCGCGCACGATCGGCACTTGCTGCGCGCGGTTGCGGACGAGCTGGTACTCGTCGACGCAGGTCGCGCCACGCCGTTCGATGGCGACCTGGAAGATTATGCTCGTTGGTTCCTGACTTCCGCTGCGCAAGCTCAGGAGCAGGAAACTGCGGCGAAGCCCGCCCCCAAAGAGACGAGCGAGCAAACGAGCGAGCAGAAGAAGCAACGCAAGCGCGAGCAGGCCGAACGTCGCAATCGTCTCAGTCCGCTGCGCGCCGAAGTGGCGCGTTGCGAAGCGCGCATCGCAGAACTGGAGCGCCGGCGCCAGGAAATCGAAGCGCAGCTCGCGAACCCCGAGGTGTACGGCGAACAGGCGAAGCAGCGTCTGCAGGAATTGCTCGGGGCGCAGACACAAGTGCGCCGCGATCTGACGGCCGCCGAAGAAGCGTGGGTCGCTGCGAGCGAGCGGCTCGACGCCGAGCTCGCCGCGCATCCCGACTGACGCGGACGGACTGACAAGAACGGCCAAGGGTCGTACCGCGCGCCGCCGCTTTGTGGTCTACTCGGCCCCCATTCATGGCTACCACCGTCGACGCTACCGCCCGCCCCGGCCTGGGCATCGACCGCGCACACCGGCGCGTGATCGCGGCCTCATCGCTCGGGACGATGTTCGAGTGGTACGACTTCTACCTGTACGGCTCGCTCGCGGCGATCATCGGCAAGCAGTTCTTCGCCGGCGTCAATGAGACGACCGCGTTCATCTTCGCGCTGCTCGCCTTCGCCGCCGGTTTCGCAGTGCGCCCCTTCGGTGCGCTGATCTTCGGCAGGCTCGGCGATCTCGCAGGCCGCAAGCACACGTTCCTGATCACCATCGTCATCATGGGCGTCGCCACGGCGCTCGTCGGCGTGTTGCCGGGACAAGCGTCGATCGGCGTCGCGGCGCCGATCATCCTGATCACTCTGCGGCTACTGCAAGGTCTTGCCGTCGGCGGCGAGTACGGCGGTGCTGCGACTTACATTGCCGAGCACGCTCCGCCCGGCCGCCGCGCTTACTACACGAGCTGGATTCAGATCACGGCGACCGCGGGCATGATCCTGTCGCTCATCGTGATCCTGAGCTGCCGCTGGCTGCTCGGCGAGCACTTCGGGACCTGGGGCTGGCGCGTGCCGTTCCTGCTGTCGATCATCCTGCTGGCGATTTCCGTCTACATCCGCATGCAGCTCGAAGAATCGCCGGTGTTCCGCGAGATGCGCGCCTCCGGCAAGCTCGCGAAGAATCCGCTGCGCGAATCGCTCGGCCGCTGGAGCAACCTGAAGCTGGTGCTGCTCGCGCTGTTCGGCGCAATGGCGGGCCAGGCGGTGATCGGCTACGTCTCGCTCGTCTACATGAACCTGTTCCTGACGCAGACGCTCAAGGTGGAGCCGTCAACGGCGAACCTGCTGGTCGCTGCGGCGCTCACGGCGGCGACGCCGTTCTACCTCGTCGTCGGCAAGCTCGCGGATCGCTTCGGCCGCAAACCGCAGGTCGTGATCGGCTGCCTGATCGCAGCGCTGACGTTCTTCCCGATCTTCCGCGGGCTCACGCATTACGCGAATCCGCAAATCGAGACGGCGCAGGCGAGCAATCCGGTCGTGGTCGTCGCGGATCCGCGCCAGTGCAGCTTCCAGTTCGATCCCGTCGGCGGTGCGCGTTTCACGAGCTCGTGCGACGTCGCCAAGAGCGCGCTCGCAGGTCAACGCATTCCGTATGCGAACGAAGCAGCGCCGGCCGGAACCACCGCACTCGTCAAAGTCGGCGGTGTGTCGGTCGCGGCGTTCGACGGCGCGACGCTCAGTGCGGACGACTTCAAAGCACGCAGCGGGCAGTTCAAGGAACAGCTCACGGGTGCGTTGAAGAGTGCCGGCTATCCGGCGAGCGCCGATCCGCAGCGCATCGACTACACGATGGTGTTCCTGCTGCTGTTCGTATTGTCGGTGCTCGGTGTGATGACGTACGGGCCGATCGCGGCATGGCTCGTGGAGCTGTTTCCGCCGCGCATCCGCTACACGTCGATGTCGCTGCCGTATCACCTCGGCAACGGCTGGTTCGGCGGCTTTCTGCCGAGCATCGCCTTCGCGATGATCGCGTACACCGGCAATATCTATTCGGGACTGTGGTACCCGCTGGTCGTCTGCCTGCTGACGACCGTCGTGGGCACTTTCTTCCTGCGCGAGACGAACGGCGCCGAAGCGACCGACTGACGCGTCGAGTTACTTCTTGTGGGCGTCGATCAGCGCGTCCGCTGCCGATACCAACAGGCGCTGCGGACCGTTCTTGCCGAAGACCTGCGCGCTCGAGAACGCGCCGTCCACCAGCATCACGATCTGATCGGTGACTATCGCCGGCTCATCCACGCCGATCTGGTCGACCAGCGCGCGCACGCGACGCCGCAGCTCTTCCATCACTTCGAGCGCCACCAGGCGCGCGGGATGCTGATGGTCGGCGAACTCGACGGTGACGTTCATGAAGGGACAGCCGCGATACTTCGGGCTGCTGACGAACTTCGCGATGCCGGCGAGTTGCGCGCGCAACTGCTCGCGCGGATCGGGAGGACTGCGCTGGGCGTTGTAGTCCCACCCCGACCAGCGATCCTTCGCCTCCTCCTCGATCACTGCCGCGATCAACGCGTCCTTGGAAGGAAACCAGCGGTACAGGCTCGTCTTGGCGACGCCCGACTGCGCAACGACCGTATCGACACCCACGGAGCGCGCGCCTTCCCGATAGAACAGCTCGCGCGCCGTGTTGAGGATTCGATCCCGCACGCTTTCCGTCCCGCTCACAGCGCTTGGGGCCTCATCGGCCGCCCGCGCCCGCCCGGCTTTGACCATCTCCAACCCCCCGACATCTCTGTAATCTGTTCTTGACACGCTACAGACCTGTACGTACGATCGCGAACAGACAGGTCTGTAGCGCGCGCTACTGTAGCGCCGGCACCCGGCCAGTGCAACCCGGCAGACATAAGCGCGACGCGACGACCCGTCCCAGACCCTGGCCCCCGTTTCGAGTTGGAGATCCCCATGAAGACCTTGTTCGTTTCTAGCCTGGCGACACTGGCCGCTGCGACTGCCCTGCTCACTGCCCCACTGGCATCCGCGGACACCGTTTGCAAGCCGCACCTGATCCAGAAACAAACCAGCTTTCCGCTCGGCTCGCAGATCCGCGGCCAGGAAGGCACCGTGTACATGAACGTGACCATCGACGAGAACGGCCGCGCGAAGACCGCCGACCTGAATCGTTCGAGCGGTTATCGCAAGCTGGACAACGCGGCCACGCGCAGCGCCGTCGAGAACTGGGTGTTCGACGTGTCGGCGTGCGAGCGCAAAGACCTGCCGGTGACCCACGTCGTCGCGGTCGAGTACCACAACGACAGCTACTGAATTTTTGCGCGGACGACCCCCGCAGCTAACCCTCCTCCGCGTGGAGCGGAGGGGGGATTTTTTTCAGATGATGCCGTCGCGCGCCAGCGCTTGCAGCTCGCTCTCGTCGATACCGAGGCTGCTCAACACTTCCTGCGTGTGCTGACCTAGGGTCGGCGGTGCCGCTTCGTAGCGCAGCGGCGTAGCAGACATGCGGATCGGATTGGCGACGCTGGGCACCGAGCCCGCGAGCGGATGCGGCAACTCGAATTGCAGCCCGCGACTCTTCACCTGCGGATGCGCGAATACCTGCGCAAGATCGTTGATCGGCCCGACCGGCACGCCGACCGGCTCCAGCAACTCGACCCACTGACCGACCGTGCGCCGACGCATGATGTCTTCGAGCAGCGGCACGACCACCTCGCGATTTCGCACGCGCTCGGCGTTCTTGCTGAAGCGTGGATCCCGATGCAGCGAGCAACCGGCCGCCTCGCAGAATTTCGCGAACTGACCGTCGTTGCCCACCGCCAGTACCACCTTGCCATCCGCCGCGTCGAAGACCTGGTAGGGCACGATGTTCGCGTGCGCATTGCCGATACGTCGCGGCACGCGGTTCGAGATCAGGTAGTTCAAGTTCATGTTGGCGATCATCGAGACCTGCGTGTCGAGCAACGCCATGTCGATGTATTGCCCTTCTCCGGTGCGCGCGCGATGCAAGAGCGCGGCCAGGATCGCGACCGTGGCGTACATACCCGTCGAGAGATCGGCGACCGCGACGCCGACCCGCAGCGGCTCACCGCCGGGCCGCCCATCCGCTTCGCCAGTCAGGCTCATCAGTCCGCCCATCGCCTGAATGATGAAGTCGTAGCCCGCGACGGTGCGCATCGGCCCGGTCTGGCCGAAGCCCGTGATCGAACAGTAGACGAGACCGGGATTGAGCTCGCGCAGCTGCTCGTAGCCGAGGGTGTAGCGCTTCAGGTCGCCCGCCTTGTAGTTCTCGATCAGCACGTCGCTTTGCGACGCGAGCCGACGCGCGATCTGCTGTCCCGCCGGCGTGGCGATGTCGAGCGTCACCGACTTCTTGCCGCGGTTCGCGCTCAGGTAGTAGGCCGATTCGTGCGTCTCGTTGCCTTGCGCGTCTTTGAGATACGGCGGCCCCCAGCCGCGCGTGTCGTCGCCGCACTTGGGCCGCTCGATCTTGATGACTTCCGCACCGAGGTCCGCCAGTATCTGGCCGCACCACGGGCCGGCGAGCACACGGCTCATGTCGAGCACCCGCACGCCTTTCAGCGCACCGGCCGGCGGTTGTGAA
Source organism: Steroidobacteraceae bacterium (assembly GCA_035275145.1). GTDB lineage: Bacteria > Pseudomonadota > Gammaproteobacteria > Steroidobacterales > Steroidobacteraceae > Steroidobacter. The sequence goes on along the minus strand of DATENH010000128.1, from coordinate 11,185 downwards.
CCCTGAGTCATGAGTGTTTTGATCCTGGCCCGTTACGACAAATGCGGTGAACGAATGTACACGGCCGCGCTCTGATCTGTCACAGAGCGAGGCGCACGCATGAATACCAGAACCGGGAAAATTCGCGCAGGTACGGCCCTGCTGCTGGCCGCCGGTCTGGCCTTGACCTCTGCGGATGCTCTGGCCGACGACGAGGCGGCCGCGGCACCCGCGCCGTCCAAAACGCTCGACAAGCCGCTCGATCTGCGCCCGCCGAAAATCACCCAGCTTTACACGCCACGGCAGCTCGAACGACTGATCGCCAAGATGGAATCCGACAACATCGAGGAGATCGAAGTCGAAGGCGCGCGCATCCCGCCGCCGACTTTCACGCCACGAGTGTGGCCGGGAATCGCTGCGCCCTTCTGGGCGCTATTCCATCCGACGCAGGCCTGGCGCATCCTCGCGCCGATCCCGCCGGACCAGGCGCGCGACATCGGCAACCAGACCTTTACCACCGAAGGCCGGCTCGAACCGCTCGGCATTCCGCCGGGCGATCCTTTCAAGAATGACAACTGACACCACGCCCGTAAGACTCGTCTCGCTCCACGGCGGCTGTAACTTTCGCGACATCGGCGGCTACGCAACGCAGGACGGCGGCACCGTCCGGTGGGGCCGCGTCTATCGCGCAGGCGTGCTGAGCTACTTCACGGATCGGGACCACAGCACGCTCCACGGTCTCGACGTCCGCGCGATCTGCGATCTGCGCCGCGCGGAGGAACGCGAGCGCGAGCCGAGTGCCTGGCCGACCGGCGCCGATCAGCAGCGACCAACTCATCTGCACTGGGACGACGGCATCGACACACCGACGATTCGCTCGTTTGCCGCGCGCCGCCCGAACACTGCCGCGGGCATGTTCGACGCGATGATCGACTTGTATCGCGCGCTGCCGGAATGGATGGCGCCGCGTATTCGCGGCATGTTCGAGTGCGTCGCGACTGGAGCCGTGCCGGTCGTCGTGCATTGCGCAGCAGGCAAGGATCGCACCGGCGTCGCCATCGCAGTGCTGTTGCGTGCAATCGATGTCTCGCCGCAGACCGCGATCGACGACTACCTGCTCACGAACGAGGCTGGCGATTTCGAGCACTTCCTGCGCACTCGCCACGACACGCAGCTCGGTCTCACCGACATCCATCATCCATTGCTGTCGATGCCCGACGATATCCGTCGCGTGCTGTTCATGGCGCACGCCGACTTCCTGCAAGCAGCATTCGACAGCATCGCTGCGCTCGGCGGGCTCGATCGATATCTGGGAAAGACCGTGCGCATCGGCAGCGACCAGCGCGCCGCTGTGATCAAGGCGTTGGTGGCATGACCGGCGGCGTGTAATCCAGCGTCAAGCCGAACAGCCAGAGCAGGAACAGCACCAGCGGTACGTGCACCACGAACTGCACGATCGTGAACCCGGCGACGTCGCGAGCCTTCAACCCCAGGATTCCGAGCAGGGGCAGCATCCAGAACGGATTGATCAGGTTCGGCAGCGCCTCGGCCGCGTTGTAGACCTGTACTGCCCAGCCCAGGTGCGCCTTCAGCTCGTTCGCCGCCTGCATGACGTAAGGCGCTTCGATAACCCACTTGCCGCCGCCCGATGGCACGAAGAAGCCGAGCACGGCCGAGTACGCGCCCATCACGACCGGGAACGTCTCGCGCGTCGCAGCGTGCGTGAACAAGCCCGCGAGATGCTGCGCGATGCTGGCACCGCCCTCGCCGGTCGGCGCCGTGATGATCGCAGCGATGCCGCCGTAGAACGGAAACTGGACGAGCACGCCGCTGACGCTCGGCACGCCGCGAGCAACCGCATCCAGAAAAGTTCTCGGCCGCCAGCACAGCAGCAGGCCGAGCATCAGGAACAGGAAGTTGTACGTGTTGAGACTGGAGATGGCCGCGCTTGGCCCCTTCGTCATGAACTCGTGCACGAGCCACGCGCCGCCGAGCGCAGCGATGATCACGTTGAGCCACGGTGCGTATTCGAGCCACTCGCCAGGACGCGTCCCGCGAACGGCGGCCGGTGGACGCACGCTATCGACCACGCCGTAATCTCGCGCGGCGCGCGCCTGCGACGGAGGCGGCGCAGTCAGCCAGGCGATCGCAAGCGTGACGACGATGAGTACGGCGGTCAGCGCCCACGACTGCCAGAGAAAGATCGTCTGCTCGAACGGGATCACACCGGTGATCGCCAGCAGAGAGGGCGGCATGCTCGCCGGATTCGCCTGCAACTGCGCGGCAGACGAAGACAGGCCCATCGCCCACACCGACCCCATCCCCAGATAGGCCGCTGCGCCTGCAGCCCGGTAGTCCATGTCGAGCTCTTCGCGACGCCCGAGCGCACGGGCCAGCAGGCTGCCGAGGATCGAGCTCAATCCCCAGTGAATGAGCGAAACCAGCATGCTGACCAGCGCGATCCAGCACACCGCGCCGCGCCCCGTCTTCGGCACGGCAGCGAGCCGCTCGATGAGCCGCGCGACCGGCGGCGAGCTGGCCACGACATAACCCCCGATGATGATGAAGCTCATCTGCATCGTGAATGGAATCAGGGTCCAGAATCCGTCCCCGAACGCCTGCGCCGTCTGCAGCGGCGTCGCTCCCAGCACGATGGCCACGGCTGCCACGATGACGACGGCGAGCGCTGCGAACACATAAGCGTCCGGAACCCAACGCTCCGACCAGTCGCAGCAACGCAGCGCGACTCGCTCCAGCAGCGTCGTCGCGTGTGCCTGTGCCGGTGCTCGAATATTCATTGATAATACCGCCCATGCATCCCAGAGCCGCCTTCCGCATCAGCTTCGCCGCCGGCCTGCTGGTGCTCGTGGTGACCTTGTTCTCTGCCACGCAGGCGCCGGTGAAGCCGTGCGGCAATCTGCCACAGAACTACGCGCCGATCATCGCGTTCGAGCTCGCGCGCAGCGCTGCGGACCTGGACGCGATCTTCGGGACGCAGGACCCGTGTCGCGCCGAAGTCGTCCAGCGGATGGACGCGATCAATCTGGTCGACGTACTGGTCTACATCCCGGTGTACGGCGCGTTCATGGCGTTCTTCTTTCTCGGCATGCGTGCGCGCCACGCGTCGCTGGGCACACTCGGGTTTCGGATCGCAGTCATAGCCGCGCTGGGTGACTTTGCCGAGAACGCGTGTCTGATGAATCTCACGCCGCAGCTCGATCCCGCCTCGACCTGGTTCACGCTGTTGCCATGGGCCACCGGCATCAAGTGGCTCGGCCTCGGCGCAGCCGGAGCGATCGCCGCGGCGATCTATGTGAAATCTTCCGGCGCGCGCGTTTGGAATTACCTGGCAGCGCTGCTGTGTGCTGCCGCATTCCTGAGCACCGTGGCGGCGATCGCAGTGCCCGCGATGTTCGGACCTCTCGTCAGCCTCGGCGTCGGGCTGAGCTGGCTGGTGTATCTGATCGCAGCCGGCGCGGCGTCGTTCCGGCCTGTGGCCGCTGCGGCGGAACTGCGCGGAGCCGGGTGAGTTACTTTGGAATTCAAGAGCGGAGGACGACCATGAAAGTCCGGGAAGCCATGACGCGCGACGTGCAGCTGGTCAAGCCGGACCAGCCGATCAGCGAGGCCGCGAAGCTGATGGCCAAGCTCGACATCGGCGCGCTGCCGGTCGAGGAGAACGACCGCCTCGTCGGCATGATCACCGACCGCGACATCGCAGTGCGTGCAGTCGCCGCCGGCCGCGGGCCGGAGACGGCGATCCGCGATGTGATGAGCCGCGACATCAAGTACTGCTACGAAGACCAGACCGTCGACGAGGCAACGCAGAACATGGGCCAGCTGCGCATTCGCCGCCTGCCCGTGCTGAACCGGGACAAGCGGCTCGTCGGAATTCTGTCGCTCGGCGACCTGGCGATCGATGAAAGCGCGCGCGACGAAGCGGGCGAAGCGCTCGGCGGCATCTCGCGGCCGGGCGGTCAGCACTCGCAATCGCAGGAAAAGCACTGAAGAGAAGGCTGTAGGCTGTAGGCTACAGCCTTTCTTCTCTTACCTTTCGTTTCGATTCTCGAATCATCCAGGCGAAGCCGAAGCCGCCGGCGAGAGAGTTCTCGCGGCGCATGAGCGGGCTGTCTTCGAACTCGGCGCCGCCGAGCCAGTCGTAGCGCAGGAACGCGCCGAACCAGTACTTCGGAAATCTCTTCGAGACCGCGGCGAGCACGTGCATGCCGGAGTAGCCGCCGTCCGCGCGATACTCGGGCCGCTGCGCTGTCGCGAACTGCGCCGGCACGGAATAGAAGTACTCGTGAAACTTGTCGGCCGCGAACACCGGTCCGACGCCGGCGCCGAAATTCCAGCCCGCGTGCCCGCCGAAGTTCTCGAAGTCGATATTGAGCCGCGGCGCGAACGTCCACTGCAGCGAGCGCGGCGAGCTCTCGAGCGTGATCGGCACGCGCAGCGGCATGATCAAATCGAGCTTCGTATCCCGATCCGCCGAACGCCACAGGTGCACTTCGACCGACGGGCCGAGCTCGAGCGTCGGCTGCAGATCGGGCATGCCGCGGCGCGCCGCATTGTCCTCGCTGTTCACCGGAATCGTCGCCCCGACGCTCAGATCGAGCTCGACGTACTCGCGATTGAACAGCTTGCCGCGCAAGCCGTCGCGATCCGCCTTGAGAATCGGACCGCGATAGACGAAGTACGGCACCGGCACCGGAAAGACGCGCCCTTCGTCGGCGCCGCGATAATCAGGGAAGGCGATGGCGCCGGCGCCGAGGCCGAATTCCCACAGCGGCTTCTCCTCCGCGTGCGCCGCCGGCGCGATGAACGCGAGCGCAACGCTGCCGAGGAGCAGCGTCCTCAGGGTCACAACAGCGCCTCGATGTCCTTCGTGAGCGCCTGCGGCTCGGTGCGCGGCGCGTAACGGGCGACAGCATTGCCCTTGCGATCGAGCAGGAACTTGGTGAAGTTCCATTTGATCCGCTCCGTGCCGAGCACGCCGCGCCGGGCGCTCTTCAGCCAGCGGTACAACGGATGCGTCGCCGGGCCGTTCACGTCGATCTTCTCGAACATCGGAAAGCTCACGCCGTAATTGCGCTCGCAGAAGGCGCCGATCTCGTCCGACCCGCCAGGCTCCTGCGAGAGGAACTGATTGCACGGAAAGCCGAGCACGACCAGGCCGCGGTCCTGATACTTCTTGTAGATCTCCTCCAGGCCCTGGTACTGCGGCGTGAAGCCGCACTTGCTCGCCGTGTTGACGACCAGCACCACCTTGCCCTGGTAATCGCGCAGCTGCACGGGCTTGCCCGCGAGCGAGCGGGCTTCGAAATCTTGAATCGTCGTCATGATCTCCCCCTCGCGCTAACGTTCGACGCGCGTGAAGCTCTCGGCGAAATACGGTGTTTCGGCGAAGCAGGAAGTGGGCACCCCACGGTGCTCGGTGTAATGCAGACGGATGTGGTTGCCGACGGCGCCCGAGAGCTGCTGCGCGACCTTCTCATCGCGCGTGCTGAAGAACCAGATCTGCGGCGCGACCCCGCCGACGACGTACTGTGCCAGCTCGCCCTCGTAGGTCTTGCAGAGCCAGCCCTTCTTCGAAAACTTCTGCAGGACGCCCGCGCGCTCGCCCTCGGAATACGACCAGGACAGCGCAAACCAGGTCCATCCGGCGGCGATCACCAACACCAGGACCAGCAGCATCCCGAGGATGCGGCCGAAGCGCCCGCGACGCTTTCGCCCCAAGTCTTCCACGACCATGTGTGTCCCCTTTGCGGTGTTATGTGGCCGGCAGTGTAGAGCATCCTGAAGCTTATCTTCACGACTGGCGAGAAAAACCCAACGTTGCCGGGGGGCACGTCTACTCACGTTTACTTCGGGTGTGCAGCGCACGTAGAGTCGGGCCCATGAGCGAATATAAATTGTATTGCGTCGGCGAGTCCGGCAACTGCTACAAGGCCGCCTTGATGCTCAACGTCTGCGGCTGCGACTGGGAACCGGTGTTCGTGGATTACTTCGCCGGCGAGACGCGCGGCGACAGCTACCGCCAGTCGGTCAACGAGCTCGGCGAAGTGCCGGTGCTCGAGCACGCCGGCAAGCGGCTGACCCAGAGCGGCGTGATTCTCACCTGGCTGGCCGACCGCCTCGGCAAGTATGGCGGCCGCGACGAGCACGAGCGGCTGGAGATCCTGCGCTGGATGCTGTTCGACAATCACAAGTTCACCAGCTACTACGCGACCCTGCGCTTCCTCAAAGGCATCACCAAGAACGGCGACCCGGCGGTGCTGGAGTTCCTGCGCGGCCGCGTGCTCGGCGCATTCGCGATCGTCGACAAGCACCTCGCGACGCAACCGTTCCTGCTCGGCGCGCAGCCGACCATCGCGGACTTCTCGCTGGCAGGCTACCAGTACTACGAAGAAGAAACCGGCATCGACCGCAACACCTTCCCGAATCTAATGGCCTGGACGCGCCGCATTGCGCAGCTCCCGGGATGGAAGCATCCTTACGAGCTGATGCCGCGCGGGTCCCCCGATCGCTGACACGGAACAAGACCTGTCTGCTTTCGTTCCTCAAGTGCGGTTGAGGAGTCAAGCATGCGTGTCCTGAAATTCCTGCCGATCCTGCTCGCGCTGAGCGCCTGCGGTGTCAACCCGGTCACTGGCAAGAAGGAAATTCAGTTCGTATCCGAGGCCCAGGAGGTGAAGCTCGGCGAGCAGAACTACGCGCCGATGCGCCAGGCCGAGGGCGGCGATTTCGACGTGTTGCCCGAGCCGACTGCGTACGTCAATGAAGTGGGCAAGAAGCTCGCGGCCGTGTCCGATCGTCCGCTGCCTTACGAATTCGTGGTGCTGAACAATTCCGTGCCGAATGCGTGGGCGTTGCCGGGCGGCAAGATCGCGGTCAATCGCGGCTTGTTGACCGAGCTGCGCAGCGAAGCGGAGTTGGCAGCCGTACTCGGGCACGAGATCGTGCACGCCGCGGCACGTCACGGTGCAAAGGCACAAGAGCGCGGCACGCTGCTGCAAGTCGGTCTCGCGGCAGCGCAGATCGGCGCAGCAGTCAGCGATGTCGATACGAATGTCGCCGGCTTGCTGATTCAAGGCGCGGGCGTGGGCGCACAACTCGTCCAGCAGAAATACGGACGCGACCAGGAGTCCGAGGCCGACAAGTACGGCATGAAGTACATGAAGGCCGCGGGCTACGACCCACAAGGCGCAGTGACGCTGCAAGAAACCTTCGTGCGGCTGACGCAGCAGGAAGGGGCGAAGAAGCAGAGCTGGTTGGAAGGTCTGTTTGCCTCGCATCCGCCGTCGACCGAGCGTGTCGAAGAGAACAAGCGCACGTTGGCGGAGCTCGGCCCCGGCGGCGAGATCGGCGCAGAGCAATACGCCGCACGCATGAAATCGCTGCGCGCCGTCGAGCCGGCTTATGCGAAGTACGATCAGGCGTTGACCGCTGCGCGCAAGAAGGATTTTTCCACTGCGCGCTCGCTCGCGCAGGAAGCAACGCGCCTGTTGCCGAAGGAAGGACGCTTTCAGGAGCTGCTCGGCGAGATTTCGCTCGCGGAGAAGCAGCCGAAAGAGGCGTTGCCTTATTACGAGAAGGCGATCGACCTGAACTCGGACTACTTCGGCTCGTACCTCGGTGCCGGAGTCGCGCAGTTCCAGGCCGGCAACCACGCGAAGGCCGAGGAATGGCTGTCGAAGAGTGCGCAGCTCCTGCCCACCGCGCCGGCTGCGTATTACCTCGGCACGATTGCGCGCGAGCACGGCGATCGACAGAAGGCGATGGAGTACTACCGGGCCGCAGCCGGCTCACAGAGCCGCATCGGACAGATGGCGGCGGCAGAGTTCGTCCGCATGGATCTGCCGCAGAACCCGGACAAGTACGTTGCCGCTGCGGGTCAGTTCGATAGTCAGGGACGGCTGCTCGTGGTGGTGCAGAACCGCGCGCCCGTGCCGCTCAGAGATGTCCAGGTCACGCCGGTGCTGGTGGATCAAAGCGGACGAATCGTGCAGCAAGGGTCGGCCGTACGAATCGGCGCGGTGGTGAAGCCGGGAGAGCAAGTGGCAGCAGGCTCGGGTATCAGCAGCATTGCGCAGACAGAGCTGCCGTATCTGCGATTCAGAGTCGATGGCGCGCGGATCGCAGAATGATTACCGCTTCCAATACTCGTCTCTGAGCAGACGTTTGTAGAGCTTGCCGTTGGGATGGCGCGGCAGCTCGCGCGTGAATTCGATCAGTCGCGGGACTTTCACATGGCTCAGTTGCCGGCGCGCGAGTGCGAGCAGCTCGCCCGCCAGCGCCGGCCCGGCCGCGTCGAAATCCACCGGCTGCACGACCGCGACGACCTTCTCGCCCATCTCCTCGTCGGGCGCGCCGAACACCGCGACATCCATCACCCGCGGGTCCGCGATCAAGACGTTCTCGATCTCCTGCGGATAGATGTTGACGCCGCCCGAGATGATCATGAATGCCTTGCGATCGGTCAGAAACAGGTAACCGTCGCGATCGACGTAGCCCACGTCGCCGAGCGTGCTCCAGCCGTAGCGGTTGCGCGTTTCGCGCGTCTTCTGCGGCGCATTGTGATACTCGAACTCGCGGCCGCCGGAGAAGTAGATCGTGCCTTCGGTGCCCGGCGCAACCGGCTCGCCTGTTTCGTCGCAGATGCGAATCTCGCCGTTGATCGCGCGTCCCACCGAGCCCTTGCGTTGCAGCCACTCGGCGGCGGTGATCGCCGTCATGCCGTTGCCTTCGGTACCCGCGTAGTACTCGTACACCACGGGTCCCCACCAATCGATCATCTGCTCCTTCACTGGAATTGCGCATGGCGCGGCGGCATGCAATGCCACCTTCATCGACGACACGTCGTAACGCGCCCGCGTTTCAGGCGGCAGCCGCAGCATGCGCACGAAGTGTGTCGGCACCCACTGCGCGTGCGTGACCTTGTAGCGCTCGATCAACGCGAGCGCGCGCTCCGGGTCGAAGCGATCCATCAGGATCACGGTGCTCCCGACGAAGTTGACGGTCATGCACCAGCGCAACGGCGCAGCGTGATACAGCGGCGCCGGCGACAGGTAGATCGAGTCGGGCCGCAGCCCGTAGAACTTGCTCGCGAGCTGCACCAGGATGTTGGGCGTCTCGATCGGGTCGGTGGGCAACGCCGATTTGATGCCCTTCGGGCGGCCCGTCGTGCCCGACGAATACAACATGTCGGCGCCGGCGCTCTCATCGGCGATCGGCGTCTTCGGCATCTGTTCGCGCTCGCGCTCCCAGGACCGGTAAGGCGTCGCGGCATCGCCGACCATGTAGAGCAGTCTTCCCGGCAAGCGCGGCGCAAGCTGCTGCGCGAGCTCGCTCATGTGCGACGACGTGATGAAGAGCTTCGCGCCGCAGTCTTCGATGATGTACTGCGCTTCCGCCGCTGTCGCCTTCGAAGAAATGCACACGAGGTACGAGCCGGAGCGCTGGTTCGCCCAGGAAATTTCCAGGTAACGCGGATGATTCTCCATGCACACCGCGATCACATCGCCGCGCTGCACGCCGAGCGAGCGCAGGAGCTGAGCGCCCTGATTGGAGCGCTCGTCCAGTTGCGCGTACGTGATCGTCTCGCCCGTCGCCGCGATCACGATCGCCGGCTTGTCGGGCTGATTCCGGGCGTGGATGTAGGGATGCGTCATGATTTTCTGGTCGAAAGCGGCCAAGGCCCTTTCGACGAGCGTCGTCCCGTCTCAGTTCAGTTTGTACCTCATCGGCAGCGTCTTCGGGCCGCCGACGAACGTCGAGGCCGAGCGGCGCGGCTCGCCGGTCAGCTCGGCCGAGCCGAGCTTCGGGATCAGCTCCTCGAACAGGATGCGCATTTCCAGCCGCGCGAGATGCTGGCCGAGGCAAGCGTGCGCGCCGGTGCCGAAGGAGATGTGCTTGTTCGGACTGCGATCGCTGCGGAATGAGAACGGCGCTTCGAACACTTCCTCGTCGCGATTGCCGGACAGGTAGCACAGCATCAGCCAGTCGCCCTTCGCGATCGGCACGCCGCGCAGCGTGTAGTCCTCCATCGCCGTGCGCATGAAGTGCTGCACCGGCACGGTCCAGCGAATCGCTTCCTCGACGAGGCCGGGGATCAACGCTGGATTGGCCCGCAGCTTGTCCAGCTCGCCCGGCTGCTCGCACAACGCCCACATCGCGCCGCAGGTCGAGGACGAAGTCGTGTCGTGGCCGGCGGCAGCGATGATGATGTAGTAACCCATTGCCTCCCAATCGGAGATCGGCCGGCCGTCGATCTGCGCATTCGCGATTACCGTTGCAACGTCGTCGCGCGGCTGCGCGCGCCGCGACTCGGTGAGCTTGCGGAAGTAGTCGGAGAACTCCGCGACCACGGCTTGCAGCTGCTTGACCATCTCCGCCATGTCGAGGATGACCTGGCGCGACCGGTTGAGCTCCGGATCCTGGCTGCCGAAAAGCTGCTGCGTCAGCATCAGCATGCGCTGCTCGTCTTCGCGAGGCACGCCGAGAATTTCCATGATGACGTGCAGCGGATACATCACTGCGACGTCGCGCACGAAGTCGCACTCGCCGCCCCGCGCGATCATCGACGCGACCTGCGCTCGCGCGATCGCGCGGATCCGCTCTTCGAGCTTGCGCACGCTCTGGTTGGTGAACCATTGCTGCGTCAGTGCGCGGTACTTCGGATGATCCGGCGCATCCATCTGCACGAGGCTCCGCACCAGGTGCGGCATGCCGGTCAGCTTGCGCACGAATGCCTCGCTCGCGCAGTCCGTCAGCACCGTCGGCCGATCGCCGTTGTGGAACAGCGCGTTCTGCCGGCTGATCTCCGCAATGTCGGCGTGCTTGGTCACGACCCAGAACGGATCGAAGCCGCTCACTTCCGCGCGACTCAGCGGCATATTCGCGCGCAGCCAGGTGAAGTCGTTGTGCAGCCCGTGCGCTTCGGCGTAGCTCAGCGGATCGCAGAGACCCGACGCGATACGCGCGGGGGTTTTGGGAAGCTCGATCGTCATCGGCCACTCCTTTTGCGCAGGCCGTGAATGAAGACGTCGCACACGTGTGCGATGTAACGCTCGCGGATGGTGTCATCGAACCCTGCGCCACCGGCAAGGGAGCGCACCGCGTAGCGCGCGTTGAACAAGTGATCGCACGCCCCGAGCACGCTCACATAGAACAGCACCGGATCCACTTGCTTGAAGTCGCCCGC